>JACDAL010000121.1 GCA_013695465.1 Actinomycetota bacterium | reverse complement strand
ACACAACCAGGCCCGCGACCAAAAGCCACGACCAATGGGCCCCGATCGGGATGCCTCGCAGGCGCAGGATGGTGAAGCTCGACTCCATGGGACAAACTTTACGGCCCGCGCATTTTTGGGTGCGACGAAGCCGATGTGTTCGAGTCCAGACTCCACAGTCGCAGGGTGGCAAACGCGGACCGCGGACATCTGCCCACAAAAAACTGTGGGCAGAAGCGGACCGAGGACGTTTGCCACCATCTGGCGGGGGGCCGGGGGGCTGGGGGCGGGGGGGGCGCCGGCGGCCGGATGACCGGGAGCGGCTCGAGGTCGGCCCCCACCTAGTTGGCCTTGCCACCCCGCCTGCGGCGGCGGGAGCGGCGACGCTTCCTGCGCGTCTCTCCCCCCTCTTCAGCGGAGCCTTCCGCTGCCCCCACCCTGGGGGCCGCAGGGGCTTTCTCACGACGGACCCTGGCCCCGGACTCCTCAGAGCCCTCCTGGGCAGGGCCGGGCGTGCCGGCATCGGCAAGCTCCCCTAAGTCCTCGGGGTCACCGCGCTCCTCTACCACCGCCGTCGGGCCCCCGCCGCGCGGCCTCTCCTCGGCCACCCTGAGCGTGATCCGGAACTCCTGGGGACTCTGAGGCACGCCCCACTCCGACTGCAGCTCTCCCACGATCTGCTCCAGCGTGAGCCCGTCGGCCGGGCGGCTCAGGGTTGTGGGGGGCTTGCGAGCGGGGGCCCTGACTATGTCCTCAGAGGATGTAGCGGGAGCGGCCTCCGAAGACTGCTGAGGTCTCCCACGACCACGCTTGCGCCGGCGCGAGCGCCGAGAACCGGACGGGGCTTCGCCGAGGGGAGCGCCGGTCTCTGCCGGTGCTGCCGATGACGCTCTCTCACCGCCGTCGGCACCCCCGGACCTGCGCCTACGTCGCCTGCGCCGCGGCTGAGTCATCGTCGGGCTCGAAGTAGTCGTCCTCGAATGGGACCTCATCGGCATCTGACCACAACCGCTCGAGCTCGTAGTAGTCACGGGCCTCGTGGTGGAAGATATGGACCACGAAGTCCACGTAGTCGAGGACTACCCAGCGACCCTCTCTCTCGCCCTCCCGCCGGGCGGGCCTTACGCCCAGCGGCTGCAGCCGGCGTTCAACCTCAGAGGCCAGCGTGCGCACCTGACGCTCGGTGTTGCCGCTCGCGATCACGAAGTGGTCGGTGATTACAAGCACGCGCGACACATCGAGGATCACAATTTTCCCGGCCTGCTTGGCCGAGAGAGCGCGGGCGGCCTCCAGGGCGAGAGTCGCGTCCGTGGTGGCTATTGTTCTTGCGGTCAGCGTGTCCTCAGGAAGTCTCTTCCAACGACGATTGTCAGGTCCACGATACCCTGCCCCTGGGACGAAACCTGCACCGTCCCGGTCCCCAGCAGTGCCCGCGCCCGCCGGGCCGCCGCGAGGCCTTCGGGCGAGGAGTCATAGCTGACGATGCGCGTCCACTCGTAGTCGAGCCGGTCGGCGTTGCCTGAAAGCGTGATCTGATAACCCTCCCCCACGAGCTTTTCCGCCACGCCCACGCCGACGCCGGGGACCCCGTTGCCGTTGAGCACCTGGACCCGGCTGAGATCAGTGGCCAGATCCGTCTCCCCGACCGTCTCCTCTACGAAGGCGCTCAGCTCCTCGGGATCGGTTTCGTAGAGCTCGTCGGCGCCGACGCTCACCTCTTTCACAGGGAGGTTCGCAAGAGTCCGGCTGGCTGCAGGGAGTTGGGCGAGGTCGGACAGGAAAGCGCCGATGCGCTCGGTGGATGCGGTTGTACCCAGCCGTGGCTCGGCGTCCGCGACAGCACTCGCGAGGACCTCCGGATCATCGGCGTACTGGTTCAGCGCGCCATTCCAGAAGGCCAGGTGACGACCGCCGAGCTCGGCATCGTCGCCCTCGATGCCCGGCCTGAACAGCAACCACACGAGCTCGTCGGGCGCCAGCTGCTGGGGTCCCTGGGGGATCAGAAGCTGAGCCCCCTCCCCCACCTCCACCCGCAGCTCAGAGGGAACGTCAACGGACACCTCTCCGACGCCCTGAAAGAGCGCCAGGGCCCCCTCCGGCGTGAGCTGCAGCCGAGCGTCCACAGGCACTCCCAGAAGCGTTTCGGTGCTCACTTCGAGGAGCGAGGGGCCCGTCCCTAGCGACTCGCCGATGCCGAGCAATCCCCGGCCCGGCACCTCGGTGGCGGTATGGGCGGGGACGTAGATGACCGAGCTTTCACGCGTCTCGGAGTTCAGCGACAGGAGGGTTATCCAGCCGGCCTCGGACGCCTGCGCTTCGCTGGTGCCATAGAGCAACAGGGTCCTGACCGGATCTGCGAGCGCGTCGACCGGCGCCGCCGAGCCGGTGCTCGTGGGCTGGGGATCGTCGAGGAGCGAAGGAGCCAGGGTCGCCGCAGCGGCAAGCACCAGCAGGGCCGCGCAGACTCCCACGATCAGACGGATGTGGGAGCGGCGCCGCGATCGAGCGGCACGCCTGGGGCCCAGCGTGGGGGGCAGGACGGGGTCGCTTCGTCGGGACCTCGATGGTTCGGAGGAGCCGCCCGCCGTGTCATCGACGGCGCGCCCGGTCTCATCTCCGGCACCCCGTAGGTGACGCCCGCCCCTGAGCCGGGGGGCAGGGGTCTCGGCGATCTCGCCGGACGCTACCTCGGCCCCCTCTTCCTCCGGTTCCTCGGCGGCGTTCGCGGGGGGCTCTTGTTGCCCGGGCGATCCTTCGACCTGGCCCGGCTCGGCGGCCACAGGTTCGACAACAGGCCCGGCGGCGGCCCCGGGTTCTCTCGCGACCACAGGCTCGGCCGCGACCGTGGGCTCGGCCGACTCCTCCGAGGAGTCGCGCCCTTCCTCGGCATCGGAGGCATCCGGCAGGTCGGCGCTCCGCTTGCTTCGCCACCAGCGGCGGCGGCGGGGTCTCGGCTCGTCGGCTGCGGCCTCACGCTGCGCCGCCGTCTCATCCTGGTCGGCTGAGAAGGGCTCGTCGGCTGAGAAGGGCTCGTCGATGCTCAGCAGCTCATCCAGCAGATCGGGCGCCTGGCGGTGATCAGACATCGTCGCCCCCCGCATCCCCATCGGTGAGGTAGAGCCCGTTCTCTGAGATGTAGCGGCGGACGGCCGCCGGCACCAAGTATTCGATGGGCCGCCCGGTCCTCACCCGCTCCCGGATGTCGGTCGACGAAACGTCGATGCGGGGCATCTCCAGGACGTGTATGTGAGGCCAGCCCGGCTGTGGGCGCAGGCCCGCGAGGTCGAAGCCGGGCCGGGTCACGGCAATGATCTCGGCGAGCTTCTCGAGCCCCTCGAAGCGATGCCAGGTATCGAGCTTCAGCACCGCGTCGGCACCGATGATGAAGAAAAGTTCGGTGCCCTCTCCGTGAAAATCACGCAGAGCCTGCATCGTGTCGATCGTGAAGGTGGGGCCGATCCGGTCGATCTCCATGCGCGACGCAGCGAAGCGGCGGTGCGACGCAGTGCCGATGATGGTCATCTGGTAGCGATCCTCGGGGTTGGAGAAGGAGTCCTTCTGCCACGGCTGACCGGTGGGAACAAACATCACCAAGTCGAGGCGCAGCTCATGGAGTGCTTCCGAGGCGGCGACGAGGTGGCCGATATGGATGGGATCGAACGTGCCCCCCAGGACTCCGACTCTCGACGCTTTCCGTTGCGCTTGCTCCATGCCCATAGCTAACCGGATTCGGAGGCCGACATGCCGGAATAGGGGTGCCCGCCAAATTCATCTCATGGCTCAGGTCGGTTCACTCGGAGTCCAACTTGAGCCTTTAGCTTCTTGGACATCCCCGGCTGTGAGCGGCGGGCTCGGAGCAATCCCCCGACCGAGACCCACAAGCTCGGCCTTGGAAGGGGGCCCCCCCGGGCCCCCTTCCCCTTTTCAAGGGCCCCCGCGGGCGCTTACTCCCTGACCTGGCCGGTGCCCCAGACCACGCTTTTGATAGAGGTCAGCTCTCGCGCGCCCATCGGGCCGCGGGCGTGCAGCTTCTGCGTCGAGATGCCGATCTCGGCCCCGAAACCGAACTCGCCGCCGTCGGAGAAACGAGTCGAGGCGTTTACGAACACGGACCCGGAGTCCACCTCCCGCACGAACCGGGCCGCGACGTCGTCGTTCTGCGTGACGACTGCCTCTGCGTTCGAAGTCCCGTAACGGTTGATGTGATCGATGGCCTCGTCCAGCGAGTCGACCACTCGGACCGCCACGACGAGGTCGAGGTACTCCGTGGCCCAATCCTCCTCGGATGCCTCCGAGGCCGGGGGATAAGCCTTCCGGGCTCGCTCATCGCCGCGTACCTCGACCCCTGCGGCGGCGAGCTCCTCGAGGCAGCCGCGGAGCCAGTCTGATGCGAGCCGCTCGTGCACGAGCAGAGTCTCGACGGCGTTGCAGACGCTGGGACGCTGCGTCTTGGCATTGAGCACGATACGCCGGGCCATCTCGGGCTCGGCGGCGGCGTCGATGTAGACATGACAGTTGCCGTCGCCGTCGATGATGTAGGGGACGGTGGCGTTCTTCTCGATGCTCTTGATCAGGGCACGCCCGCCGCGCGGCACGAGCAGGTCGACAAGGCCCTTCGAGCGCATGAGCTCGAGTGCGGCGGCGCGGCTCGCATCTCCCACGAGCTGGACGGCGTCCGCAGGAAATCCGGCCGCGCCGAGGCCGCTGCGAAGCGCAGCCGCGACCGCCTGGTTGGAGCGGTGTGCGATCGAGGAGCCCCTCAGGATGCACGCGTTGCCCGCCTTGAGGCACAGTCCGGCGACGTCCGTGGTGACGTTGGGACGGGCTTCGTAGATCACCGCCACCACGCCCAGGGGAGCCCTCACCCTTTGGATCGTGAGCCCCGAGGGGCGAGTCCATTCCTCGACCACCTCGCCTACGGGATCGGGTTGTTCGGCGACCGCCTCGAGCGACTTGCGCATCGATTCGACGCGCGCCTCGGCCAACGTGAGCCGGTCGACGACGGTGCGGGATTCGCCTCGTTCGACGGCCTCGGCCACGTCTGCGCCGTTGGCCTCGAGGATCTCGTCCCGGGAAGCGACCAGCGCGTCGGCCATGCCCTCGAGCGCGGCCTCTCTCCCCTCCCCCGAAGACCGAGCCACCGCAGTTGCCACCCTGCGGGCACGCTCGCAGACCTCTCCGACCCCCACCAGGGTCCTCACTCCTCCAGCACGACTAGCTCGTCGATGTGTATCACCTCGCCCCCCGATGTCCCTGCGGTCGAGCGGCCCGCCGCCTCCTCCAGGTCGGCGGCCTCGTAACGCACGAGGCCGCGGGCGAAGACATTCCCTTCCGGATCGCAGACATCGACCGCGTCTCCCGGGCTGAAGTCGCCTCGGACCCCGGTGACGCCGACCGCCAACAGGCTCCTCTTGTGACGGGCGAGTGCCTGATGCGCCCCCGCATCGACCACGACCGTGCCTCGCGGAGGCTGAGCGAAGGCGATCCACAGGCGGCGGGCGGAGATGCGGTGGGGGCGAGGCCGAAAATAGGTGCCGAGGCGGCCGCCGGCGAGAACCTTGTCGAGGATCTGGGGCTCTGAAGCGTCGGCGATGACCACCGCGGCCCCCGAGAACGTGGCCACCCACGCCGCCGTCAGCTTGGAGGCCATGCCGCCGCTTCCGAGCTCCGTGCCTCGTCCGCCCGCCCGGCGCTCGAGCTCGGGCGTGATCCGATCGACCTCGTCGATGAGGGGGGCAGAGGGGTCGTGCCTGGGGTCTGAGACGTGAAGCCCCTTGGCGTCGGTCAAGAGCACCAGGAGCCGGGCCCGCGCCAGGTTGGCCACGAGGGCCGCGAGCCGGTCGTTGTCGCCGAAGCCGATCTCGTCGGTGGCAACCGTGTCGTTCTCGTTGACCACCGGGAGCGCCCCCAGCGCCAACAACCGGTCCAAAGTGTTGCGGGCGTTGAGATAGTGAGAGCGGTGCATGAAGTCGTAGCGCGTCAAGAGCATCTGGGCGGCGACCAGGCCATGCTCGGCCAGCCCGGCCGAGTAACGGGCGAGCAGGCGGCCCTGACCCACGGCGGCAGCGGCCTGCAGGCTGGGCATGTCGGAGGGGCGCGCCACCAGCCCGAGCGGCGCCAGACCGGCTGCGATTGCGCCCGAGGACACGAGAATCGCCTCGATCCCGTTCAGGCGCGCCCCGGCAATGCCGGCGCACAGAGATGCCAGTCGCTCCGAGTCGAGAGCCCCGTCGGGACCGACCAGGGAGGCGCTGCCGACCTTGACGACGAGCCGGTCCCCCGGCTTCAGCTCAACTCGTGACACTGCCTGCCTCGGGCTCGAAGTCGAATGACACCGCTCCGATGCGGACCTCGTCCCCCGCCCGGGCGCCGGCCCGTTCCAGGGCGCGCTCCACCCCCATGGAGATGAGCGCGCGCTGCAGCCTGACCACGGAGTCGTCGTCGTCGAAGTCTGAGACCGCAACCGCCCGCTCCGGCCGGGCCCCGCGCACCCGCCAGGAGCCGTCCTCTTTCGCCACAGTGATGGGCCGCTCTGAGACGGTATGGCGGATGTAGCCGACGGGGGCCGGTCTCAAGGCCCGGGCGCGCCTCACCTCCTCATTGAGACGCCACACCAACGCGTCGATGCCCTCGCCGGTGACCGCGGAGATGAACATGGAATCGGGCCATTCCGAGCGCACCGCCACGGCCGACTCCGAGCCAACATCTGACTTGGCGGCAACGACTAGCGAGGGCCTGGTTGCGAGGTCGGGGTCGAACGCCTCCACCTCGCCCTTGAGGACTTCGACGTCGTCGAGCGGGTCGCGGTCGGTGGCGGCGAGATCGATCATGTAGCAGAGCACGGCGGCCCGGCTGACGTGGCGCAAAAAGCGATGGCCGAGACCCTTGCCGCGATGCGCGCCGGGAATGAGCCCGGGGATGTCGGCGACGACAAAGGTGTCATCGCCTGCCCGCACCACTCCGAGGTTGGGAACGGTGGTGGTGAAGGGATAGTCGGCGATGCGGGGGCGGGCGGACGAGATGCGCGAGATCAGAGTCGACTTGCCGGCGTTGGGAAAGCCGACCAGCCCCACATCTGCGAGCAGGCGCAATTCGAGGTGCAGCCTCTTGTCCTCGCCCGGCTCCCCTTTTTGCGCATAGTTCGGCGCACGCCTGGTGGGAGTTGCGTAGCGGGCGTTGCCCCGGCCCCCACGACCTCCTCGGGCCGCCACGAGCTCATCGCCGGGACCGGCCAGGTCTGCAATGAAGACGTCTCCTTCGTAGACCACGGTTCCGGTGGGAACCGGCACGAGGCGGTCCGCGCCGCGCACGCCGTGCCTTCTCTTGCCTGCGCCGTGTCCTCCGCGCCCGGCTTTGATATGAGGGTGGTGCTGCAGCTCGAGGAGCGTCCCGACCGAGTCGTCGGCTCGAAGCACGACGCTGCCCCCGTCGCCTCCGTCACCCCCGTCCGGGCCCCCCTTGGGCTTGTAGGGCTCGTGATGGAAGGATGCCGAGCCGTTGCCTCCCGCGCCGGCCAACACCTCGATCGCGGCCTCGTCAACGAAGGCCATGAGGCTCGCCCCCGAGCGACTAGTCGGTGAGTACGCTTACCACCCGGCGGTCGCGCGCCCGGTGGAACGTGACAATCCCGTCGGCTTTCGCGAACAGGGTGTCGTCCGAGCCGCGGCCGACGTTGAGCCCCGGATGCCAGCGAGTCCCCCGCTGGCGCACGATGATCGAGCCCGCGCGGGCGCTCTGGCCGCCGTGGACCTTGACGCCGAGTCGCTTGGCGGCGGAGTCACGGCCGTTGCGGGAGGAAGCCGCTCCCTTCTTGTGAGCCATGTAGTTGCTCCTTAACTCTTCTGGGGGGCCAGGTTGATCCCCGATATCTCAACGCTCGTGTACGTCTGCCGATGCCCGGAGTGGCGCCGGTAACCGGTCTTGTTCCTGAACTTGTTCACTTCGGTCTTGGGGCCGCGCGACTCGTGCAGGATCTTGGCATCCACGCTGGCGCCTTGGAGGGCAGACCGGCCCGAAGTCGAGCGGCCGTCGTCGTCGACCACCAGCAACGGGGTGAACGACAACTTGCCGGACGAGTCCTTAACCCGTTCGATCTCTATGACGTCGCCCGGGGCGACTTTGTACTGCTTGCCGCCGGTGCGGATGACCGCGTACATGTGCTCGAACCTCTCAGGAAATGGATGCGGAGTGATCATGATACCAACCCGTTTCTCATCGAGCGGTCGCCAGATGCTCCATAGCGACCGACTTCACCACCACTCGGCAATCGGGGGTTGGGTCAGTCGACGTCGTGGATCAGGATCCCCCGGCCCTCACAGGTCGGGCAGGGGTCCGAGAACGCCTCCACGATCCCGGCCGCAACTCCCTTGCGAGTCATCTGCACCAGGCCGAGTGGCGAAATGTCGTGGACCTGCGTGCGGGAGCGGTCCCGCTCGAGCTGACCCCGGAAATGGGCAACGACCGCATCGCGGTTGGCAGCTTCCTCCATGTCGATGAAGTCGACGACGATGATCCCTCCGATATCCCTCACGCGCAGCTGGCGAGCGACCTCGGAGGCAGCTTCGAGGTTGGTCCTGTAGACGGTCTCCTCCAGAGTCGACTTGCCGACGAACTTCCCCGTGTTGACGTCGATGACGGTCATCGCCTCGGTGCGGTCGATCACGATGTGCCCGCCTGAGGGCAGCCACACCTTGCGGTCGAGTGACTTGCGGATCTGCTCGGTGACTCGGTATTCCTCGAAGATCGGCAGGTCGCCGTTGTACAGCGACAGCCTCTGGTCGAGCTCGGGCGTTGTGTCGCGCACATACGAACGCAGGATCTCTTCGAGCACCGCATCGTCGACCACGCACTGCTTGACGTCGCGATTGAAGAGGTCGCGCACCACCTTTAGCTCGAGCTCTGGCTCCTCGTACAGAAGAGCGGGAGCCTTGGCCTTCTGCGCTTTGGTCGTGATCGTCTCCCACACACCGATCAGGCGTTGCAGGTCCGCTTCGAGATCGGCGCTCGACGCACCCTCGGCCGCCGTCCTCACGATCAGTCCGTGCCCCTCTCGCCCGAGGTCCTGAGCGATGTCTCGCAGGCGGTTGCGTTCGTCGTCCGCCAACCGGCGCGACACACCCAGCGAGCTCGCCTCGGGCACCAGAACCAGATGCCGACCCGCCAGTGATACCAGTGCGGAGAGGCGGGAGCCCTTGGAGCGCATCGGTTCCTTGGTCACCTGCACGATGATCTGCTGGCCAGATCGCAGCACGGTTTCGATACGCGGCAGCTCGGCACCTTCTTCGCCGGCAATACCAACCTCGCGCGCATAGAGCACGCCGTTGCGAGCAGCTCCGAAGTCCACGAAGCTGGCCTCCATGCCGGGAAGAACATTCTGCACTCGTCCGAGATAGATATTGCCGAGCATCGAACGATCGTCTGGGCGCGTTACGTAGTGCTCGACAATCACGTCGTCTTCGAGCACAGCTATCTGAGTGCCTGCCGGGTCGGAGTGAACGAGCATTATGCGATTGACGGCCGCCTGAGGTGGACGGCGTTTTCGGGGCCGGCGCTGCGATCTGCGACTCGACCGGCGCTGTTCGGTGCCGGCCGCGGGTGTCCCTCTGTCGAGGTCGGCCGCCCTTTCACGCGGGCGGGGCGCTTCTTCGCTCACAAGTAGCGCCTCATGTGGATATTGAGCAGCAAGCCCACAGACAGAAAGTTGACGACCATGCTTGAACCTCCGAAAGAGACGAACGGGAGTGTCAGGCCCGTTATCGGCATGATTCCCATGGTCATGCCGACATTGATGAATAGTTGAAAAACCCACATCGTCGCAATGCCCCCGGCCACCAAGGTGCCGAAGAGATCTCGTGACAACGTGGCGATCCGAAGGGCTCTCCATAGCAACAGGGCGAAGAGACCGAGCAATGCCGCACCTCCCACGAAACCAAGCTGTTCGGCGATCGCCGTAAAGATGAAGTCGGTGTGCTGCTCGGGCACGAAGTCCAACGTCGTTTGCGTCTTCTCCTCCGACAATCCTTTGCCGTTGAGGCCGCCGGAGGCGATGGCGATCTTCGCCTGAGTCAGCGTCCACCCCTCGGACTGGACATCGGGATCCTTGTCAAGAAAGGCGGTGATGCGCTCGATTTGATACGTCTGAAGAAACCCCGCTTGTAGAATGATGATGATGCCGATCAAGCCCAGTATTGCCAGGGACACAAAGTGCCTGATCTTTGCGCCTCCCAGCAACAGCAGGCCGGCCAGAAGCGCCACGAACACGAGCATCGAGCCGAAGTCGGGCTCGATCACGATGAGCGCACTCGGCAGCCCCACCAACAGAACCACGACCGCGACATCGCGAACGCGGATCTCACCCTTGCGCTCGCCTAAGTAAGCCGCAACCGCCACCACGGTCGTCACCTTTGCGAACTCTGAAGGCTGCACCTGGAAAAACCCGAAGTTGAACCAGCTCTGTGCCCCTCCCGCTTCGTCTCCGAGCGGCGTCAGCACCAGCAGCAGCGCGATCACTCCCGACCCGTAGAGGAAGGGGGCAAGCGCCCGCACATAGCGGTAGTCGATGAAGCTCACCACCAGCAGGATGAGAGCGCCCGCCGCGGCGTAGGCGATCTGGCGTTTCAGGTACTGGCTTGGATCAAGTCCCAGCGTCTCCTGCTTGGTGGCGGTGGCGGTGAATACCATGACCGCGCCGAAAATACTCAGCAGGAGAGTCACCAGCAGCAGCATGGGGTCGAGGTGTCGTATCGGAGCCTTTCTCGCCATGCGCGCGGCGACGGGCTCTCCTCCGATGCGATCGACGGCATCAAGAAATGTGCCTTGCATTAGCCGGAGAAGTCCTGGCTTAGGCCCACGTTGGGGTCATCGTCCACTTTGAAGATAGCTTCGTAGATCTGACGCGCCACCGGAGCGGCGCTCTCGCCTCCGTGCCCGGCCTTCTCGAGATAGGTCACCACGACGTACTCGGGATCGTCGGCGGGAGCATAGGAGGTGAACCAAGCGTAGTTGAGACCGGAATCGACGTCGCCTATCTGAGCCGTTCCGGTCTTGCCGGCGACGGGGAAGTTGCCCTGGGGATAGCCTGCGAAGGCCGACGCGGCCGTCCCCTGGTCTCCCGAGATCACATCGACCAGCCCCTGCTGCAACGGTGCCAGCTCGCCCTCGTCCAGCGGCAACCTGCGCACGGTCTTCGCCTTGAAATCCTTGAGTATCTCGACCTCGCCGGCTTCGTCTGTGCGACCCAGCGACATTCCCAGATGTGGCTTGACGATGCGACCGCCGTTGGCGATGGCCGCGTAGGTCACCGCCATCTGCAGGGGGGTGGTTATCAGCTCGCCCTGACCGATGGCCATGTTCACGGTGTATCCAGGTAGCCACCCGATCGGACAGAAGTAGTCACGGTAGGCCTCGCACCAAGCTTCATCGGCGACCCGGCCTTCGGCTTCGTAGGGAAGGTCGATTCCAGTTTCGTGGCCGAAGCCGGCGATCCGCATGTAGTCCTGGAAGCGTTCGCTCTCATCGCCGAGGGCCGCCCCGTAGGCCTCTTCCATGGCCCATCCCAACTGGTAATAAAAGGTGTCGCAGGAGACCTCGAGCGACTCGGCGAATCCCATGTAGCCCATATCGGCGGAGGTCCAGTTGTTGAAGATCACGCTGCCGGGTCCCCCCCCGGGAGGAAAGACGGTCGACGGCGGGCACCCCAGGAACGTCGAAGGTGATGCCACTCCGGACCACATCGCCGCTCCGGCGGTGACGACCTTGAAAGTCGACCCGGGCGGAAAGCCTCCCAGCACGGGCCGGTTCAACAGTCGGTCGTCAGAGTTGTCTTCAGAGGTGGCCGCGCCCAGCTTACGTGCATCCTTCTTGCTGTAGCCGTCGGCAAGAATGGAGGGATTGAAGGTGGGATAGCTGGCCATCGCAATGATCTCGCCGTTGTCGGGATCCATGACCACAGCGCCGCCCGAGGGGGCCCGGTATTCCGCTCGGGCCGCCGCGATGCCCGAGGCCAGGGCTTTCTCGGTGACCTTCTGGATACGGGCATCAAGCGTCAGATAGAGATCGTCGCCCGGTCGTTCCTCCCGCCGCGGGTCAGAGTCGACCACGTCTCCGGCCGAGTTCACCACCACCCTCTCAAGGCTCGGCCGTCCCCGGATGAAGCGGTCGTAGGTGTACTCGATTCCGTCGCGTCCGACGATATCCCCCGCCCTGTAGCGCTTGGATCCGTAGTGATCGGAATCCAGCAGGTCCGACGAGATCTCGCCGACATACCCAAGAAGCTGCGCCGCCATTTGTTTACGCGGATAGGTCCTAACCGGCAGGTTCTCGACCGCGACGCCGGGAAAGTCTTCCCCGTTCTCCTCAATGTAAAATTCGTCCTTCTCCTGCACGTCGACGGCCACGGCCACCGGCTTGTAGGGCGATACGGCCTCGTCCTGGAGGTTGTCCTTCAGCTCTTTGACGGGTATATCCAGCTGCGCCGAGAGACGGTGGAGCACCTTGCGTGTCTTCTTCGGCGTGTCGACGATCTGGCGATCCACAGTCACCGACAGAGACCGGCGGTTGCGAACAAGCATCCTGCCGTTGCGGTCGAGGATCAGTCCTCGCGGCGGCTCGGACTCGACCAGGCGGGTACGATTCTGCTTTGCGAGCTGGCGGAACTCGCTTGCTTCCAGCACCTGCAAGAACCACAGGCGCGAAAACAGCGCTACGAATATGGTCACGATGATCGTCCCGAAGACCGTCAGCCGCAGAAGCAGCCGGTCGATTCCGAAGACGCTGCGGCCCTCCTCGGTCGGCTTGGTGAAGCCGCTCACCAGCGGTACACCCTTTCCGGCCGGTACCGATTAGCGACCCTGCGCACCAACGGATACACGAACGGCGTCAGAAGCGTGTTGTAGAGAATCACTAGTCCCGCCACCTTGATCGTGAACTCGAGACCAACCCACGGTTGTCCCAACATGATGGCCATGGCTGCATACCCAAACTCGGCCACTGCGGTTGCGACGGTTACCGCGAAAACGGGAGCCAACACGGAATCCTGCGGAGCGTAGATGCGGAACATCCCCACTGCAAACGCCACCAGCGTGTACACCAGCGCAGTGAGACCGGTTATCGACTGAGGCAACAGAAGATCCTGCAGCAGCCCGCCGAAGAACCCCGTCACCACTCCCACGCGCTCCCCATCCGTAAAGGCCAGGCATACCACCACGACGAGAATCAGCTGGGGAATCACACCGAGCAAGGTAAGTCGTGCCAGCACGGTGGATTGCAACGCAACCGCGACAACGACCGTCGCCGTCACCGCGGCGATGCGGGCGAGCCCAACTTCGGCGAGGATGCCGTTAGGGCGTGATGCGCGCGCGCTCACTTGGCCTTCTTCTTGGGCTGTAGCTCGTCACCTGTTTCGAGCAATACCGTTACGAATTGCAGAGACTTGAAATCGACTGATGGCTCGACGGTTATGAGTCGTTCCAATGCAGCTGCGGAGCCACCCACTTCCGCAACGAAGCCGATCTCGATGCCGGGAGGAAAGATACCCTGATCCCGCCCCAGAGTGACCACCTCGTCCCCCACGGACACATCCGAAGTAACGTCGATTGACGAGAGGGTCAACCTCTCGCCACCGCCGTTGCCCTCGACGAGTCCCGAATCGCCGAGGTCTCCGACGCGGGCGGTGGCGGCCGCAGCCGGATCGACCAGCAGCAAGACCGTTGAGTAGTTGCGATCGACTCGGATGATCTTTCCCACGAGACCCTCCGAATTCATGACCGCGTTATCGACCCTGATGCCTTGGCGCTTGCCCTTGCCGATGACCAACGCCCATTTGTAGTTGGAGGGGGAGTTGGAGATGACGGGCGCCAGCACCGAGTCCATCGTCCGCCATGACTTCTTGAGCTCCAAATCCCTACGGAGCTCCTCGTTCTCGGCTTCGATCTGCGGCAGCCCGTCGGCGTCCGCCTCCGCCTGTGCAAGGCGGGCCTTGAGCCGCTCGTTCTCGCCCCTGAGGTTGGTGAGCTCGGCCAGGGAGGAGAAGAAGCTGCCCACGGGGCGGGTGACCGTCGTGAAACCCCTCTGGATGGGGGCCACCACGGTCACCGTCACATCGCGAGCGCGCTTGATTGGACCTCCGGAGTTCTGCCGGAAATCGAGCGTGACCACGGCTATGGACAGGGCTACGAAGGCAAGCAGCAACACTCGCCCTCGCCCTACTCGGCGATACATCTCACTCAAGACCTCAGTGCCACAAGCGCTGCAAAACGGGGGACGGGCTAGGCGCTTGCTGCGCGCGCCGTCCTTCGGGCGTCATCCTAGCCCGAGCGGGGGCCGAGTGGTGGTCAGATGCTATATGCGATCATCTGGCGACACTCGGGGAGGTTCTTAGTGGCGGGTCGAGGAGATCAGCACTCGCTTGAGCGATTCGAACTCTTCGAGGCACTTGCCGGACCCAATCGCCACGGCCCACAGCGGATCCTCGGCGATGTGGATGGGCATGCCGGTCTCGTGCTTCAGGCGCTCGTCGAGCCCCTTGAGGAGAGAGCCACCGCCGGCGAGAACGATGCCCTTGTCCATGATGTCGGCGGCAAGCTCGGGCGGGGTCTTATCCAGCGTGTTCTTGACCGCGTCCACGATCTGATTCACCGGCTCTTCGATTGCTCGCCGGATCTCCTCGGCCGAGACCACGATCGTCTTGGGCAGCCCGGCCACGAGATCGCGGCCCCGGATCTCGGCCTGCTGCTCCTCGGGCATGGGAAAGGCCGAGCCGATCGCCATCTTCATCTCTTCAGAGGTGCGCTCGCCGAGCATCAGCGAATACTCCTTCTTGATGTAGTTGATGATGGCCTCATCGAGCTCGTCGCCGCCGATGCGGATCGACTGGCTCGTAACTATGCCCCCGAGCGAGACGACCGCCACCTCGGTGGTGCCGCCACCGATGTCGACGACCATGTTGCCGGTGGGCTCGTGAACCGGGAGCCCTGCGCCGATTGCCGCGGCCATGGGCTCTTCAATAATGAACGCGCTGCGTGCACCGGCCGAGATCGTCGCCTCCTCGACCGCCCGCTGCTCGACTCCGGTAATGCCCGAGGGAACGCACACCACCACACGCGGCTTGGCGAGAAAGGTCCGTCTGTGGACCCTCTGGATGAAGTAGCGGAGCATCTTCTCGGTGACGTCGAAGTCGGCGATGACCCCGTCCTTCAGCGGACGAATTGCAACGATGTGAGCCGGCGTGCGCCCGATCATCTGCTTGGCCTCGGAGCCCACCGCCAGGATCGCGCCCGTCTTGGTATTGATGGCGACCACGGAGGGCTCGTTCAGCACGATGCCACGGCCGCGCACATAGACCAGCGTATTCGCGGTCCCGAGGTCGACGGCCATATCCCGCCCGATGAACTGAAAGACCGTTTTCATTCTAAGAACACCCACATTCGGCTAGCTGTACAGGACTCGACAGACTAGCCGAAAAACAACTCCAGTTCTCGCGCCGCGGACTCCGGCGAGTCCGACCCATGCACGATGTTGAACGTGATCTCGGTGGCGAAGTCGCCACGAATCGATCCGGGGACCGCCTGCAAGGGGTTGGTGGCCCCCATGATCTGACGGCAGCCCGAGACCGCCTCAGGTCCCTCGACGGCCATGGCCACCACCGGCCCCGAGGTGATAAATGACACCAGCTCCGAGAAAAACGGTTTCTCGGTGTGCTCGGCGTAGTGCCGCCCCGCCAGAGTTTCGTCGATCGTGAACAGTCTCATCTCGACGATGTCGTAGCTCTTCTGCTCGAGGCGGGCGATGACCTCGCCGACGAGACGCCGTCGCACGCCGTCCGGCTTGACCATGACGAAAGTCCTCTGTGCAGCCGTCATCTCGAATCCTCCTGATCTCGTAGGGCCCGCCGTGCCTCGCCCACGACGTAGTGCGATCCCGTGACGCACACAAGCCGGCCCTGGCCCGCCGAACCGATTGCGGCATCCATGGCTGCGCCGACTTCGGAGACGATCTCATGGTCGAGGCCGAGCTCGGCCGCAGTCTCACCCAGGTCGGACGGCGCCACCGAACGCGCGCTCTGGGGTTGTGTAATTACAAGAGTGCAGGGCAGGCGCGCCAGCTCGGCCAGCATCCCCCTGTAGTCCTTGTCGGCCAGGATTCCGACCACGACGACGAGGTCGTCGAACACGAAAGCCTCGGCGAGCCCGTTCACCAACGCGGCCATGCCGTCTGGGTTGTGGGCCACGTCGAGGACGACGGTCACCTCGTCCTGCGCCAGTCTCATGCTCTCGAGACGACCCGGTACAGCAGCCTGTGCGAGACCTTCCTGTACAACGTCGGTGGCCAGTGGCTGCGCCGGCAGGAATCTGGTCACGGCCTCGAGCGCAACCGCCGCATTGATCCCCTGATGGCTGCCGTGAAGCGGCAGAAAGAGGTCGTCGTAGCGCGCCCTGGTGGTCTGCAATGCGAGATAACGGCCTCCGAACGCAACCCTGTTGTCAAGGACGGAGAAGTCCCGCTCGAGCGTCGCCAGATCGGCCCCCTGGGCTGCGGCCTCATCGGAGATCACTCTCAATACGCTGGGCGATCTCTCGGCGGTCACGACCGACGCGCCCGGTTTGATGATTCCGACTTTCTCTTTGGCAATGGTCTCGGTGTTTGTGCCCAAGAGCTCGGTATGCTCGAGACCGATATTCGTGATCACCGCCACCGGTGCGCTGAGCGCATTGGTTGCGTCCCAGCGGCCTCCGAGCCCTACCTCCACCACTGCTGCCTCGGCGTTGTCGGCCGCCCACAGAAAGAACATTCCCGTCAACAGTTCGAAGTAGCTGACGCGTTCGTCAATCAAGTCGAGATAGGGCAGCACGTGAGCGAAGAGCTCGCCGAAGGCATGCTCTTCGATCGGCCGGCCGTCGAGCGCAATGCGCTCGGTAACGCTTTGGAGATGCGGAGATGTATAAGTACCCACCTTGAGACCAGAGGCTCGCAGCAAACTGGACGAAATGTGAGCGACCGACGTCTTGCCGTTGGTGCCGGTGATATGAATCGCCGGCACGGCGCTCTCGGGATGATCGAGCAGCTCGAGCAGCGCTTCGATCCGGTGCGTCGAAGGGCTCTTCGAACGCATGTGGTCGACGCCGAGCGCGTCGAGGTACGAGACGGCCTCCTGATAGCTCATTTCCCGGACGGCGCCCGGCCCAGCGTGATCTGCGTTGTGACGGATCCATCACTCGTCGCTCGCAACTCGAAGGACTCCGCCGCAAGCGTCGAGGAGACGTCGTCCATGACCGGCTCCAATAGCTCGAGCGTTTCTTGTTGCGCTTCGATCTCGAGCCGATCGACGGGAAAGCGTATGGAGACCTTGGCCTGCGACTTGGCGCGTCGCACCTGGGTCAGGACCTCGACCGCTGCGTCGAAGGACCCGTTGTCCTGGGCCCCCAAAAGCTCTGGGGGCCGGGGCCACGGCTGGTTGTGGATGGAGCTCGGCGCTTCTCGAGGGGTGTTCCATACCTCGTCGGTGATAAAGGGAAGGAAGGGGGCGAACAGACGCAGGACGATGTCGAGCCCCGTTCGCAGCGTGCCCAATGCGGACGGATCGCCCGCATAGGCGCGGTTCTTGGAGAGCTCGAGGTAATTGTCACAGAAGTCGGACCAAAACCACGTCTCGATCACATCCAGCGCTCCGGCGTGATCCCACGATTCCCATTCGGCGTCTGCGGCAGCGATCGCGACAGCGAGGCGCGCCCGGAGCGCATTGTCCAAAGGATGCGTTGCCTCGCCGCCGTCTCCCTCATAGCCTCGCACCAGCCGCGCTGCGTTTCTAATCTTGGTGACGAGACGCTTTCCTTCCTTGAATACGTTGTTGTCCACGGCGGTGTCGACACCGAGGCGGGATGACGCCGCCCAGTAGCGCGTTGCGTCGGCACCGAATTGGTCGAGCGGTTCCGTCGGCAAGGTGACGTTGCCCTTTGACTTCGACATCTTCTTGCGATGCGGGTCGAGCACGAACCCGGAGATGGCAGCGTGCTTCCACGGGATCGAGCCGTCCTCCAGAAAGGAGCGCGTGATCGTGACGAACGCCCACGTGCGGATGATGTCGTGGGCCTGAGGCCGCAGGTCGTTGGGATAGAGAGCCTCGTGGCGGGCGAGATCATCGGGCCATCCCGACGCGATCAGCGGGGTGAGCGCCGAGGTCGCCCACGTGTCGAAGATGTCGGGGTCGCCGGTGAAACCGCCGGGCCGGCCGCGCTGCTCGGGGGTATACCCGGAGGGAGTCTCGGCGGAGGGATCGACCGGCAGGTCGGCCTTCTCGGGCACGATCAGCCTGTCGTAGTTCACGGCGCCGGTCTCGTCGATTGCGTACCACACGGGAATCGGAACTCCGAAGTAACGCTGGCGGCTGATGCACCAGTCTTGGTTGAGCCCCTCGACCCAATCCTCGTATCGTTTGCGGAACAACTCCGGGTGCCACTCGATCCTGCGGCCCTGCTCGAGGAGCTTGTCTTTTTTGTCCATCACGGGCACGAACCATTGGCGCGACACCACGAACTCGAGCGGACGTTCGCCCTTCTCGAAGAACTTCACCGGACGGCGGACGCGCTCGGGCTCCCCTTCGAGATCGCCGGTGCTCTCGAGCATCCTTACTACCGCGCGTTGTGCCTGTGCGATCGTCAGACCGACAATCTCATCATGGTTGCGAGCCGCATCCTCAGGGTCTTGCGACTGCCATTGCGCGTCCCCCCACGGGGCGGGAAGGATGCGGCCGTCGCGCGAGATAACTTCGCGGGCCGGAACGTTGAGCTCGCGCCACCACTCGACATCGGCCTGATCCCCAAACGTACAGATCATGAGGATTCCCGTTCCCTTAGTTGGGTCTGCGCCCTCGTCGGCAATGATCGGGACCGGCGCGTGGAACAGCGGAGTGCATGCGGTTCTGCCGATCAGATGACGGTAACGCTCGTCCTGCGGGTGCGCAGTGACTGCGATACAGGCGGGGAGAAGCTCGGGCCGCGTGGTTGCGATCACAAACGACTCGTCACTTCTTAGATCTTTTCCGTCCTCCTCAACGCCGAAGCGGATGCGATAGAAGAGGCCGTCGCGGTCGCGATCCTCGACCTCGGCCTGAGCCACTGCGCTCTGAAAACCGACGTCCCACATCGTGGGTGCGTTGCGCAGCTCCACCTCTTTCTTCTCGAGGAGGTGCAGGAAGGAGAGCTGGCTGACGTAACGAGAGCGCTCGTCGATGGTGGCGTAAGTCTGCTCCCAATCGACCGACAGCCCGACGCGGCGGAACAGGTCCTTGAACTTCTTCTCGTCCTCGGACACGACTTGGTCGCACAGCTCGATGAAGTTACGCCGGGATACCGCAATGATTTCGCCTTCGCGGCCGAACGCCACCTCGAGGCCGGCCTCGTAGGGCAGGGAAGGATCGCAACGGACATTGAAAACGTTCTGAACCCGCCGCTCGGTCGGCAGCCCGTTGTCGTCCCAGCCCATCGGATAGAAGATGTTGTCGCCTCGCATCCGCCGGTAGCGAACCATGAGGTCCGTGTGCGTGAACGAGCAGACGTGGCCGATATGGAGCGAGCCCGACACCGTCGGGGGCGGGGTATCGACGACGAAGGTCTCGTTGCGGCCCCGGCTGGGGTCGTAGCGATAAACGCCTTCCTCATCCCAGAAGCGCCGCCAGCGCTCCTCCATCTCGGATAGGTCGAATTCGGCCATGGCCGAAGCCTAAAGGTTCGGCAGCAGGGGGCCGGGCGCCGGGCGCCCGGGCGGGCGCGGTGGCGAAAGCGGACCGCGGACGTCTACCCACGAAAAACTGTGGGTAGGAGCGAACCGCGGACATTTGCCACCGCCGGCGGCCCGCTCAGTCGATGCCCAGCACCGACCTGTGGATCACCTTGTCGTCGCTGATGCGGGCACCGGCCACGAGATACGAGACGTGGCCGAGCAGAGGCTTTATCTCCTTAACGTAGGTTTCGTCGGTGCCGAGGCCGAAACTCTCGAGCAGCCCCACCACTGCGGGCACGTCGGCGAAGGCGGAAGGGGCGAAACCGCCACCGAGCGATTTCTCGGCTCGACGGAACAGCTTCGAATCGCCCAGTGTCCGGCCCGGCTCGAGCAGCTCGAGCGTGGCCTTGTTTCCGTAGGCGATGACCACGGAATCGGCGGCGACCACGTTGATGTCCTCCGGGACCGAGGGGTCACCCAGGGCGAACCCATCGAGGCCAGGCAGGGACAGCGGCTTGAGTGGTGCATCCTCACGCTTCAGAAGACGTCGCACAGCCTCCACCGCTCGCTTGGACGCCGCCGGGTCACGGGATTCGATCACGACTCCACCGCGCAGGTCGAACAGGCTCGAGCCCTGCACCGAGACGCCTACGTCTCCCATCCACGACAGCAAGTCACGCCTGAGGTCAAGACCCGTCTCGGTCTTGAATTGCTGCTCGACAAAGCCGGCGCCGAGCCCCATCTGCGAGAAGCCGTCCACCAGCTTCTCGAGGACCTTGCCAATCTCGGAGACTCCGAATGCGACCGAAGACCCGGCAGGCAAGTCGGCGAGGATGCCGGGCTTGCCGACGGCCTCGACCACCGCTTGTGACGCGGCGTCGGAAGGCAGCTCAGAGGAGGCTTCGAAGACGATTGCGTCGGCGCGCGCATAGACGATCGCCGCTCCCGGCTTCTGCGCGCCCAGCCCCGGCCCCGCAGCGCCGGTCAGCAGTCCCATGCTCGCAGGCCCACCCATCCCGCCGAGACCCTGCGTGGTTTTGGAAGGGTCGTAGTAGAACAGCGCTAGGCGATCCCGAGAGAGGCCTTCAGTCGCTCTGTCGTATTCCTTGGAGTCGGCCAGAGAGGCGCCTCGGGAGGCGTCCACCGCGGCCCTGAACCCGTCCTCGTTGCCCACGACGACGAAACCTTCGAGTGCTCCGACTGCCACGAACGAGGCGGGGACATGTCGTCCCAGATCCGGCTTGTAGCGCCGGTACTCGACACCCTCGTGACTGCGCTCTTCGCCATCCTCGAGACCCTCGGCCGCAGCGACGGCGTCGAGCCCGGCCCCCGGATCGTCGGCCGCTAGCAGTAGCGCGTACGCCCCCTCCCGGGGCCCCTCGATGGTGGCGAAACCTGCGATCTGGCTGCCTAGCCAGGGGGCGACGTCCGAGGAGTAGTCGAGGCCGGTGTCACTCAATAGCTTGTCGACCATGCCCTCGAGGGCCGTGGACGCTTCGTCGGGCGAGTCGTACTTGGGCAGCTTCGCCAGAAGCGCTCGGAGGGCGTTCTTCTGGCTCATCGAGGGATCGAGGAAGACGTTGCCGTAGACGGCAGAGGAGCGCGGGGCCAGCTCGAGAGCGTTATCGGAGGGCGAACGACCGAACCAACGCACGCCTGCGAACGCCCCACCGCCCAAGAGGACTGCCACCGCAGTCATCGCTGCAACCCACTTGAGCCTCATCGCGAACCTCCATGCATGGAAGAATTATACAAGCGCCTCGAGGTTCACTATCGGCAGAAGGTGCCCTGAGAGTTGAGCTGAGTACTACTTCTGCGTAGGGCTACGCGGATCGTGCGGGACGCTGCGGCCGGGCCTTGCTTCGAGGTACGAGGGTCGGGTTGACCTTCTCGAGCACGACCTCACGATTGATGATGCACTTGCCGACGTCATCCTGGCTCGGAAGGTCATACATGACGTTCAGCAGGACCTCCTCGAGGATCGCCCGGAGGCCACGGGCCCCGGTCCCCCTCAGAGTGGACTGCTCGGCGACCGCCTCGAGCGCGTCCTCCGTGAACTCGAGCTCGACCCCGTCGAACTCGAAGAACCTCTGGTACTGCTTGATGAGTGCGTTCTTCGGCTCGGTCAGGATCTCGACCAACGCCGCCGAATCGAGGCTGTGGACATGAGTAAGCACCGGCAAGCGGCCCACGAACTCGGGGATCAGCCCGAAACGCAGGAGGTCCTCGGGCAAAACGTGCCCCAGGATCGTCCCCAGATCCTTGTCCCCCAGCTTGCGTACGTCGGCGCCGAAACCGATCCCCTTGCGCCCGATGCGGGACTCGACCAGACGCTCGAGGCCTGCAAAGGCCCCGCCGCAGATAAACAGCACGTTGGTGGTGTCGATCTGGATGAACTCCTGATGGGGATGCTTGCGCCCGCCCTGGGGCGGGACCGAGGCCGTGGTGCCCTCGAGGATCTTGAGCAGCGCCTGCTGCACGCCCTCACCCGAGACATCACGAGTGATGGACGGGTTCTCGGACTTGCGGGCGATCTTGTCGACCTCGTCGATGTAGATGATGCCGGTCTCGGCCCGCTTGACGTCGTAGTCGGCCGCCTGAATGAGCTTCAGAAGAATGTTCTCGACGTCCTCGCCGACATAGCCGGCCTCGGTAAGAGCTGTGGCGTCGGCGATCGCGAAGGGGACGTTGAGCATGCGGGCAAGCGTCTGCGCCAGCAACGTCTTGCCGCAGCCGGTGGGACCGAGCAACAGGATGTTGGACTTGGCGAGCTCAACATCGGCGTCCTGTTGCCCGCCTACCTGGATCCTCTTGTAGTGGTTGTAGACCGCAACGGAGAGAACCTTCTTGGCCTGTTCCTGGCCGACGATGTAGTCGTTCAGGAACTCGTAGATCTCCTTGGGCTTGGGCAGATCCTCGAGTTTGAGCTCGGGAGTCTCCGAGAGTTCTTCTTCGATGATCTCGTTGCACAGATCAATACATTCGTCACAGATGTAGACACCGGGACCCGCAATGAGCTTCTTTACCTGCTTTTGGGACTTACCGCAAAAAGAGCACTTGAGAAGGTCTCCGCCATCCCCGAACTTCGGCACCTCAACCCCCCCCTTTAAGCCTCTGGTTGACGAGCATCCGATTCGGCCTCGGCTTCCGCCAAACGAGCCGGCTCGCCTTGGATGAAGGCCGCGCTCTTTTCGGCTGCCGCCCTGCTGTCTACTATCCCATCGATAATACCGTAGTCCTTGGCATCCTGGGCCGTCATAAAGCGATCTCGATCGATATCTTTTTCGACCTGGGAGACGTCCACCTTGGTGTGTTCGGCGATGATCTCGGCCATCCGCCGCCGGAGCGCCAGCACCTCTTTGGCGTGGATCTCGATGTCGGCCGGTGTGCCTTGAAACCCCGCCGAGCCCTGGTGGATCATGATCTTGGCGTTGGGCAGCGCATAGCGCTTCTTCGCCGCACCTCCGCACAGCAGAATGGCTCCCATCGACATAGCCATACCCACACAGATGGTGGATACATCGGGCTTTATGTACTGCATGGTGTCGTAGATCGCCAGGCCTGCGTAGACCATGCCTCCGGGTGAGTTGATGTAGAGGCTGATGTCCTTGTCGGGATCCTCAGACTCCAGATGCAGGAGCTGCGCAACGATCAGGTTCGCGACCTGGTCGTCCACCGGAGTTCCCATCATCACGATGCGTTCCTTCAGAAGTCGCGAGTAGATGTCGAATGCTCGCTCGCCTCGGCTGGTCTGCTCGACCACCATCGGCACCAGGTAGTTTCTGTAGTCGCCTCTGTCAGTCATCTATTGATCCTCAACTATCTGCTCGTCCTCGTTTGTCTGCTCGTTCTCAGGCTGGTCTTCCTCGTCAGTCACGAGGCCGATCACGTTGGCCTGCTCGGTTGCGTACTCGAGCGCCTTGCGACGCATGATATCGGCTGCTACCGACCCCAGCTGCCCCGAATCCGCCAGGCTCTGAGCCACATCCCTCGGCTCCCTGCCGGCGCGGGCGGCAAGGTAAGCAACCTGTCGGCCCAGCTCTTCATCGGAAACCTGGACGTTTTGCTCCCTCGCGATCTGCTCGAGCAGTAGCTCCCCCTTCACCGCACGACCCGATCCGCGGCGGAGATCCGAGCGAACCTCGAGCTCGGTCGAGTCGATTTCAGTGGCGTAGCGGCTCAGTGTCATCCCGGCATCGCTCAGCTCTTCCTCGAGATGCTCGAGCCGGTGGGTGAACTCGTCCTCCACCAGCCGAGACGGAGCCTCCAGGTCCGAGGCGTCGATCAGAGCTTCGAGGACGGCTCCTCTCAGCTCCTCCCGAGCGCGCGCCCTCTTGGTCTCCTTTAGCTGGTCCTTGATCGCATCTCGAAGCTCTGCAATCGTGTCGAACTCCCCGGCGGTCTTGGCGAACTCGTCATCCGCCGCCGGCAGCCGCTTGGTCTTGACCTCCTTGATCAGCACGGTGAAGGAAACGTCCTGGTCCGCCAGCTCCCCCGCTCCGGCGCCCATTCGGTCGGTGAACCGCAGGATTGCCCCCGGGCGTGTGCCCTCGAGTTCTTCGTCCAGGGATGGAGGGCCCTCGCGCGAGCCGATCTCGTAGAGGTAGCCGGTGGCGCTGGCCTCCTCGATCACCTCGTCATGCTGATAGGCGTTCAGATCCAGCAATACGAAGTCACCTCGACGCGCCTCCCGGCCGACGTTTTCGAGCTCGGCGAAGCGATCCCGGAGCCTGTCGATCTGCTCGTCGATGTCGTGTGGGCGGACCTCGGAGTCGGGTGCTTCGATGCGCAGGTTGCCCAATTCCGGGACCACGACCTCGGGCCTAACGTCCACGGTCGCCTCGAAGACCAAGGGCGTCCCGACGGTGAAATCAACGATGTTGACCTCGGGAGGGGCAATGGCTTCCAGCGACTCAGCCTCCAGCGCTTGCTGGTAAAAGCCCGGCAGGGCGTCCTTGAGCGCTTCGTCGCGCACCGCCTCAATCCCCACGCGTTGATCGATGAGCCGGCGCGGGACCTTTCCCCGCCGGAAGCCGGGCACCTTGATCTCCTGGGACCAGCGTCGGTAGACCGCGGTGAGGGCCGGATCGAGCGCGGCCTCCGGGACCTCGACCCGCAGCTTGATGCGGTCTTTGTCCACGCTCTCGCGCTCGGTAGCGACCTCGGGGGAGCTCATTGGAGCCATCCTAGAGCCTCATCGGGGCGGCCAGCGGTGCCCCGACTCGTCCGCCTGGGACGGTTCCACCCGGTGGGAACCGATGCTAGGGGCCTCGGTCCCGCGGAATGTCGCTAGATGGGAACGGTTCCCTCTTGTCCGCCCCTTCGGGGGCTAGTTGGGAACGGTTCTCTACTTGTCCGCCCTCGGCCCCGGGGCCACATCACTGCGGCGCGTGTCCCGGGGGCCGGCAGCAGGAAGATCGACAGCGAGACGCGGTTGCCGAAGTTAGGCAAAGGGCCACCTTGCGGAGCCCGGCTTGTGGAAAACCGGTTGCCGAAGGAGCCGGGTTGGGAGCCAGAGGACCGCGCTAGGCGGACGAAGTGGGGATGACGGGCCCCTGGCCCCCAGCCGAGATCCTTCGGCTGGGCCGAATCAGTCTTCCCCGCCTCAGAAGATCCCAGTACATGGGATGCTGAGAAGAATCGGGGCGTAGCGCAGCTTGGTTAGCGCGCCTGCTTTGGGAGCAGGAGGTCGGCGGTTCGAATCCGCCCGCCCCGACTCGGCAGTTACCGCAATCGTTTGCACAGAGCACCCCCCAGGCTCGAGCCCCGACGTTACGGGCCGCCGATGTCTTCAGCAGCACCAAGACGGTTGATACTCCCATGCGGTCGAGGGCTTAGGTTTATCCAGTTGGGCAATGTTTTCTGAGATCATACTCCGCAGCGTCCTAAGCCGAACTGTTTTCAGGAGTCGCCCGGACTCAGGAGCGATGAGCGGGGCAGAGACCAAGACGAGTGCCTGGACTAGGGTGGGCGGCACGCGGGTGTAGCTCAATGGTAGAGCTCCAGCCTTCCAAGCTGGTGATGAGGGTTCGATCCCCTTCACCCGCTCCACTGTTTTCGCAGCTCAGGGCATGAACGTATGTTCGATACACGGTCATTCGGCCAGCGCCTTTGTACAGGCATCCCTGGCATAGGAATATATAGCGAAGAGTGCTGAACGAAGACGAGAGGGCCGCGCACCGTAGCGCGGCCCTCTCGCGTATTACCTAGAACCCGAACCGCCACAGTCGCCGCATGGGCATCCGCAGCAGGGGCAACCTCCATCCGTCATCACAGCACCTCCGTCAGCAACAGTCAGGCGGGCAACACTCGGGCGGGCAGTCACAGGGAACACTGCTCATCATCACACCTCCCTCCTTCGATGAACTGGACAGCGCACGGCCATGACATCGAGGTAGGCGCGTCGCAGTCAGCCCGCTCGATCATCGTCAGAAGGTCGGCACGCAGTCGTTTGAGGCGGCGCATCTCCTCGTCCACCTCTTCCACGCGTGCTCGGAGGAGTTTCTGTGTGTGACCGCAGGGACACGATCCGCGATCCTGGATGTCGAGGAGTTCCTTGATCTCCTCCAGTCGCAGCCCGAAGCGCTGCGCCCCTTTTATGAATCGGAGCCGATCGGCTAGTCCCTCCTCGTACTGGCGATAGCCGGATGGGGTGCGCCCGGGCTTGGGCAGCAGCCCGAGCCGTTCGTAGTAGCGGACCGTGTCGGGAGTGACTCCCACTCGGCCTGCGAGATCAGACACTTTCAACGCCATGTGGCAAGGGTAAACCTTGGAGCCGACTCCAAAGTCAAGTGTAAATTCCTAGGCAGCAGTCTCCATTTTGCCCAGGAGGCCCTGCACAAGGCGATCGATCTCGTCACGGATCCAATTGCTCGTTCGATCGCTACGCCGGTCCGAACACGGCTAGGGGCCGCCACAACTTTCGGGGGCAACGTCGCGAAAGCCGCGTGACGGGGCGAAAGGGGGTCGAGCCGGGCGAGAGTTTTTTCGCGACCGTCTAACGGAATGTCTAAACGAACGCCTCTGAACAGGGCGGCACGAGAGTCGATTTGCTGCTATCTACCACTGTACAAGACAGCACATATCCGTACGAGACGAACACGACGACACGCTCTCGGCTAGCTTCCAAGCTGGTGATGAGGGTTCGATCCCCTTCACCCGCTCCGGCGCTTTTTCACGTCAGAGCCGTGAATACGTTCGAGCGATGCGCGTAATTGGTCCAACTTCTGCCCGTCTTCTGCCCGCGCTTCGCGGGAGCGTCTGTGATGCCGTATGAAACTCAGCGCAAGCCCGAACCTCAGTTACCGCTCGAACAACTCGAGCGCCAAAAGAGATGCGCTGTTCTGCGAATGGAAGAGCTACACGCACAACCGTTGTCACAAGCCCGGCGACCCGGGGCTCCCGTTCTGCGCGTACCGCTCTGCCGCGACTGTCGGCATGGCGCGCGGTGCATCGTCGCCCGATTCGGAAAAGCGCGCCAAGTTCGAGCAAGTGTCGGAACACTTCGCAGATGCCGAAGACGACCAAGAGGGATGGCGGCGCGAGACAGTTCGGGTGCCGGGGCCTCGTTTCCTTCTACAACGACCGAGTGATTGAGCACGTAGTCGTTGCTTCTGCTCTCCGGGGGCCACCTACTGGAATCGGTCTCCTAACGCAGAACTCTTACCAGCTCTGCGCCACCAGCTCGTAGGACTCGGAATCAATGACCTTGCCGTTCATCGCCTCAGCCACGTCGGTTCGCATCGGCTTGACCGCTTCGGCGCTTCTCTCTAGCGCGGCCTCATTCGCGTAGAAGGCGACCGCTACCAGCTTTCCGGCCGATCTGTCCGCCAAGAAGTTGGCTGCTGTGAACCCTTCCAGATCCTTGAGCGCTGGCAGGATCTTCTCGGTGATGATCTTGACTGCGTCGTCGATTTTTCCTGCATCACCTTCGATCGTGCTGATTCGCGCCTGCATAGCCATAGTCTGTCCTTTCATCTAGCGCCCAAAGCCACTCATCTAGCGGCCAAAACCACTCAGCGGCCAAAGCCACTCATCCAGCGGCCAAAGGCCAATCCTATACGAACGGGCGCGATCGCAAGATGCGGCTTTTGAGCGGATGGGAATGATGACTGACGTGCACTCCGACATTCCCGTGCTTGGTCAGTTTCCGCAAGGCCGCCACCTTCCAGGTCGAAGGTTCCGGCTGACTGGATGCTCGCCTGTTCACGACAAGCCGCGGATTCTTCGCGACTTCTGCCCGCACCTCTCTGTCGGACGTCCTGAACAGGACGATACGAGAGTCGGTCTTTTGCTATCTCGCCCGTACAAAACACCGCATATCTGTACGAGATGAACGCGACGACACAGCTCCGGCTAACTTTCAAGCTGGTGATGAGGGTTCGATCCCCTTCACCCGCTCGACAGACTGAAACCGATCTTTCCCTGTTCAGACTCGTTCAGCGAGCTCAGGCGGGCAAAGATCGAGACCTCAGATCGCGACGCGCAGCATCGCTCCGGTGCAGAATCCATCCATGCTGACCATCGGGACCGTCGTGCTGGGCGTATCCGACTTCCAGCGAGCACTGGACTTCTGGCTGAACGCGCTGCACTATGTCCCGCGCGAGGAACCTGATGAAGACTGGGCAGTGCTGGTGC
>JACDAL010000175.1 GCA_013695465.1 Actinomycetota bacterium | reverse complement strand
TGCTCGTGGGAGCAGCATCTCTGAGCCTGGTCAACGTCGAGCGCGGCACCACGCTTCTGCTGGTCGGCGGCGCCACCCTGCTCGGGAAGGGATGGGCAAACCTGGGAATCCCCGGTGCCGTGCCGTTGCCAATCACCGAGCTGCTGTTCATTCCCCTTGCCGGGATCGCCCTGCTGGTGCGGCGCACACGCCTCGAGCCAAGGGTGCTCGTGCCACTGGTGTTGTTTGCGCTGCTGGTGGCAATCCGAGTCGTGTTCGACTATCCCGTGTGGGGCATCTATGCGATCCGCGACACCACCGCCGCAATCGAAGCGTTCATCCTGCTGGTCGGCTACCGGGCCATCACCCGGGACGGTGTCGACTACTGGATAAGCAGATGCCGCTACCTGGCGGTCGCGGTCCTCATCTACGGTGCCCTCTATCCCTTCCTCGATAACATCAAGGGCCCCAGCATCGGCCTGCAGCGCCAGGCCTCCCTGTTCGACCCCACCGGCGTGAAGTTCTCGGTGATCGCGTTCGGCATCTACTTCCTCGCCTTCGGCAAGGGCTGGGTCCGCCTCGGCTCCCTCGGACTCGTCACCGGCCTCCTGGGTCTCTACCAGGCCAGGACGCTTTACATCATGCTTCCGCTGGCAGTTCTCGCATTGGGATGGGCGCGCCATAACTTCGGACGCATCTTCATGCAAATGGTCCCTGCGTTGGCGATTGCCTTCCTCATCATCTCGACTCTAGCCTCGGCTGCGATAGTGGGGTCGGAGGGCCCGGTCAGCACATCCTTCATTTCCTCGCACCTCAAGACGCTCGTCGGGGAGGAGGGACCCAACGCCAAGACCATCGACGCCCGACAGGACTTCTTCAGCCAGACCATTGATTTCGTGTTTCAGTCGCCGGGGACAGCCATCGTGGGAGTGGGCCTGGGGCCCGACCTCACCTTCGGGCAATGGGTCGGTGACGAAGGCCAGCTCGTCAGAAACCCCCACAACAGCTATCTGGAGACATTCGCCCGCACCGGCTTTTTGGGCTTCGGCCTGTGGATGATGCTGTTGTTGTCCTGTGTTATTCCGATTGCTCAGCGCGCCCGTAGCGGGTCCGGTCCCGTCGAACGCTTCTGCGGCTGGACTTTTGCGGGCTCGCTGGTCTACCTCGGAGTCGCCGGGGCCCAGCCGATCCTGGCGTTCCCCTACGGGACCGTGCCTCTGTTCTTCCTCTTGGGCATGGGACTCGCAGCCAGCAGGCTGCCTCGTCAGACCACAACAACAACGCTGCCGGAAGGCACGCTGTTGTTCAGGCCTCGCGCTGAGCTCGATAGTGCTAAGGAGTTGCCATGGCCCTCGCGTCCGTAAACAACATGGATCGAAGGGGGATCACGTGTCGCAGCTGATCGACGACGCCGTTGTGCCTCCTGAGAATCTTTCCAAAGGACAGGCCGGCGATGCGCGCACTGTAGCCAAGGGTGGCGCCATCCAGATCGGCGGTCAGATTGCCAACCGAGCGCTGACATTTCTGTTTCTGGCCGTGGCCGTGCGAACGCTCGGCACCGACGGCTTCGGCCTCTACAAGCAGGTCTTCCAGGTGTTGACGATTGGCACCATGTTGGCGAGCGGGGGCTTTCCGTGGGCTTCCGTGCGATTTATCGCACAAGCACGGGCGCGCGGCGACCACGCCGGCTCGCGCGGTGCAGGTCGAGTCACCCTGGCGTCGACGGCCGTTATCTCGACCGTCTTCTTCGCACTGGTTGTCGCCTTCCCCAGTCTGTTCGCCGGGCCCTTCGCAGACTCGGTCTCAGACCGTTCGGAGTTTGCGCTGCTGTTGCAGATCGGCGCCGCCTACATTCCCTTCTACGCCGTGATGCAGGTTCTCCGGTCCTGCACTCAGGCATACAAGACGATGGTCCCGGCCGTCATGGTCGGCAACGTCATCCAACCGGTCAGCCGTCTGGCGCTGGGCATCTTCGCGCTGCTAGTGGGTTGGGCTCTAACCGGAGCCATGACGACACTGGTCATCTCTGGTGCGCTGGGGATGATCGCCGGGCTTTGGTACTACCGTCGCATGCTCACTGCCGACGAGCGCTCCGCCAAGCCGCGAGCCAGTGTCAAAGAGATCCTGAAGTTCACTCTGCCGCAGGCGGGTGTCACGTTCTTTGGCACCGGCTCGTTGGGGCTGGGCATTCTGATCCTGGGCGCGTTCGGCACCGACGCAGAGGTTGGGCTGTTCGCCATCGCCACCGCGTTGCAGACGGCAGGCAACGTCTTCGCCACCGGGATCGTGGCGATCTTCTCTCCCCTCGTGGTCGAGCTCTACGAAAGAACCGAGACGGCGAGGCTGGAAGCCCTCTATCAGACCATCAACCGTTGGATGGCAACGTTCTCGCTTCCCATCTTCGGGGCACTGATGCTCGAGCCCGATCTCTTCGCCCGCATCCTCGGAGGCAACAGCGCAGCGGGGGCCGCGGTCCTCATCCCCATCCTTGCGATCGGCAACATAGTGAGGGTGGCCACCGGACCCGCCAGCACGCTGCTGTCGATGACGGGACGGCCGCTGCTCAACTTCTTCAACTCCTTCTTCGCGGTGGTGCTCTACGTGGGATTGGGGATCTGGCTGGTACCTACCCACGGCGCCTTGGGGATGGCGATCGTCGACTCCGGAGTGACTCTTGTGGTCAACCTTGCGAGGGCGCTCGAGGTCCGCATTCTGTTGGGGCTCAAGCCTTTCGGTAAGACATTCCTCAAGCCCATCATCGCCATCACCGCCGCCACCATCGTTGCCCTGTTGATGCGTGTGTTCGTATCCGAAACCGTCGTCTTCGAGCTCGCGGGGCTGGTCGCCTTCTCGCTGGTCTACCTCGTGGCCCTGAAGGTGCTCGGAATCGATCCCGAGGAGCGTCACGTCTACGACGCTTTCAAGGACCGCATGCTCAAGCGCCTGGGGCGCAAGAAGGCCTCGAAATGACCCCAGCGCAAGAGGTGAAGGTCCTCTACATCATTGGCTGGGGCCGCAGCGGCAGCACCATCATGGGTAACCTCCTCGGTGAAATCGACGGCTTCTTCCACGGTGGCGAGCTCACCTACTTGTGGGAGCGGGGCTTGCTCGAGGGCCGCCGCTGTGGCTGTGGGCAATTGATTCCCAGCTGCGAGTTATGGTCCGACGTGCTGCGTCGCTCCTTCGGAGACGACTTCGCCGCCACCGTGGACGCACAGCACATGGTTCAGGCACAGCGAGACGAGGTGCGCGTGCGGCACACCTGGCAGCTCCTCAAGCGGCCGGCGGATCGCCTCCCGCAAGACGACGCTCTCCGGCGCTACTCGGGGGCGATGCTCAGCCTCTACCAGCAGATCGCAACCGTTACCGGCGCCCGGGTCGTGATCGACTCCTCCAAGCGGCCCTCAGACGCGGCCTTGCTGCGGCTGCTGCCCGGCGTAAACCCCTACTTCGTGCATCTGGTTAGAGATCCGCGAGCGGTCGCCTACTCGTGGGCGAGAAAGAAGGCTCAGCTCGACCGCGACCGCCCGGCGCTGATGTCGCCACACACCGTGCTCGACTCCACGGTGAGCTGGCTGAGCTGGAACCTGGCTGCCGAGTCGCTTCGCAAGCGTGTGGGGGCCGGGCACTTTAGCCTGGTGCGCTACGAGGACTTCGTGTCCCGGCCGCATGCGGTGCTCGAGCGAATTCTCGCCCTCGTGGGCGAAGCGGGGGCAAGCGTGCCTCTTTCCGAGGACCGGGCCGCCGAGCTCTCGACCAACCACACCGTTTCGGGCAACCCCGACCGCTTTTCTACCGGCAGAGTCAAGCTGCGCGAGGATCGGGAGTGGCGCTCCAAGCAGGCCACCACGGACCGCCTTCTGACCACGCTGGTGGCGCTTCCGCTCTTGCATCGCTACGACTACGCGCTGCGGGGCTGACGCCCACCCGACGAGTGGTCGTAGGATGACGCTTATCCAGCATCTGACGACCACTCGACCTTCGAAACTCGCTAGTCACGATAGAGTTCAGCGGGCATCAGCCGGCCACAGATGTTTACTACGCCATCGATTCAATCGCCCCGACGGCTAGCTCTCCCATTTCAATTCGTCAAGTCGTTCTCGCGGTATGCCGAAACAAGACGGTGACAATCAAATGGCCCGGTTACAAGAGAAGCAGCGGGCCAAGAGCTAAGGCCTCAAGCGACGAGGTTTTGCTACCGTCGAATCGGAGGAAAGCGAATGTCCACGCGAACGATCATGCGCGCCTTGTGTTTGCTCGCATCAGTCAGCGTTATTGGAACCATTTCTTCGGCCAGGATCAATCCTCAGCCCGCGGCCAAGGCCGCGGTCCTTTACCGCGTCGACGCCGGAGGCACCGGTGTAGTCGGCGGACAGCTGTGGGAGGGTGACACTCAGACCACTCCGTCGCCTTTCGTGGCGAGCGAAAGCAAAGTGGTCTCCACCACTCCTGCCGTCGACATGACGGACCCATCCGTACCAGCCGGCACGCCCCAAAGCATCTTCAAGTCCGAGCGCTATGGCCGTTCGGCAACAGGTCGAACCGACCTGCGTTGGAGGTTCCCGGTGCCCGCGGGCAATTATCAGGTCCGCCTCCACTTCGCCGAAACCTTCGCCAAGGCGCAGGCGGCCGGCGCGCGCGTCTTCGACGTCGTGGTGGAGAACCGCCTCGTGACCGACAACCTCGACGTCTTCAAGCAAGTCGGTGGCAACAAGGCGCTCGTGAAGAGCTACGTGGTTAGCTCCGACTCCACACTCAACGTCGACCTCAAGATGGTCACCGGTGCACCCCAGGTCAAGGGTATCGAAGTGAGCCAGGCAGCAGCCGGCAGCACGCCTGCACCACCGGCTCCTAACCCTTCGCCGGCTCCTAACCCTTCGCCGGCGCCCGACCCTGAGCCCATCCCCGACCCCCAGCCGACCCCCGACCCGAAGCCTTCGCCCACGCCGGCCCCGTCCCCCGCTCCGTCCCCGCAGCCTTCGCCGGCTCCGGATCCTCAGCCCATCCCCGACCCCCAGCCGCCCACAGACGGTGGCGCCTGCAAGGGTAAGTTCATCAACTCGGTCACCGACTTGATGGCTGTGAACGGCGCCTCCAACACGACCTTCTGCATCGCAGCCGGCAACTACGAGATCGGCAACACAACTCTGACCCCCGGCGCAAACGTGTCTCTTATCGGCGCTCCCGTCACCATGCGTCCGGACGGCTACGGAACCAACTTTGCAATCGATGCCCCCACCAAGATTCATGGAAGCGCCCCGGCCATCATCGATCTCCAGGACAAGTACACGATCACGATCAAGAACCTCGACTTGTCAGGAGCCTCTGGTAACTGCAACGATGGCATGCTCGGCACGGTTGTCACGAACGGCGTCGACATGAACATCAGCTACTCGAGGCTACACCACGGCTTCAACCAGGGCATCGGTCACTCCGCTGGCGGAACCTTCGACCACATCGAGGTTGACCACAATGGTTCGGCCTGTCTCGGCGGCCACAACACCGGAGGCATCAAGACCGGCAGCTCCAGTGGCTACACGATCACCAACAGTTTCGTGCACGACAACCTCGGCCCAGGCATCTGGTGCGACGCTAGCTGCGACAACTTCAACGTGCTCGGCAACGTCTCCGCCCGGAACTCAGGCCAGGGCGTGCGCTTCGAACACGGCGCTCATGTCTCGGCATGCTCCAGCTGTGAGGCCGTGATCACCAACAACGTCCTGATGGACAACGGCAACTGCACTTGTGACCACGACCTCACGAACGCAGGAGTGGGCATCAACTCGGCCG
>JACDAL010000060.1 GCA_013695465.1 Actinomycetota bacterium | reverse complement strand
TCTGTTCGGAACAAGACCCGCCCCTCGATCCTGTAGCCGGGAGCGGCCACCGGGCCGCGTGTCTGTTTGCCGAACCCGCTCGACTTCTGTGAGGACGTCGGTCATCTCGCTCGCGGAGATAAGCGACCTCTTCGTCGCATGAAGGACGGCCTTGCACTCCGAGAGGCCATCAGAAAGACCCTCTGACCAGGTACTCTGCCTTATCGTACGGGCGGTTAGCTCAGCGGAAGAGCACTGCGCCTACAACGCAATCTGGCTGGGCCCGCGACCAGGGCCGTTCTGCGAAGTGCCTTGTCGGCGCGTATTTCCTGTGTGAGCGTGACATCCACCGATACCCCGTGACAGGGAACTGATGGACGCAATTTGGACGCAGCAAGGCAACCGACTATGTAGACAGTGGTGCGCGGTGCGCGGTGCGCAGGTGCGAACCCTGGGCAAGGCACTCCCTACATCTATGCAACGAGAGTGCGCTTCGGCTCCTGGGCAGAGAAGTTCCGCGACGAGGCATGGCTGCACCTGTCAGAGAACACGGTCCTTCAACGAGAGTCGCTGCTCCGTTGTCACCTGCCCCATATTTTGGCGAGCTGCCAGTCACGTCTATCACGCGCTCGTCGATCCAGAACTGGGTGAAGTCGCTCGAGAGCAAGGGCTTATCACCGTGGACGGTGCACAACGCGTGCCAAGTGTTGAGACCGATCCTCGAGGCGGCGGTCGACGAGGGGATCATCTCGAGCAGCCCCTATCGCAACATCTCGAAGGCGTCACTCAGAGGCGACGAGATGCTCTATCTCGACCGCGACAAACTCCACGCGCTCGCGGATGCTGCCGGCAAGGATTCGACGTTGATCCTCACCGCTGGCTACATGCGTCTACGCTGGGGCGAGCTGCGCGCCGTTCGGCGTAAGCGGCTCACTCTCAAGCGCGAGGTCGTGATCGAGGATCAGTTGATCGAGCCCCGAGGTCACTTGAAACCGGCGAAGCTCAAGACCAACGCGGCGCGGCGGCGGCTGCCCCTTCCCGACTGGCTTTGTCCTCTGCTGCTTCAACAACTTGAGGACCGCGCCCCAGACGACTTCATCTTCGTCGGGGGTGGTGGGGCCCCGCTCCGCGATCACTGGGTACGCCGGCACTTTAAGAAGGCCGTACATGAGGTGGGTCTTCCCGGGCACTTCCGCTTCCACGACTTGCGTCACACCTGCGCGGCTCTGCTGATCTCCAGGGCGTCGGCGAGTACGAGCTCCAGCGGTGGCTCGGTCACGCGAGCGCGCGCTCCCTCGAGCCATACAGGCATCTGTTCGAGGGCCATCAGAAGCGCCTCGCCCGTGCCCTCGACGACATTTATCGCGACGGACTCCAGGCCGCCGCCACCCGGGATGCGTACTCTATGCGTTACGCCGACAACTCAAGGGTCATCACGCTAGACGTCCTGGCTAGTAAGAAAGCAGCTGACCTGCGGCTTTGTTTCGTGGGGCGTAGTGGGATTGAACCACTGACCTCTTGCTTGTCGAGCATATCGGTTGGAACGCTGTGCTGACCTGCGAAAACGCAGGTAGACGCCGAGCGTAAGGGGCGCAGTTATGCGCTCAAAGTCCGGCGAAGGGAGAGAGTCATGGCAGCAGAAGTCAGGTTCGGGCTCAGCGAGTCCGAGACAGAGCTGGTCGATCAGTTGTGCGCCCAGTTCGACCCCGAACAGTTCATACCGCAGTGGATGAGGGAGCGCGGGAGCGAGGCCGACTGGCAGGCATACCTGCGCGTCGAGCGCCACGAGTTCAGGGAGGAGTTGGAGGTTGCGGGCCCTGGTCGGCGGCATGACCCGGCGGCAACAGTCCGGGAGAACGTGGGTAGTCGACAGAGACACGATCCTGCAGTTGTTCTCCGACTTCGTGCAGCCGCTTACGAGGATGGCGGGTGACGGCAGCGATTACTTCGAGCCTCGAATCCGCCTCCAGAAGCACTTCAGTATCGAAGAGAACGACCGTCTCACCTTCATCATGTATGAGCAGTGCGATGCCGCCTGCCAACGCGCGATCTTCGGTGACAGAGTGCCGCAGGGGGTAGCCAGCTAGAAAAACGAAACCGGATTCGTTTTTTGGCCAGCTAAGCCGACGCCGTCGCGCGATACCGCTCTTGATCGTAGTGGTGCCGACAAAGCCCTTGCGCGATGGCTCGGCCCCCACAGCCCATCGAGCACAACGGGGGCTTGCGCTTGGGCGCTCCGCCGTTTTGCTCCTTGACCAGGGCCTGGCGCTCCCGCGGGGAGGTGCCACCCCAGACCCCGAACTCAGTCGCATCAGGATTCTCGAGTGCAAACGCGAGGCACTCCGCGCGCGCGCGGCAGGTAGCGCAGATCGCCCGGCCCGCCGCCGCGGAGTGCCCGCGGTCCGGGTAGAAAAGCCGATTGGCGATCTCGCTACGCCTCAAGCGTGACGTACGAGTTGACGAGGTCGCGAGCAACGGTTGAAACATCGACCCAAAATCGTTTGTTCTCCGGATCGCCTGGGACGAATAGATGGTCGTACTTCACGCGGTCATCACCGCGTGGGACTCGCTCGACGGCGGCCGCTGCAAATTCCTGGAGCTGCCGGGCGCTCGCGAGACGGTCTGTCACCGCGACGTAGTACAGGCCCAGCTTCTCCACGGCCTGGATGTCGTGTCCTATGGCTGCCCCAGCGGTATGGAGCTGACTCAAGGCGACGAGAACTCGATCCCCGAAGCCCAGCGGCGCGATCGTGAATTGGTTCGACGCTGGAATGCGGCTGAGCACATCCGCGCCCTTCGGCCGGCTGCGTATCCTTTGCTTCATCCCTTCGAGACTAAAACCTGAGCTACCGGCAATCACGAAGACCACGTGTGCAGTCCCGGCGAGGTTGGCATCCAGATAGGGCATGAGGACTTCGTAAGGCCACGCTTCGCCTCCGTGAGCGTCGACTTCGTCCACCAGACAGAGCGTGGGACGTCGCGTTCTGGTGGCATCAGAGAGCGCCGCATCGAAGGCAGAAGCATCGAACTTGGCCAGGTTGATTTCCCGATACTCGAGCGCATCGCCGAGGGCGTCGGCGATCTGCTCCACGAAATATGTCTTGCCGCTTCCTGGCGCTGCCCAGACTAGATGGTTCTCACGGTGATGGGAATGATGGTCGAGCCCGCTGACGATGCGATTGCGAGCGTCTTTCAGTTCATTTAGAACGGAGGCCTCGAAACGGGTGTAGTGACCGACGACGCGGTAGCGCGATAAGCGCACCGAGTCGAGTTCGGCGATCAGTGGGTAGTTCCAATAGGGGCTCGCTTTGCCTGCTTCACGGAGCGAGTTGTGGTACTCGGCGACGTACTCCTGCCCTTTCAGCAAGTAGTCAGGCGCGAGGCGCTCTTTAAACAGTCGTCCCGAGAAGATGTTCAGCCAGGTAGAGATCGGGAGGATGTAGTCCTCGGCCGCGCTCGAGTAGAGCGTCCACCTCCTTACGTGCTCTTCCGACCGGAAGAGATTCATGCGGCTTCAGTTGAACGCCCCCGAGCCTTCACGCCATTGCACGAACGGTGAAAGTTGGTATCCGACCGCTGTATCGGGATCTATCGAGATGACATCCTCGTCGCGCATCTTGAGTGTGACCTTCTCGCCGCAGTCCAAACAAGGCGTAGTGATAGTGACCTCTCGCTCGGGGAAAAGCCAGCGGACCGCTAGCGCCTCCATCCCTCATAAGCCGAACCATCGGTCGGTTCCTTCAACGCTAATCCTGACATGGGTGGGCACGTTCGAGAAAGGGCCCCACGCTTCGACGTAGTCGGTATCGTGAGCCAACCAGCATGTGGAGGCGGGCGCGGCGGCGGCTGCTTCGCGCTGGAGGGTGCGGGCCGCCTCGATGTCGACTCCGAGGATCTCGGCGAGTTCGACGTAGTGGGGAGCTCGCCCGTGATTGACAAAGTGCCTCAGGATTGCTGTATAGGCCTCTTGAGGCCCAACTTCATTTCCGATCTCCGCCTCCTCAGCCGCCGCCAGGCTCCTCAGTCTAATTGAATCTCCTCAGTCTAATTGAATCGGCCGTGAGAGCAGAGAACGCTATGGCCATCTAAGCCCCTCCTGAGCGCACTGAAACGAAGACAGAGACAGCGCGCCGCGCCGCGGCGCATGATGCCTGCGAGGACGTTGTAGAGGGCGTGGGCCTCTTGGGCCGTGAGGTGGACGAAGATGGAGATGCCGTTACGCGGCCGGATGAAAAAGCCCCGATAGGTGCCCGGCGCGATGCAGACATCGGCGTTGAGGGGGGCTGACGACAGAATCTGCTCGATGTTGTCGCCGGGGTTGACCTTGATCGCGCTCGAGGGGCAGTTGCCTCCCGACACCTGAAAGGTCGTCGCGCTGGCGACGTTCGAGGGACCCGAATCCCCGGAGATGTTCGAAGCGATTACCCGGTAGAAGTAGGTCGTGCCGGAGGCCAGGCCGGTGTCGAGATGGGCGGTCTCGGAAGTCGTCGAGATCGTGCTGTAAGCGCCCGTCAGTGACGCTGCGCGCTGCAGCTTGTAGGTGGTCGTTCCCGTGGACACGTCCCAGCTGAGCTCGATGCTGATTGAGGAGATTGCGCGCGCCGTGAGGTTGGCCGGCGCTGCGGGCAAGCCTGAAGGCGTCCTCACCTCGATCACCTCGGATGGCACCGACTCCCCCGCGCTGTTGAGCGCGATGACCCGGTAGTAGTAAGTCGTGCCCGGAGAGAGCGTGGTGTCCTGGTGCTCAGGCATCAGCTAATGGGCGAGCACCGCCGGGAGGTGAGGGGTATGGAAACCCCCCGGCGGTGTCGCTGCTGCGCTGACGGGGTGGATGAGGCCCCGCCGACGCGAGGAGAGGCCCGGCGCAGGTGGGATCAGCAGCGAGGAAAGGAGGTACAGCACACCTCGCCTGGCCCACCTTCGCTCCGCCGCCGAGTCGCAAAAGACTATTGAAAAACACTCGGGGGGTGGCGTTGACGCCGGGGAATCAATCACTTCTTGGAACGCCTGCGCGATGCCTTGGGTACTTCGAGCACACCTGCGTCGACCAGACGCTGGCCCTCTGACTCGGGAAGCTCGACATCGTCGCCCTCAGAGAGCATGCGGCCCTCGTAGCCCACTGCCACAGTGGCTTTGGGGAACGTCGGCACCAGCACGTCTACTCGCTCGCTGTGGGACAGCTCACGGCCCTCTGCGACCACATAGACGGGCATTATGTGAGGCCCGTGATGCTCAGCAGCGCGGTGGGACGTGGCACCGCGAGGGCAAGTCGTTCTTCGCAGCGAGCAAGAGTTTGGTTGCTGATGAATTCGGTCGTGCCACCACCCAGGGGGGCGATCTCGACCACGGGGGACTGACGGACGTAAAGGCGCGCCGCCTCGCTGAAATTCCCCATCAATGCCGTCCCCAAGGTGATTTTCGTAGTCGTCACGACCCGCATTCCGAACAGACTCTCGGGACCCGGTGTCGCCGGATCGCTGGTTATGTATCTGCCGGTTGTGTCCTTGCTGGTGCTAATAGACATCAAGTTCGTCGGGTGAATGACGATGGCGTCGGGCTCGGTGAAGCTTGCTCCGACTCTGAGATCACTCTTCGCCTTGGCAATCGCGTCGAGGTTGCTGTCGGTGCCGCGGGCGCGGGTGAGGATGCCGGTCGTGGTCAGCAAGCCGGTGATGTTCGGCGCGGTGCCGCTGCCGACAAGCAACTGGGAGTTCTCGACATCGATCAGGCCGGCGAGGAGCTCGACACCGACCACCTGGCGGAAGTTCGAGAAGTCCTGCAAAACCTCGTCGTTGATTCTCGTGAAGTGGGCGAGCTTCCTCACAGGAGCGCTTACCTGAGTCCACACCGGGCTCGACTCCGGCTTAGCCGCGCCCTCGGCCACTGCTGCTGCCGCTGAGGCCGCCGTGCTGCCTCTGAAATAGAAGACGGTCGGCGCGTCGGTTCGCTCTACTGGGATCAAATTGGCGACTCTCGGCTTGTCCCGAAGGAACGGGTACGGCGTCATGCGGTAGTCGCCCACGGCGGCCATGGGGGCAGCCGTCGCGTCGACGGTGGCCTTGTAGTGGTACGCGCTTTGCGCCGCCTTGTGCATCTCGAGAATCTGGTTCATGCTGAAGTCCAAGGCAGGCGCACCGCGCGACTTCATCGGCGAGCCGCCCATGAGTGCGCCGTTGTAGCCCTCGATCATGTTGGTCAGCGCCTTGTGGTCGCGGATCTGCTGAACTTCCTTCAGCGCGCTCTCGGCGCGCCGGCGCTCGTCGTCTGTCAGCGAACGGCGTTCCCGCTCGGCGGTGTCAACGAGGTGCTGCGCTTCTTTCAAATAGTCGGTGTCTGACTTCAATTTTCGTTCTCCTAGGGCTAGCGCGCGACGGCGCGACGTAAGCGTGCGGACTGCGCCTCGGTGCCTGCCCCTCGTCTTGACTCTCGGCTTGCCGCTTCCAAACGGCCTCGCCTTGGCCCTCGACTGAGCTGGTTCTGGCGCTACGAAGTAGAAGATTCATGTTCGGCTATGAGGCCGGACGCAGCCACGTGCTCTGCCTTCCGGGCGGTCTCGGCCACCTCGAGCTCGTCCACGAGGTACCGGGCCAGGGGGTCGCCCTGATGGGCCTGGCGCTCCACCAAGGGCACCATCATCAGCATGACCTCGAGAACCCGCTTGTGCGTTGCTTTGAGGGCCGAAAGCTGCTCGAGCCCGGCTCTGCGCTTCTCCCAGTTCCTCTTTTGAGTCTCCGAGACCTTACTTCTGGTGGCCATATCCATGATTCCTCCAAGTTAGTCGGTTTGTGCCGTGAATACAAGAACCAGGGCTGATTTTGGTGTGGAGTAGCCAAGTTCAAAAGGCCTGGGAGTTACACAGGATGCGGGGAGGGCGGACTCCGGTCTGGGAACGAAAATCAATTGGGATTGCCTAAGCCCCCCCATCAGCGACTCTTCATTGGGTACCGCAAGCCGAAAAGGTGAATCTCGGATTGCATCGCGTGGCCCGCTAGGAGGGGCACCTTGTGGCGCGAGCCGGCGAGGAGTACTGTCGGTACACCCCCAACCGAGAGGAGCGGCAATGGTGGTGACGGAAACCGAGCAAGCAGAGATCACCCGTGCAGTTGATCTGTACATCGAAGGCATGCGTAACGGCGACGGCGCGAAGCTGCGGGAGGCGTTCCACCCGCAAGCGTGGATGTTCGGCAGCATGGCGGGGGCACGCTATGACGAGCCCATCAGCGAGCTGATCGCACTCGTCGACGGACACTCCGTCGATGTCGACGGCAGCTACCAGACGCGCCTCGTCTCGGTCGACCAGGTCGGCGATGCAGCCTTCGCCGTGCTCGAAGAGCAGGGCTGCTGGGGCACCGTGTCGTTCACGGACTTCTTTACTCTGGCGCAGATCGACGGCGCGTGGGCGATCGCCAACAAGACGTTCGCCCACACCGGAGGTGAGCCGCCGCCGATGTAGCCGGGCTGTCATGGCCTCGTCTGCTTCTATCTCGGTCACCGGGATTTGCGCTCAAAATCAAAGGCTCTGGGCGTATGGGGGGGGGCCGCCTAGGAGAAAAACCTTTCGACGCCTCCGAGGTCCGCCGGGACGCTCGTCTTGATCTGAGAGCGATCACTGGGGCTGAGGCCGAACCGGGACCCGTAGCGGAGCACCGCATCGGTGGCGGCCTTCCAGACAGACAACCAGGGCGAGGTCACGATCCTCTGCCCGGTCGGCTTGCCGTTGCGGTCGAAGACAGGGGCGCGGATTACCTCGCCGTGCTTGTCCAGTTGTCTGGCAGCTTCGTCGCGCCGGGCGACCGCGTCGCAGAAGCCGGCGAACTCATCAGCGTCCCAGGGTGTGAGGACTCCTTGGCGCTCGAGATCAGGTGCTAGGCGATCCCACACCTCTCGGGCCGCCGCACTCAGCTCCGGAGCAAGCACCTCTGCCGACGCCGGCTGGGGCTCGGCGAGGTTCACGCGGTCCTTGCGAGCACCGTGCAGGATTTTCAACTCGGTGGGCTGTGGACGTGGCCCTCGTTTCCCCATCCTGAAAGTTTAAGGCTTGGGTACGACGGCCCTCGAAACAGGTCCGGCCGAATGCGGCGGCGCAAGACGGTGCCGGCGCTGGACCATCTCAGGCATGGCCATGCCCCTACTACCCGCTCTTTACCACCAGGGTAACGCGCCCCGCCCTGCGTTCCTGAGCCGCTCCCGCTCAAGCCAGGCATCCGTTCCCGCGCCTCGGTGGGGCTGGCGTCGCGCGTCCAGTCGGACGGTTCCTATACGAAGCTCTTGGCGCAGATAGGACGCAACAAGAAGCATGCCAACCAGGAGGTCACCGTCGTCGTACTCGGCCCGGAGGGCAGCGGCGACGTCATACTCGCCTTCCTCGAGGCTGCAGAACAAACTCCACGCCGCGCTGTAGCGCTCATGGTTGTTGCGCGCTGGTACAGTCATTCGTTCTCCTCTTCCCGAAGCGCCTCGATGAGCGCCCTGACCTTGGCGTTGGGCTGCTCATAGTCGTAGCCGTCGATCAATCCCAACCCTCGCTTGCGGTGGTAGAAGCAGAGCCGGCTCTCATTAGCCTCCTGGTCGCAGGGTGACCATGCGCACTCAGCCACGAGATGCCGACCCCTGAGGCACAGCCACGACGAGCTGCACCGCGATTGCGTGGCAACACTTTGGAGTCCTGGCAGGGCAGGTGCAGGACCATCCACCGCCCGCCTCATAGCCCACGTTGTAGACGAATCCCCCACCCCGGACGTGAGCTCTGACACCCTGCGGTCCGACTGACCGGACCATGACCCGGCCCTCGAGCAGATATCGGCGGGCCTTCTGTTGAGACCCCTCCCGGCTGCCGATTCGCAGCAGAAGGCCATCACTTAGCTCCTGCATCAAGAGCCGTTCTCTTCGAGAATCTCGGCCATGGACTTGATGGTGAGCTTCACCTGGGCGCAAGTTTGCAGGTAGTAAATCGCTTCAGCATGGCGGGCGATGTAGAGGAGGTCGTCCTGGATGTGGAAGCAGGAATCGCACCTCCACTCTTCCCCATCCGGCCAGACCACTAGGTAGTCCGGCGGTTGCTGCCAACAAGTGGCACAGCGGTGCTTGAAATCCTGTAGGCCCGCATCTATGTCGGTCATTTCGTTTCTCCTGTCTGAGTAGGTATCGAGGCTGACCTCCAGACGACGCAAGAGCGCCCGTACTTCGTGGTGCTTCGCTCGCCGGTGTCGACTACCAAGCCCTTACGGACCAACTCGCCTCGCCTAGAGCGGATGCCCTGAGAGGTGGCGCTATCCGGCCAGTAGTCGAGGAAGAACTCCTCGAGCTGCTCGTCGGAGAGAGCGCCGTGGAACCTGTAGACGACGAGGATGCGCTCCTGAGTCTCGGTGATCGCCTCGAGTGAGATCGACTCGGCGGCTGCGCGCGAGGTGTCGGGATTATTCCAGCGGCTCTTGGGATATGAGAACAAGTCGGGCTGAGAGCTCCACTTCTCCGAGGCGCTCATCGGGCAGCCTGCTTTTGGTCAAGCAAGCCAGCGCGCGATAGCCGCCAAAGCTCCCGCTGAGACTTGTGCATCTTCTCTCTTCGAGCGCGGTGGAAGCCGCCGTCGATGATGTCCTTGGGTGGAGGATTCGCCTTCCATTCACCATCGTCCCGGACTGCCAGCTGAAGGTCCCGGAGTCTGCAGAGGATGCGCCTGATGGTCTCTGGTGGCCGGCCAGTGATCTCGGCTATGTCACGGGCTTGGAGACCTTCGTCTCCGAGGAGGAGATAGACCCTCCAGCCAAAGGGCCAGCGGTGCCAGAGGTCGTGGTCAGGTTGGTCGGTGGACACGCGTTTTCCGAACACTCTTAGTTCTTCTCCGTAGCGAAAGGCACTACTGTTCGTTAAACGCGTGCGCGCCACCAGAAGCCACTCGGTCGAGTGCTCTACTTCGACTCGGCTGCCTCTTCGCACCTGGTGTACGAAGCCCTGCAGGCCACGCTCTAGGGCCGAGTGAACGCTCGAGACAGAGACCCCAGCATCCTCTGCGATCTGGCGGTAGCTGGCAGTGAACCGGACCCTTCCGAGCCTCCGCGCGATGAGGTTGAAGCCGGCCAGGACTCGGAGGTCAGTCGCCGAGGTGCGCGCAGTCCACTCGCCTAAGTTCACCGACTCCCACCACGCGACCACTGCGGCCGTGGCGTCCGATCGGGCATAGATTCGGGGACGGTTCGGCGCGCCGCGGGGAGTCGACTTACCCCGCTCGAGGCCCCGTTCGATTGTGCGCCGGGCCTTGAGATCGTCCATGCCTCTGGTGCGCGCCATGTTCAGCAACGCGGTCTCGATGTAAGACTCCTTGAAGAGCTCGCCTGCGCCGAGTAAGTTGCCCGCCCTTGCCGAGACTCTGAAGAGGGTGTGACTTCGCTCTGAGGCATCCGCCAGGTCCTCGAGTGCCCCGCTGAAGGCCGCTATGCCGTAGGGGGTGCCGGCGGTTCTGGCAACGCGTCGCGCCCCACTGCTATGCTGCGGGGAGCGGGTAGTCGGTTGTGGCGGGGCCCCCTTTAGCCAGGGGGCTTTCGCATGCTCAGGCATCGCCCCCGCCCTTCTTGCGGGCGCGGCTCGAGGCGAGCGCCAAACGGGTGAAGTGAGCTTTCCGAGCGTGGCCTGCGCGACGACGTCGTTCGGCTGGCTCGAGGACCCCATCGGGGTCGACTTCTCGCTCAAACCGGTCGAGAAAGGCTTTACGGGCGGGAGCTGTCAGCTCCCGTGAGTCGTACTTCGAGTGAAGCGCATGAGCCGCGAGCCGACTGTGTAGGACTCGCTCTTCCGGGGACAGGACCACCGTCTCCTCCTTGGGGACAGGCGTAACTTGTCCCCGGAGGAATGAGGCAGCGCCCCGGGTCACCGGCCCTCGAAGGGCTAGTGGGTACAGCGTAATCCATAAACCCTGAACTAAGTTGGATTATGCTAATGCGCATGAGAAGCAAGGGCCGAAAGCGATCACCGCAACCGGACGTTAGGTTCTGGCGGGTCGACATCCTCTGTGAGGCCTGCCGGAAACGAACCGGGCGACCTCACCGCATCGGGTGGGTGTACCGACGGCCTGACATGGAGGCCATCGGTACCGACATGTTTGTGTCCTCCCCATCTCTCCAGATCCTGGAGGGGACGGACGGGACCAAAGTGCGGGCCTTTTGCCTTACGTGCCAAGAGCACAGCGGAGCATCGCAGCCCGCCTTGCTCGACTGGGAGCTTCTCGTTTACCGGCTAAAGCTGTCAGAGTTGCAAGGCGTTCACACGGCAAAGCGGACTGTCTAAAGACGGTCCCCAGGAGATAGCCGCCGGTGGGCGTCGCGTGCCCGCTCGTCGGCCACAGAAGCCCCGTATCGGGACAGCATCGCGCGTGACCGCCATCCCGCCAGGCGCATGAGATCTCCCTCCTGACCCCCCTCAGCGAGCCAGTTGGAGGCGAAGGTGTGCCTCAGCTGGTGTGGATGCAAGCCCTGAATCCCGGCGGCCTCGCCCCGCGCCCTCACCAGGTTGCGAATGCCGGTCTCCGCCAGACGGCCTTGCTTGCCCAGCCAAACCGAGTCCAGATAGGCCTGGCGGTGATTGGAGCGGATGCGTAGATAGCGGTCTAGCGCGACGGCGCTGCGCCGGCCAAAGGGACAGGCCCGGGGGCGGCGTCCCTTCCCCAGGACCAGCGCGACGTTCTGCTCGAGGTCTAGGTCGGCGAGGTTGAGCCTGGCAAGCTCCTGGCGGCGCATGCCCGTGTCGATGAAGAGCCTCAAGATGGCTGCATCGCGACGGGAGTCGAAGTCCCGGCCCTTGTCGACAAGCTTCAGGAGTCGCTTGAGGCTGTCTTCGTCGACAACCGCCACCGGAGTCTCGGGGACGATGGGCGGGCGCATGTTGCGCATCGGCGACTCTGTGATCTCCCCCTCTTCAACCATCCATCCGAAAAAGCTCTGCAGAGCGCGGTATCTGTTCGAGGCGGTCGCAGGCTTGAACCGCTCCAGCAAGTGGGCGATGAAGGCTTCGACATGCTCTCGGTGGATGGCATCCGCGGCGGTCGGCATCCCGGAGGCATCGAGGAAGTCGGCGAACCGCTCGATCGCGCTGGTGTAGACATCGATGGTGGACTTCGCTTTGTTGCCCGCCAGCAGCGAGCGCTTGAACGAAGTTCCGAGGGTGCGGACGTGGTTCATCTCGGCTACAAGGGGGCGTCTCATAGGGCAAGGTTATGCGGTCAATTAGCGCAATGCCCGGATTTCCTTGACGGCGCTAGCCCTCGGGAGTAGCGTGCATCCCGGCGTCTACCTGCGATTTACGGCTTGCTAGTGGGGCGTAGTGGGATTGAACCACTGACCTCTTGCTTGTCGAGCAAGCGCTCTCCCGCTGAGCTAACGCCCCTCGGCGCCGATGGCAGTCTAGCGTACGGCCTCAGAGCGACGGCTACCTGTAGCTGAGCAAATCGATCGCATTTCGCAGCACCGGGAAGGGGCAGTGGGCTGCCCTTGCCGAGGGTGAACCCAAAAGGCAGGCCCGCACCGGCCCCGGGACCCCCGCCGCCTCGAGGTGTCGAGACATAGTGGTCAGAAGGGTGTGGAAGGTGAAGGCGATCCCGGCTCGCCGTTCGACGGCTCGGGCGGCCGCCAGCAGGTCTTCGGGGGATGACTCCGCCGAGAGTATGGTCCCTCGCTCCGCTTCCAGAGCGATATGGGTGGGCACTTCCCGGCGGCCGTAGTGGCCCTGAAACGAGATCCTGCCGCGGTGCCAGCCGAGGCTGTCCACACTCTGGTTTTCGTACAGAGCCACTCCTGCGTAAAGGGGCAAGAACACCGCCCGCAATTCCACCGGCTCGGAACAGGCGGCGAGTAAGGCTCCGGCCTCGTCGAGCGCGAGAACGCGCTTCAGGTCGGTTGCTGTAACAAAGGGCGCAGGTTTCACCATATATGAACTGCCTTCGGCGCAGGGGGCTTATGAGTTAATAATGAACTCAATTCCTCCGTAGGGGAACCCCCCGATTGGGTATGGGTGATACCCCGTTTGGGGGATTCGACGTGAAGGATGCAGAGGCGGCGAGCGGAATCGAACCGCTGTGCGGGGCTTTGCAGGCCCCTGCCTAACCACTCGGCCACGCCGCCGCGTTCGGTACGCTCGTACGAGCGAGCAGGATAACCGGGCGCCGGAGCGGGCGGCGGTAGCCGAGAGTCCACCATGAACCTTCAAGTACCCATGACTCCGGGAGCGGGCCAGCTTGGCCCTTCCAATCGCGGCCCAGCCACGGTGCCAGGCCCACTAAGCTTGAGGGGAGGTTCGGACCAAGCAGGGTCAACAAGGGGGTTTCATGTCGGTGTTGGTGGAGTCGGCGGTACGGCGCCGCAGTCGGTCTTCGCTGTTGGCGGACGTGACACTGGTCCTTGTCGGAAGCATGATCGTGGCCGGCCTGGCCCAACTGTCCGTGAGGCTTCCCTTCACGCCTGTGCCCGTTACCGGGCAGACTCTGGCGGTCCTGGTCGTGGGCGCCTCGCTGGGGCCCGTGAGGGGCGGAATTTCCCTTCTGCTCTACCTGGCGGAGGGGGCGGCCGGCTTGCCCGTGTTTGCCGAGGGCGGCGCAGGCCTTGCCCCACTGCTCCTACCCTCGGTCACAGGTGGCTACCTGTGGGGGTTCGTGGTGGCGGCGTTCGTGGTGGGATCTCTGGCGGAGCGGCGCTGGGATCGCCGCCTCTCCAGCGCCATCGGAGCGATGCTCCTCGGGGAGATCGTTATCTTCTTTTTCGGGGTCGTGTGGCTGTCGGCCGCGGTCGGCGTGCCCGGCTCCGAGGCCCTCGAACTGGGCCTCTACCCGTTCGTCCTCGGCGAGCTCGTCAAGCTACTGGTGGCCGCGGGGATACTTCCGGCGGCGTGGAAGCTATCCACTCCGCCCGACCTCGGCCGCCTCAATCTTCGCTAGACCAGAGTCGGCCTGCCTCGGCGCGAGGCCCGTAGCTCAGGGCTAGCTACATCACCTGATTGCATCACAGTCGTTCTTGAGTGGGAGCACCTGCAAATGCCCGACCCAATGTCGCCCTGTGCTGCATCGAGGTCGGATTCCATACCTTCTTGCACAGAGTCACCTGGAAATCGGGACCTCTATGTCGGCCGGCGGTCCTCCCTCTTGGTTAGTCTGCGCCGATGTCCGAAGAGCGTGCTTGGATCGAGCTGTCCGACGGCGTTCGGCTGGCAGCCACGCTGTACTGTCCCGAAGACCGTGGGCCGTGGGCCGTGATCCTGGAGGCGCTCCCCTACCGCAAGGACGACGTCACGCTGTACCACGCTCCCGAGTACCGCCGGCTTTGCGCCGAGGGCGGCTACGCGGTGGCACGAGTAGACCTCAGGGGGACCGGCTCCTCGGAAGGAATCGCCACCGACGAATACCCGCCGCAAGAGCAAAAGGACCTGTGCGAGGTGATCGCGTGGCTCGCCGAGCAGCCGTGGTCGACCGGGGCGGTCGGGATGTACGGAGTTTCCTACGGAGGCTTCAACTCGATCCAGGTCGCCATGGAGCGCCCCCCCGCACTCAAAGCGATAATTCCAATCTTTGCCACCGACGATCGCTACACCGATGACGTTCACTTCTACGGCGGAGTAAAGAAGCAGCTCGACTTCATCGATTACCCCCTCTACATGGTGTGTATGAACGCGCTGCCTCCGGTGCCCGAGATCGCCGGGCCGAACTGGCGCAAGCTGTGGCTGGAGCGGCTCGAAGCACTCGAGCCCTGGCTTCCCCGCTGGATCGAAGAACAAAACGACGGTGCGTACTGGCGACACGGCTCGTTGCGTCCTCACTACGAGCGGATCGTCTGCCCGACCATGATCGTGGCCGGGTGGGCCGACGGGTATCGCAACGCAAGCTTTCGCATGTTCGAGCGGCTCGAGGTGGCAAAGCGCCTGCTGTTCGGCCCCTGGGCCCACGCCTCGACCGAGACCTCGTTGCCGGGTCCCCGTATCGACCTCGTGCCGGAGCTGCTGCGTTGGTTCGACCATCACCTCAAGGGTGAGGACAATGGGATCGACAAGGAGCCCCCGATCGTGTTGTTCGCCCGGCGCTCAACCCGGCCTGCAACCGACCTCGACAGCTACAAGGGAGAGTGGCGTCACGAGCCGGCGTGGCCGCCCGAGCGACTTGAAGAACGCCGTCTCGAGCTGCCCGGTGCAGACGAGCGGCGACTCGAGATGCGCGGCGACGTCGGCGTCACTGCGTGGATCTCCTGCGCCGGACACGGGCCCTTCGGCCAGCCCGACGATCAGCGCCCCGACGAAGCGTTCTCTCTGCTCTACGACTGGGGGCCGTTCGACGAGGAGCTCGAGATCCTCGGTTACCCCCGGCTCGAGGTCACCGTCTCGGCGTCGGCCCCGGTCGCCTTCCTTTCCGCCAAGCTCTGTGACGTGTTCGAAGACGGCGCCTCCGCGTTGGTGGCGCGGGGGTTCTTGAACCTCACACATCGTGATTCTCATCACCAGCCGGAAGCTCTCGAGCCGGGCCGCTCCTACGAGGTGACGGTAGAGCTCGACGCGACCTCGTGGATATGGGAGCGGGGGCACGTCCTTCGGCTCGCCCTCGCCGGCAGCGACTGGCCGAACGCGTGGCCGCCCCCCGAGAACGTGAGCCTGACCGTGGAGAGCCCCCGTTCGGCGCTCGTGCTTCCGGTCCTGCAAGGCCCCGCCCCGGCGGCGCCCCCCGTCAGGCTCCAGCTCCCAACGACATCTGCCGAGCCCGAGCCCGCGGCTCCACTCACCTGGCGCATCGAGCGCGATGTGCCGGGGCGTGTCACCCGGGCCGTGATCGACCACGGTGCGAGCGGCCGGCTCGACAACGGTACCCATTTCACCGAGCGCTACGGAGGCGAGGTCGGGGTCTCCGGCGTCGAGGTGGGCAACGCCTGGGCCGCGGGGAAGAACTCGTTTGAGTTGAGCTGGGGCGCAATTCAGGTGGGGGCCGAGGCCCGGGGCGAGCTGCGCTCGGACCGCGACTTCTATCACCTCTCGCTCGAGCTCGATGTGAGCGAGGGGGGTGGACCATTGTGGAGCAAACGCTGGCAGCGCCGCTACCCCCGCCGCCTACAGTAGCCGGCGTACCGGCAGTCTTCCGGGCAGGCTGGGCACAAAAAGGGTCTCTAGGCGCGCTCTGTACAAAGAGCTGGGGTCCCAAAGCCTGAGAGGCAGGGCCCCGGTTTGGATTGAGGCGGGACGACTGTACGATTCCGGTAGTAGAGCAAGCCGACGGTCTGAGGGGCGAAGCCCGTACGCAACGAAGCGCACGGGCTCCGGCCAGGGGGTGAGTAGATGAAGCTGCGATGGATAGGCCTAGCGCTGACGGCACTGCTGGTCGCCGGGGGTTGTGCTTCGACGCCGCAGGATTCCGGAGGCGGCGAGGCCGCCGGGAGCAGCGGGATCCTCAAACTCGGGACGATCAACTACATCGATACACTCAACCCCTTCATAGCGATCGAGTCCCAGTCCTACAACGCATTCATAATGCAGTATCCCCAGCTCGTCCAGTACGGGCCCGGGCTCAAGATCGAGGGTGACTGGGCGCAGAGCTGGGACAACACGCCCGATGGGTTGAAATGGACATTCCATCTCGAGCCCGGAGCGAAGTGGTCGGACGGCGAACCGATGACTGCCGCCGATGCGGCATGGACCGGCAACACGATCATCAAGTACGGAGACGGCCCCACGTCGGCGCTGGTGGTGGCCTTGAACCAGATCAAAGAGTTCACCGCTCCCGACGACGACACGCTCGTGATCGAGTACAAGAAGCCCATCGGCAACGTCTTGGCGCAAATGGTGCAGTTCTATGTCTTCCCCCAGCACGAGTGGTCGAAGCACACCGGCAACAAGGGCAAGGACATCAAGACCTTCCAGCCCGAAAAGGAGCTTCCCACGGTGGCCGGCGGCGCCTACTTCATCGATCAATACGAGAAGAAGGGCACCACGGTGTTCAAGCCCAACCCCGAATTTTACGGGCCCAAGTCGAACGCGGAAGCGGTGGCCCTCATCTACTACACGAACTCCACTTCGATGATCGCAGACTTAAGGGCGGGGACGCTCGACTGGATCGAATCGGTGCCGACGAATGCCGTAGACGCGCTCGAGTCCGAACCCGGCATCACTGTCGAGAGCACCGGGAGCTCTCAGGTCGACAATATTACCTTCAACTCCAACCCTGTGAAGCCCCAGAACCGCGAGCTGCTCGATTTCAAGGTACGTGAGGCGCTCGAGTACGCCACGAACCGCCAGGAGATCATCGACGTCGTTCACAACGGGTACGCCAAGCCGTGGGCGAACCTGATCTCCTCGCAGTCGGGCGACTTCGTCAACCCCGACGTGAAACCCCTTCCCTACGACCCGGACAAAGCCAACCAGATCCTCGATTCGCTGGGCTACCAGATGAGAGACGGAGTGCGATGGGCTCCGGCCACTTCCGGAGAATTCGCGCAGCCGGCTCACCCCATGTCGTACGAGATGATCATTCCCGCCAGTCTCAACTATAACGGGGACCGCTATTTCGAAATCATCAAGGACAACTGGTCTCAGATCGGCGTCGAGCTGAAGAACAAGCCCGGTGGCGATACCAGCCAGGCATATGCGCTGGAGACGGCGGGCGACTACACCAAGTTCGACCTCGCGGCATGGGACTGGGTGGGATACATCGATCCTGACTTCATGCTGTCGGTGATGACCAAGGGTCAGTGGTACAGCTGGAACGACACGGGTTACAACGACCCCTCTTACGACCGCATGTACGAGAAGCAGGCGATCCTGGTAGACCCGAAAGAGCGTCGCGACCTGGTGTGGGAGATGCAGGCCAAGCTCGGTCGCGAGCGGCCCTACATCCACACCGTGCAGGAGGAGATCATCATGGCCTACCGGGACGAGTGGAGCGGGATCGAACCCGATCTGGGCGCGTACTGCAAGTGCTACTACACCAGTCCCCAAAAGACTCAATGACCCACGCCGTCAACTGATAGGCAGCCCATGAGGGGGGCCGACTACCTCATTAAGCGGACGGGCGCGGCGCTGCTCACCGTGTTCGTGGCCATCACGCTCAACTTCGTCCTGTTCCGGGCCGTCCCCGGCAACGCGATCACCGCGCTCCGCTGTCTTCATTGCACCAAGCAGTTCAAGGCCGCTCTCGAAAAAGAGCTCGGCCTCGACAAGCCCATGTGGGAGCAGTACACGATCTATCTGGGCAACCTCGCGCAGGGGGATCTCGGAACCTCCCTGGTCGACCGCCGGCCGGTGTGGCAGAACCTCAAGGGGCCGATTCTCAACACCCTGCCGATGCTCGCCGTTGCTACGATCGTGTCGATCGTCGTCGGGGTCGGTGCCGGCGTGATGTCGGCGTGGCGCCGTGGTACCAGAGTCGATCGCATTAATACTTGGACGGCGCTCTCCTTCTACGCGATGCCGACGCAGTGGATCGGGCTGATGATCGTTTTCTATGTTGCGCTCAGATTCGGCTTTCCCGTCGCCGGGATTCGCGACCCAACTCTGGGGATTCTCGCTGAGCCGTCGACATGGACGGTGATCAACGATCGGATCCGCCATCTCATACTCCCGGCCCTCACTCTGGGGATCGGGCTCTACGGCGAGTACGCTTTGATCGTGCGCTCTTCAATGCTGGAGACGCTCGGAGAGGATTACGTTCTTACTGCCCGAGCCAAGGGGCTCAAGAACCTTCGGATCGTGTACCGCCACGGTCT
>JACDAL010000040.1 GCA_013695465.1 Actinomycetota bacterium | reverse complement strand
CCGGCCTCGCCCTGATGGGCAGCATCGGGCTGCTGTCGCCGGCGAGCTTCGGAGCGGTGACGGGACGAACCTCACTCAGAGACTGGCCTCCGGTGGTGGTGGCCTGCCTGGTGGTGGCCTGTGTCATCTACGGGCTCTTGCACCGCGCCGAGGTTCGCTCGGTACTGGAACGCGTCCGGGACCCCTACATGCGACCACTCACCGAACACCCGGGCTTCGAGGGCGCGGCCGATGCGCTGGCCGCCTGCCCGCGTGCGTACAGGACTCGCTTCGCCCTCGTGTTCATCTACCGGCCTCTTGCGATGGGCTTGGGCGCCACCGTGAGCGCGTTGTCGACCGCCTACTTCGTGATAGATGCGATCCTCGCCCGTTTCCTCGTCGGCTGGAGCCAGCCCCTCTACGCCCTTGTGTTCCTGTGCCTGTCGCTCACGCTGAGCTATCTCGCCGCGCCCAAGCTCTCTACTTGGAGAGTCGCCGCCAGCGTGCACAAGGAAGTCACGACCGGCTACTGACTCAACAGGCTCGAGTGACGGCGCTCAGGCAACGCCGCTTCCAACGCAGACCAGAGGCGGGGGGAGTCTCCTGCGAACACATCACCGGTGGCGAGCCCAGTCTGCTCCTCGGTTTCCTGGACGGCGGCGTGCGCCTCGGCCGCGCTCAACCGGGAGCAGTTCAAGGCGATGCAAGCTACTCGAGCCGGCCGCACGGTGGCGGCCATGTCCTCGTAACGGGCTATCACCTCGGGGAGCGGGGGGATTGCCGTGTAGGGAGGCTCCTCGATGGCGCTCCTGCCCGCCTGATGACACAGGACCATGACATGAGGAGCGCTTCCGTGGAGCAGACTCAGAGTCACGCCTGCGTAGGCCGGATGCCACAGGCTTCCCTGTCCCTCGACCATCAGCACGTCGGACGAGGGATGCGTCTCACATACCAGCGTCTCCGCGGCTCCTGAGACGAAGTCGGCTACGACGCGATCGACCGCGATGCCCCGGCCCGCGATCATGATTCCTGTCTGCCCCGTGGCGACGAACTCGGTCGAGAATCCCCTGTTGTGCCCGGCGCGGGCCAACTCGAGAGCGACCGTCATCTTGCCCACCGAACAATCAGATCCCACCGTAAGCACCGTGCGCTTGGGGATTCCAATGCTCCTGCCGGTGAACAACGGGATATTGGAGGGAGGTTCGCGGACATCCCACAGCGTCGCCCCGGAGGCGCGCGCAAGTTTGACCAGCTCGCGGTCGTGGCGCAAAAAACGATGAAGTCCGTTGGCGATCTCGAGACCAGCCTCCAACGCTTCGTTAATCCATGCTCGCCAATGGTCCGGAAGCCACCCGCCTGGAGTCGCCACGCCGAGCAACAAAGAAGTCGGAGAGTGGGCCAACCCTTCTGCGACCGTGGAAACGATCGGAGCATCCCGTTCCAGCTGCGGCATCACCTCGGCCAGAGAACGTCCTGCGTATTCGGGATCGATCACCGCTGCGATCTCATCCCGGCTGTAGCGGATCACCCCATGCGCCGTCTTCGCGTCGCGCGCGGAGAGATAGCCGTCTGTGAGGACAAGCCAGGATCGGGCCGTCACGCCCGCCTTGTCACGCCGAGACCGGGACCGGGTGGCAAAAACAACATTCCCTTGTCATAACCCACTCCAGGCCAGGGGTCGTACCTCAGCAGCAAAGGACCATCGATATCGGCGAAGTCGGCGAGCGCGGCGAGACTCGCCTCGGCGGTGGCTGCAACCCCAGAGGTGAGATCGCAACCGAGCATGACTCCCAGCGAATGAGCACGAGCCACCGCGACCGCGCGCACCGCCTCCCTGATGCCTCCCGTCTTGCGCAGCTTCAGGTTGACACCGTCCACTATTCCTGCGAGCGCGACGACATCCGCCGCCGTGCGGACATCCTCATCGGCGTAGATGGGGATCGCTGTAGCTGCCGTGACCCGGCTCAGTGCGGCGAAGTCTCCCGAGGTAATGGGCTGTTCGCAGAGCTCGATGTCGAACCGTTCCAACGCCTTCAGCCGAGTCGTCGCCTCGGCTTCGCTCCAGCCTTCGTTGGCGTCGATGCGAATCCGTCCCGGGTACACCGAGCGCACCGCCTCAATCATCTCTACGTCTCCTTCGAAACCAACCTTTACCTTCAAGATGGGATGGTCGCTCAGATTTTTTGCCTTGGCCACAGTCCGGGAGAGCTCGGTGATCGCAAGTGTCACCGAGGTCTGGGGCAGGGGACGGCCGGACAATCCCAACAGCTCGCTCACCGACAGGCCGGCGCGCCGAGCGGCGAGGTCGTGCAGCGCGATATCGAGCGCGGCACGGGCGGGTCCCGCATCCAGGAGCGTGGAGAGTCCCTCGAGATCGAAGGGGCCATCGAGCACCTCGAGGTCGAGCCTCTCGAGTTGATCTACGACCTCTTCGGGCGGACCCTCGGGGCTGCATTCACCTATCCCGGTGTGGCCCGAGTGCGACACTCTCACGAACACGCTGGTTGCCACATCCCAGGACCGGCGGGCGATGGTGAACGGCTCCACCAACTCCAGGTCGGCGACGTAAGCCTCAAGCTCCCATTTATCGTTGCGCACGCTACATAATGTCCTCATGAGCACCAACACTCTCAAGACCTACGTCTTGCTTGCCGCCCTCGGCGGACTCTTGGTACTGGCCGGCTCCTTCTTCGGGCGAGGCGGCGCCGTCATCGGCCTGCTCATCGGCCTGGTGTTTGTCGGAGGGTCCTACTGGTTCTCGGACAAGCTCGCGATCAAGGCCTCCAGGGCACGACCCGTCTCCGAGCAGGAGGCACCCGAGCTCTACCGAATAGTGCGTGACCTGACGATGCGAGCGAGCATGCCGATGCCGAAGCTCTTTGTCACGCCCAGCCCCCAGCCCAACGCCTTCGCCACCGGCCGCAACGAAGATCACGCCGCGGTCGCCGTCACCCAGGGGATCATGAGCGTCCTGTCTGAGGACGAGCTGCGCGGCGTGCTTGCGCACGAGCTGGCACACGTCAAGAACAACGACATCTTGATCGGCTCGGTCGCCGCCGCGGTCGCAATGGGAATCACCTTTTTGGCTCGCATAGTGATGTGGGGCGCAATGTTTGGAGGGAGCCGGGACAATGAAGGTGGCAATCCCCTGGGTTTGCTGGCGATGGCGTTCTTGGCACCGATGGCCGCGGGCCTTCTCCAGATGGCGCTGTCTCGGTCGCGCGAGTTCGAGGCCGATCGCAGCGGGGCGGGACTCATGGGCGACGGCGAGTCGCTCGCCCGGGCGCTCGAGAAGCTCGAGGTTTCGGCCAAGAGAATCCCGATGAACGTCAATCCCGCGCAGGCGAGCATGTACATCGTGAACCCGTTGTCCGGCCGTCGCGTCAACTTCGCTCGTCTGTTCTCGACTCATCCCTCGACCCAAGAGCGCATCACTCGTCT
>JACDAL010000161.1 GCA_013695465.1 Actinomycetota bacterium | reverse complement strand
CCGGCGCTCTGCTCGCATCGACGATGTGTAGCAGGAGGTCGGCCTCGCCGACCTCTTCGAGCGTGGAATTGAACGCCTCTACGAGCTGGTGAGGCAGCTTCTGCACGAAGCCGACCGTGTCGGTGATGAGAGCGTCCCGGCCCCCAGGGAGCGGCAGCCGCCTGGTGATGGGGTCAAGCGTCGAGAACAGACGATCCTCGACCAGGACTTTTGAATCGGTGAGCGCACCCAACAGTGTGGACTTCCCCGCGTTGGTGTAGCCGACGAGAGCAACGATGGCGGTATCAGAGCGATTGCGGGCCTTGCGTTTGAGCCTTCTTGTGCGCGACAGGGTCTCGAGATCCACCTTGACGCGCTGGATGCGCTTGACTATGGCTCGGCGTTCGACCTCGAGAGCTGACTCCCCCGGCCCCCTTCTGGTTCCGATGCCGCCCCCGATCCTCGACAGAACCTCTCCCCAGCCCCTCAGCCTGGGAAGCCGGTAGTCGAGCTGAGCGAGCTCTACCTGCAACTTTCCCTCGGAGGAGCGGGCATGCTGCGCAAAGATGTCGAGGATCAATCCCGTGCGGTCGATGATCTTGAGACCCTTTTCTGCCAATGGGTTGACGCCGGCCAGCTCCTCCAGGTTCCGGCCCTGAGCGGGGGTCAGCTCGTCGTCGAAGATCACCATTCCCGCATCCAAAGCAAGGGCCGCGTCCACGACCTCCTTCGCCTTACCTCGCCCTACGTAGGTAGCGGGATCCGGCCTGTCGCGCCGCTGCACGAGTCGATCGAGCACGTCTGCGCCGGCGGTGTCGGCAAGCGCAGCGAGCTCGTCAAGCGACCATTCCGCCTCTTCGGGCGAAGTGTTACCGAAGACTGCTGAGACCAGGACGGCTCGCTCGCGCTCGGGGCGCGTGGGTAAGGCGGGACTCAGGCGACCACCCTGCGCAGGCGTTCGACGCCCTCGGCGAGTCTTTCGTCCGACACGGTCAAAGAAAACCGCACGAAGCCCTCACCGGAAGGCCCGTACCCGTTGCCGGGAGCGACCACGATGGCCGCCTCCTCCAGCAGAAAGGTGGCAAACGACTCTGACGTATGACCCTCCGGCACCGGAACCCATAAGTAGATCGATCCTCGCGGCGGGGACACCTCGATCCCCATCGAAGCTAGACCCTCACACAACAGATCTCGGCGGGCGCGGTAGCGCTCGACGGTGTCGCGAAGTTGATCTTGGGGTCCCTCCAGGGCAGCGATCGCGGCGCGCTGCACCGCATCGAAGATTCCGGAGTCGATGTTGGTCTTGAGCCTCTTGATGGCCTCGATCGCCACCGGAGCTCCCGCAACCCACCCGATTCTCCAGCCCGTCATGTTGTAGGTCTTGGAGAGGGAGTAGAACTCGACCGCGCACTCTTCGGCCCCCTCCACCTCCAGCACGCTGGGTGCGACGTAACCGTCGTAGGTGATCTCCGCATAGGCGGCGTCGTGCGCCAGAAGCAGATCGTGGCGCATGCAGAATTCAACCGCGTCCTCGAAGAACGGTCGCTCGACCGTTGCCGCGCTCGGGTTGCCCGGAAAGTTGAGCCACAGCACCGAGGCTCTCTCGAGCACGTCTTTGGGAATCGAGCCGAGATCCGGCAGAAAATCGTTCTCTGCCCACAACGGGACGAGGTGGGGGACGCCTCCGGCCAGCAGAGTGCCCGTCTCGTATACCGGATAGGCAGGGTCGGGTATCAGTGCGACCTGCCCTTGGTCGACGAACGCAACCGGGAGATGGAAGATACCCTCTTTGATGCCTACCAGCGGCTGGATGGCGTTATCGGGATCGAGCGAAACCTTGAAACGGCGCTCATAGAAGCTCGCTATCGCAGACCTCAGCTCGGGCATTCCCACATATGAGGGATATCGGTGGGTCGCAGGATCGAGGGCCGCTTCCCGCAGGGCCTCCACCACGTGATCGGGAGTCGGAAGGTCGGGGTCGCCCACCCCGAACGAGATGATGTCCGCGCCTCTGCCTCGGGCTTCAGCCACCTTGCGGTCGATCTCGGCGAACAGATAGGGCGGCAGGCGGTCGATGCGAGCGGCCGTTCTCACTGGTGCTTGCTCGCCTTCAGCTCGACTACACCGGCGAAGCTGCGCTGGGCGGGGCCGGTCATGAACACGGGGCGCTCACGCCCTAGGCTGCCATCCCATTCGACGTGAAGGCGGCCGCCGGGCAGAACCACGGTCGTCTGCTCTGGAGTACCGGACAGCAGCCGGCTTGCAACCGCGGCTGCGCATGCCCCGGTGCCGCAAGCAAGCGTCTCGCCGGAACCTCGCTCCCACACACGCATGCGTATCTCGTTGGACGAGCTTGGATCGACGAACAACACGTTGGTCCCCCGGGGAAAGGCTGAATGACGTTCGAGCAAGGGTCCCAGCGAGCGCACCGGAGCAGCCTCCACATCCGTTGTGAACAAAACCGCGTGAGGGTTTCCCATCGAAAGACACGCCAGCTCGATGATGTCGTCGGTGATGACATCGGTGTCCATCTCGAGCTTTATCTGAAGAGCGTCCGTGCCGTCCCATCGAACCGGTATGCGCCCGGGCTCGAAGATCGGAGCTCCCATGTCCACGCGCACGTGTTCGCCAGAGATCTCGACGATCTTGTGCCCGGCCCCGGTGCCGACCACCATTCGCTCGGACGACGACAGGCCTTCGTGGCGCGCAAACAACGCCAGGCAGCGAATGCCGTTGCCGCACATCTCGCCCGTCGAGCCGTCCGAATTGAGATAGTCCATGAACAGATCTGCCCCAGCGCGCCCCGGCGCCACTCGTATAACGCCGTCTGCGCCGATACCGAAGCGGCGGTCGCACAGCTGCGCCGCCAGGTCCGCCGTCAGCTTCAGCTCGTCTTTGGGGTCCGAAAGCATGACGAAGTCGTTGCCGATCCCTTGATACTTCGCAAACTCGAGTCTCGCAGCAGCCATATCACCTACGGTAACCGCAGGCGCGAGCGAAAGTGACCCGTCAACGTAACCACAAGATCCTCGCAGGAGGCATCGAACCAGACCACGCGCGGATCGGCTTTGAACCACGTCATCTGGCGACGGGCGAAGCGAGCTGTGGCGGCGACGATCCGATCCCGCAACTCATCGGGGGCCGCGTCTGGCTCCTCGAGGACCTGGCGGTAGCCGAGCGCCTGTCGAGCAGTGAGGGACAGGTTGTTGGAGGCGAGCTCGCGCGCCTCAGCGGCCAACCCCCGAGCGAGCATGCGTTCGACGCGCCCCGAGATGAGATCACGCAGGCGAGCCGGATCGAGCTCGAGGCCCGCCACCGCCAGGCGGTAGACACTCGAATATCCGTCCCAGGAGTAGCCGCGGGAGAAGGGCCGGCCGGTGATCTCGATGACCTCGAGCGCCCGCACCACCCGGCGCAGGTTCGAGCTCTCGATGCGATCCGCCGCCGCCGGGTCGAGCGCGGCCAGGCGTTGATGCATGACGCTGTTTCCAACCGCCGCGGCCTCAGTCTCGAGCTGCCGCCTGACCTCATCGGACCGAGGGGGGAAGCTGAGGTCGTCGACTGCGGCTCGAAAGTAGAGCCCCGAGCCCCCCACCAGCAGTGGCAGCTTGCCCCGCTCCCAGATGTCTGCGATCGCGGTACGCGCCAGGGACTGGAACTCGGCTACCGACAGCTCGTGCGAGGGCTCGACGATGTCGATGAGGTGGTGGGGCACAGCCGTCCGCAGGCCGGGAGAGGGCTTGGCGGTGCCGGCGTCGAGTCCCCGGTAGACCTGCATCGAGTCCACCGACACGATCTCCGCATGAAGACGCTCTGCAAGCGCGGCCCCCGCCTCGCTCTTTCCTACTGCCGTGGGGCCCACCAGGGCGGCCACCGCCGGGGCGCCGCTCACCCCTCGTACCCCTCGTACGCCGAGTAGCGGGGAGATGACCATATGGAGCACCTGACGACACCTCGGCGGGCAACTGGGGCGGTCACCGCCGGGGCGCCGCTCACCCGGGGACCGAGGCCACCACGTAACCCACGCCGAACGGCCGCTCATAGGCGTGGAACATCGCCGCTCGCCCTCGGCCGAGCGCGGCCAGCACCCCCAGAGGACCGGCCCCGCACGAGCCCGCCACGCGCGCGAGCCTTCTTGTCTCCGCCTCAGACGCACCCACATCCGAGCGCAGGGCGGCAATCCAGGCGGCCTCGGCCTCCACGGCTCCCTCGAGCTCGGTCAGAGGAGCGGACGCCGACAGCGCGGCGCCGGAGTGAGCGCTGGCGGCGAGACCCACGCGCCCGTCGAAGCTCTCGAGAGCTTCGGCCAGGAGGGCAGCGGCGTTCGGCTCGGGCATCTCGCCGGAGCTTGAGCATTCGCCCAGTGAGACGCCGACCAGCTCCAGCCCCGGAGCGCAGCCGAGCAGAGCGGGGACGAGCACTCCGTGATCGCAGGGACCCTCCAGCAGAGGCAGGCTCGCTGCCGCCGCTAGCTCCTTGGCAAGTCCCTCACCGCCGGGCCGGCCGCCGTCGATCGCGGGCCCGAACCCCCGCAGAGATCCTTCCACTCGGGCATAGACGCCCGGCTCGGAACCGTGTGGGGAGACGACCGTCACCGCCTCGGCTTCACCCCAGACAAGGGACCGTACTGCTCGTACCACGGTGCCACACGGCTCCTCACACCCTTGGGGATGGAGCTCTCCCACCAGCAGCGGTGCGTGGGGAACGATGGCCGCCGCCACCGGCCCCCCGCTCACGCGCGTGTGGGGGCCTGGAGCACGGGCAAGCGCAGAGGGGGCCGGGAGACGAGCTCGCCCTTGAGGTGGTGGGTGCCCGCGCCCGTTACCCGGACGCTGCGGCGGGACCCTTCGGGTACGTCCTCGGCCGTAAAGATAACGAGTTTGTTGGTACGCGTGCGTCCGTTTTTTTGCGATGGATCGCGCTTCGAAGGCCCTTCGACGACGACCTCCTCGACGCGCCCCACCATGCGTTCGTTGCGCTCCGCCGAAATCTCATCCTGAAGGGCCACAAGTCGTTCGAAGCGTTCCTGAACGATCTCCTTGGGGAGGTGCCCCGGCATCTCGGCGGCGGCGGTCATGGGACGGGCCGAGTACTGGAAGGTGTAGGCCTGATCGAAGCGCGCTTGTGCGACGAGCGACAGCGTGTCTTCGAACTCTGCCTCCGTCTCGCCGGGAAAGCCCACGATGATGTCGGTGGTGATGGCGACGTCGGGGATGGCGGCCCGCACCATGTCAACCTTGTCGAGAAATTTGGCACGTGTGTAGGCGCGCTTCATGCGTCTCAGGCACGAGTCTGATCCCGACTGCAACGGCAAGTGGATATGCTCACAGACGCGTTCACATTCAGCCATTGCTGCCACCGTGTCCGCCTTGAAATCCTTGGGGTGAGGGCTCGTGAAACGAATTCTCTCGAGGCCGTTGATACCGTCCAGCGCGCGCAAGAGCTTTGCGAACAGCGGACTGCCGTCGAGATCGCGACCGTAGGAGTTGACGTTCTGACCCAACAGCGTCACTTCGATGACGCCGTCTCCAACGAGCCCTTCGACCTCGCTCGCAATGTCGCCCGTTCGGCGCGAGATCTCTTTTCCTCTTACCGCCGGCACGATGCAGAAGGTACACGAGTTGTTGCAACCGATCGATATCGACACCCACGCATGCCACGGTGAAAAGCGTCGAGTCGGCAATGCCGAGGGAAACACTTCGGTTTGCTCGAGGATCTCGAACGAGGGCTCCTCATGAGACTCTCGCAACAAGCGCGGAAGGCTTGCAAGATTGTGGGTGCCGAGGACAACGTCGACGTACGGCGCGCGGCGTTGGATTAGCTCCTTGTCCTTTTGCGCAAGGCATCCTCCCACCACGATCCGCAGCTCGGGTCTACTGTCCTTGACGGATTTCAGATGGCCTAGGTTGCCGTAAAGACGCTGGTCGGCGTTCTCCCGGATGCAGCAGGTGTTGAACAGCACCACTGAAGCGTCATCGGGGGTGGACGCCCGGGCGTAACCCTCCTGCTCGAGCATCCCGGCCATGCGTTCGGAGTCGTGCTCGTTCATCTGGCAGCCGAACGTACGGATGTAGTACGTGGCCTGCCCTGAGACCAGGTTCTTCTTCGTTACGGCCATTTGAACTAGAGACTACTTCGCGTACGCGGACGAGCGCAGCTCGCGGATAACCGTGATCCGGATCTGGCCCGGGTACTGCAACTCCTCCTGGACCTTTTTGGCGATGTCGCGAGCAATGACCTCGGCTTGGAGGTCGTCGACCGAACCCGGCTTCACCATGACTCGAACCTCTCTTCCGGCCTGCATCGCATAAACCTTGTCTACGCCCTCGAACTCCATGGCGATCTGCTCGAGACGTTCGAGTCGTTTCACATAGGTCTCGAGTGTCTCCCTGCGAGCCCCCGGGCGAGCCCCGGAGATGGCGTCGGCGACCTGGGTGATGACCGCTTCGATCGTGCGCTGCTCGACCTCGTTGTGGTGAGCTTCGATGGCGTGGTTGACCTCGGCCGATTCACCCAAGCGCCGCGCGATCTCCGCTCCGATGAGCGCGTGAGAGCCCTCGACCTCATGTGTCACGGCCTTGCCGATGTCGTGCAGAAGCGTGCACCGCCGGGCGAGCGCCACGTCGGTGCCGAGCTCGGCTGCGATCATGCCCGCCACGTGCGAGGCCTCGACCACGTGCCGCAGGACATTCTGCCCATAGGAAGTCCTGAACTTGAGCCGGCCGAGGACCCTCACCAGCTCGGGGTGCATGTCGGTGATCCCGGTCTCGAGCACCGCCCATTCGCCGCCCTCGCGGATCTCGCGCTCGACCTCGACCTTTGACTTGTCGTGCATCTCCTCGATGCGAGCGGGCTGAATTCGCCCGTCCCCTACCAGCTTCTCGAGGGTGAGCCTGGCCATCTCTCGGCGAATGGGGTCGAAGCACGACAGGACCACCGCTTCGGGGGTGTCGTCGATGATGATGTTGGTCCCGGTGGCGGCCTCGAAGGCCCTGATGTTGCGGCCCTCGCGCCCGATGATGCGGCCCTTCATGTCCTCTGAGGGCAGGGTCACGGTGGTCACCGTCGCCTCGCTGGTCAGCTCGGAGGCAATTCGCTGCATGCAGATCGTGATGATCTTGCGGGCCCGGCGATCCCCTTCCTCCCTCGCTTGGGCCTCGATGTCTCTCACGATCATCATGGCGTCCCGCTTGGCCTGCTCTTCGATGTCCTCGATGACTCGGCCCCGAGCCTCCTCCTGCGTCATGTTTGCGACCCGCTGAAGCTCAGAGCGGGCGTTTTCCTGCAGCTCCTCCAGGGAGCGGTTTCGGTCCTTCAGCTGCTCTTCCTTTATCTCGATCGCTTGTTCCTTGCGGTCGAGTGTGTCGGCCCGTTGATCGATTGTGCCCTCCCGGCGCGACAGTCGCTCTTCCTTCTGCTCGAAGTCGGATCTCTGCCGCTTGAGCTCGGAGTCCGCCTCCGAGCGCATCCGGAAAACCTCGTCCTTCGCCTCCACCAACGCCTCCCGGCGGGCCTGCTCGGCTTCCTTCTGCGCCCCGGCGAGGATCGTCTGAGCCTGCAGCTCGGCCGATCCGAGCGCCTTCTCGGCGCTCGCCTTGCGATAGAGGTAGCCACTGCCTGCACCCAGGAGGAGCCCGACGACGACACCGATGAGGATGTCCATCGCTCGCTCCTTTCATGAGCCGGGGCGCGCCGACCCTCCCGGGACGCGCGCCCCAGGTGCGAGCGGTACGAGCTAAGGGGCTGAGGACGGCAGGGGTTTAAGGATGGCCTGCAACAGGCCGGTCCCCGGCCGGCGATTCACCGTTCAGTGCCCACCCGAGGTGGGTGAGCAGCAGCGTGTTCGTACGGTTTCAAGTCGATCGCTCGTTTCGTTCGCACCAGTTCTAGTAGATGACCGCAAATTCGTTCACCCCATCGTACGCACCTTGCGCACTCATGTACACCACAAACGAATTGCACGCCGCCTTAAAAACGGTCCGTCGGCCTTTCGAGCCGGGGGAGGTGCCCTCCGGCCGGTCCAATCTCTGCCGGGTCAAACCCTAAGGGTTAATCCCACCCTTCGGGAGGAAGGACGGCCCGGACCGCCTCGGTCACAATTTCGGTCTCGAAGCCACGGCCCAGCAAGCGTCCACGCAGACGCCGCGCCTGGACCTCCAGAGGAAGCCCCGCCATGCGGCTCACCGCAACGGTCGCCAGGGCCCGAGCCTGAGCGACGTCGTCCGGGGCGCAGGACATCAGTGCCTGGTCCACGACCTCGGGGCCCACGCCCCTGTCTTCGAGCTCCCGACGCAACGCCTGCTGAGACCGAGGCTTGGTTCGAGTGCGCTCCTCGATCCAGGAGCGCGCCAGCGCGGCGTCGTCAAGAAGCTCGAGGGTCCTGAGGCGGCCCATTGCCGTCTCCACAGCATCTGCCTCGTGGCCGGCACGTAACAGCCGGCTGCGAAGTTCATGCTCGAAGTAACCACGCCTGGACAGCAGACGCCCGGCCGCGACCATGACATCCGAGCTCACGGCGGCGCCCGGCGCCGCCGTGGTCGATGCCCTCAAGCCGGTGGTGCGTCGGCCGGCTCGGCGAGCTCGGCGGGCTCCGGATCGGCTCCCTCCAGTAGACCGAGCTTGTCCTTTATCTTGAGCTCGATCTCGGTGGCGATGTCGGGGTTGTCGGCCAGGAAGGACTTGGCGTTCTCTCGCCCCTGCCCCAACTGGTCCTCGCCGTAGATGAACCACGCACCCGATTTCCGCACGAAGCCGTGATCGATGGCCACATCGAGGAGGCTGCCCTCCTTGGAGATTCCAGTGCCGTATTGGATGTCGAACTCGGCCTTCTTGAACGGAGCGCTGACCTTGTTCTTCACGACCTTCACCCGCACCCTCGCGCCGACGATCTCGGCCCCCTCTTTGAGGGAGTCGATGCGGCGGACGTCGAGCCGGACCGAGGAGGAGAACTTGAGTGCCCGGCCCCCGGGGGTGGTCTCGTTCGAACCGAACATGACACCAATCTTTTCGCGGATTTGATTGATGAAGATCAGCACGGTTCGGGTCCGGCTGACGTTGCCGGTCAGCTTACGCAGCGCCTGCGACATGAGGCGGGCCTGAAGCCCGACGTGGGTGTCCCCCATCTCGCCCTCGAGCTCGGCCCGGGGGACCAGCGCCGCCACCGAGTCGATCACGATTACGTCCATCGCCCCCGAACGAGTCAACGTGTCGACGATCTCTAGCGCTTGCTCGCCGGTGTCGGGCTGAGACACCAATAGCTCGTCAATGTTGACCCCGAGGGCCTTGGCATAGGAGGGGTCGAGGGCATGCTCGGCGTCGACGAACGCCACCAGGCCCCCGGCCTTCTGGGCCTCGGCTATTACATGGAGACTGACGGTCGTCTTGCCCGAGCCCTCGGGCCCGTAGATCTCAACGATGCGGCCCCGGGGAAGCCCGCCCACGCCGAGGGCGAGGTCCATGGCCATCGAGCCTGTCGAAATGACCTCTATGCCCGCCTGTGGCCCCATCTCGCCCAAGCGCATTATCGAGCCCTTGCCGTGCTGCTTCTCGATCTGGGACATCGTCATAGCGACGATGTCCTCCCGCCCCTGAGTTTGCCGGCCGTTCCTTGCGACGCTGCGTTCCAATGTGCCGCGATCCTTGCTCGCCACCGAGCTGCCTTCCTTTCTGGCCTTCGGGCCAGTCGGCTATCCGTCGACGTCAACCTAGTGAGGGGGTGTGACAACTCCCCTTTCCGGATTGTATCGAACGCATGTTCGACTCCTGAGGATTTAGAGGGCGGAATTTCGTCGCTGTAGTTACGGGAGCGTGATTCTAGCCCACGCTCACGGCTGTTTCCGCAGCTTTGGTGCAGAACGCGCCCCGCGTCGTACCAAACCTCGAACCGTGATCGCCCGCAAGGTGAAGTTAGTGCCCGTAACCACGTGGGAGGTGGTTTTCGGCTCAAGTTCGTTGCACAAAGCCGCCGACGGAGCGCCTTGGCGCGGGATAGTGCTCACATGGTGTGGAGTGAGCCCCTCGAGTACGGACGTTTGAGCTGGCCCGAGGTCAAACGGGCGGCGGCCGAGGCTCGCATCCCGATCGTGCCCATAGGGACGCTCGAGGACCACGGCCCCCACCTCCCCATCGACACCGACGTCAAGATCGTCGAGGCGATCTGCCACGCCGGCGCCACCAGGCTCGCAGATGAAACCGTGCTGCTGCCACCGATCGTTCATGGCTACTCGCCTCATCACATGGACTTTCCCGGAACCGTCACCATCACGTGGGACGTCTTCTGCCGCTACTGCACGGATGTCGCCACCTCCTTGGTGCGACATGGCTTCGATCGCGTGCTGCTCGTCAACGGGCACGGCTCGAACCAGAACCTCGTCGAGATGGCGGCGCGACTAGCGGTTGTCGAGTACCCGCATTCGCTCGTCGCGGCCACCTTCTATTTGACGACTCACGAAAGCACCGACGTAATCGAGCAGACTCGGACGTCCTCGCGCGGCGGGATGGCGCATGCTTGCGAGCTCGAGACCTCGATCTATCTGCATCTCGATCCCGAAGCCGTGGACATGGAAAAGGCCGTCGACGAGCGAGGCTATCCGG
>JACDAL010000135.1 GCA_013695465.1 Actinomycetota bacterium | reverse complement strand
CTCGTAGCGGCCGAGGTCCTCTCCCAAGAGCAGCTCGACACCGCGCTCAAGTTGCAGGAGAACGCCGAGGGCCGCAAGCCCCGGCTCGGTTCGGTCATCGTGGAGGTCGGATGGGCGGGGGAAGAAGAAATCGCCCGCGCCCTGGCCCAGCAGCTCCACATCGCTTACGTGGACCTGGCCGCGGTCGTGCCCGACATCCCCGCCATACACCTGGTCCCGAGGACGCTAGCCCGCCGCCATCAGCTCGTTCCCATCTCGACCACAGATGAGGGAATCGTGATCGCGATGGCCGATCCCACCAACGTCGTGGCGATAGACGACGTCAGAGCCACCCTTGGGGGGCGCCGGGTGAGCGTCGTGGTTGCGACTCCTGCCGCCATCAGAGAGGCCGAGGACCGCTTCTACTCCTCCTCCTTGGGAGGCTCCGACCTGTTGGGGCGCCTGGGGGCCGCGGCCGACGCCGAGGTCGTTCCCTCGGACCAGGAGATCGACGTCACCGGGTCGGAGCTCGAGGCTCTCGAGCAATCGGCCCATAGCGGGCCCATCGTAGGGCTCGTCAATGCGATCCTCGCCGACGCCATCGCGGCGCGTGCCACCGACATCCACATCGAGCCTCAGCAGACCGAAGTCAAAGTCCGCTACCGGGTCGACGGTCTTCTCAGGGAGACGATGTCTCTGCCCAAGCAGGTCCAATCGCTCGTGATCTCGCGCCTAAAGATCATTTCGGGCATGGATATCGCCGAGAGGCGCAAGCCGCAGGACGGGCGCAGTCGCGTCCTGGTCAACAATCAAGAGACCGACACACGCGTTTCGAGCGTGCCGACGTTCGCCGGCGAGAAGATCGTCATACGACTGCTGCCCACCGGCAAGGGAGCACAGTCGCCCCACGAGCTCGGGCTAGAAGATTTCCAGAGGGAGCTGGTGTTTCGAAATCTCCAAGCTCCTCAGGGTCTCATCATCTTCACCGGGCCCACGGGTTCGGGCAAGACTTCGACGATGTACTCGGGGATCGATCACATCAGGTCCCCGGAGCGAAACATCGTTACCCTCGAGGACCCCATCGAGTATCAGCTGCACGGCATCAACCAGATCCCAATCGACGACAAGACCAGCCTGAGCTTCGCACGGGGGCTCCGCAGCGTCCTGCGCCAGGATCCCGACGTGATCATGGTCGGGGAAGTGCGCGATCTCGAGACGGCTCAGATCGTGATGCAGTCGGCGATGACCGGCCACCTCGTTCTAACGAGTCTCCACACCAACGACGCGGTTTCGGCCGTGACTCGGCTCGCCGACCTCGGAGTCGAGCCTTATCTGATCGCTGCGGCGCTCAACATGGTTGTTGCTCAGCGTCTCCTCAGAGTCATCTGCGCCAAGTGCACCGCCCCCGCCGAGGTCTCCGGGCACATTCTCTCGTTGCTCGGACTAACAGTGGCAGATTTCGAGGGAGCCACCCCGATGAAGGGAGCCGGATGCGACCGGTGCTCGTTCAGCGGCTACCGGGGCCGCACCGGAATCTACGAAGTCTTGACCGTCACACCGCAGCTTCGGGAGCAAATCACGGCCCAGGTGTCGGACATCTCGCTGGCTTACTCGGCTCGGACCGCAGGGATGTGGAGCTTGCGGCGAAGCGGGCTCGCCAAGGTCAAGGCGGGAATCACGACACTCGAGGAGATGCTGCGCGTCACCCACGTCGAGCGGGAGGAGATATCGCGCTGCCCCGCCTGCCGCCAGGAGGTCGACAAAGCCTTCCTCGTGTGCCCCTATTGTCAGGAGGACCTCTCCGAGGACCTCTGCGCCAGCTGCGGGCGGGAGGTCGAGGCGGCGTGGAGCGTCTGCCCCTACTGCCGAGCCGAGATCACTCACAAGTCCCAGGCCCACTCGGCCAAGCCCCGCATCTTGGTGGTCGATGACGATCCCTCACTGGTGACCTTGGTCGGAGCCATGTACGGGGGGGAGTTCGAGATCGCCCATGCCGACAGTGGCGAAGAGGGCATCCGAAAGGCCACCCTCGAGCGGCCCGACCTCATCCTGCTGGACCTGTGGCTGCCGGACGTTATGGGGGTGGAGATCGCCGAACGCCTGCGCGACTCGGCCGCCACTAGCCTCATCCCGGTCATCATGCTGACTGGGGACGACTCCAGTGAGGTGGCGAGCCTAAGGGCGGGGGTCGACGACTACGTGACCAAGCCGTTCGACGAGGACACCCTTCGAGCCCGCATGGAGAGCGCCCTGCGCCGAGCGGGCCGGGTCCGGGTCCGCTAAGCCGCGCAATCCCCAATCTGCGCCCCTCGAGGGGTCAAACGCGCACAGCGCTCGCCTGAGAAAGAAGCTCCGTACCCGAGAGCGCGTGGCGCAGGATTGAGGAACTTGGCCGACCCGCCCCTACATGTAGAGGCCCCCGTTGATGCCGTAGACCTCCCCAGTGATGTAGCTGGAATCGGGGTCGGCGAGGAACTCGACGACTCGTGCGACCTCGTCACCCCGGCCCAATCGGCCCACGGGTATCTGGGCGATGACTTTCTCGAGGGCCTTCTCGGGCATCGCCGTCACCATCTCGGTCTCGATGAAGCCGGGGGCTACCGAGTTGACCGTGACGCCCTTCTTGGCGGTCTCTAGCGCAAGGCTCATCGTGAGCCCGAAAAGTCCGGACTTGGCGGCCGCGTAGTTGGCCTGACCCACGTTGCCCGTTAGCCCTATGACCGAGCTGATGTTGATGATGCGGCCGTGCTTGCGCTCGGTCATGTGGTTGAGGACTGCGCGCGACAGATAGAAGGCACCCGAGAGGTTCACGCGCACGACCTGGTCCCAGTCCTCGGGGCTCATCTTGCGGACCGTCTTGTCGATGTTGATGCCGGCGTTGTTGACAAGGATGTCGAGCCGGCCGTGCTGCTCGATGACCTCGCCGATCACTCGCTCGCAGTCCTCAGCTCGGCCGATGTTTCCTTGATGGAGGGTTATGTCCGCCTCCGGATGGGCGTCGACGAGCCGCTTGGCGGCCTCCGCGTCCCGGGAGTACCCGGCGGCGACCTTCACCCCGCGCTCGACCAGCCGCTCGCTGATGGCGAGCCCGATCCCACGTGTTCCCCCGGTGACGAGGGCAACCTGCCCTTTTATCTCTCCCACGGTTTGCTCCCCTCGGTACGCCGGGCGAGCCTCCGTCGGCCGCCTAGCGCCCAAACTAGTAGGCATGGCGAGGAGGGTCAACGGGTAGGGTCAGAGGTTCAGGCACCGAGCCTTCGAGGCGCGCTCCAACGAGATCGAGTTAGGTCAAGAATGGGAGGGGCCGACATGACCCACCACGGGCGTGAAGTTGTGGTTCTGAGCGGAGTAAGGACGGCCATCGGCAAGTTCGGCGGAGGCCTCAAGGACAAGGCGCCCACCGAGCTTGCGGCCGATGTCGTGCGCGAGGCGGTGTCGCGGTCGCAGGCCGAGCCTGCGGACATCAAGCACGTGGTCTTCGGCAACGTCATTCACACGGACGTTCACGATATGTACCTGGCGCGGGTGGCCGCCATCAACGGCGGCCTGCCCATCGAAACGCCGGCGTTTACGCTCAACCGCTTGTGTGGGAGCGGGCTCCAGGCGGTGGTTTCCGCGGCGCAGATGATCATGCTCGGCGACGCCGATTTCGCGCTCGCCGGTGGCGCCGAGTCGATGAGCCGGGGGCAGTACTGGATCCCCGGCGCCCGCTGGGGTCAGCGCATGGGCAACGGGGCACTCGTTGACTCGATGGTGGGCGCGCTCACCGACCCCTTCGACGACTGCCACATGGGCATGACTGCGGAGAACGTCGCCGAGAAGTGGAGAGTCACCCGCGAGGAGCAGGACGCTCTGGCGGTGGAGAGCCATAAGCGAGCCGCCCGAGCCACCAGCGAAGGGCACTTCAAGGAGCAAATCCTGCCCATCGAGATCAAGGGCAGGAAGGGCACCACCGTCGTCGATACCGACGAGCACGTGCGGACCGACGTCGACATGGAGGCGATGGCCAAGCTCAAACCTGCCTTCAGCAAAGAGGGCTCGGTCACCGCAGGCAACGCTGCAGGCATCAACGACGCAGCCGCCGCAGTGGTGCTCGCCGAGAGGGAAGAGGCGGACCGTAGGGGTTTCAAGCCGATGGCGCGCCTGGTCGCCTACTCGCACGCGGGAGTCGAGCCCCGCTACATGGGCATCGGTCCCATTCCTGCAGTGAGGGCCGTGCTGGACCGTGCCGGGTTGAGCGTCGAGGACATGGATGTCATCGAGCTGAACGAGGCTTTCGCGGCTCAGGCGCTGGCCGTGGCCGAGGACCTCAAGCTCCCGAGCGAGCGCACCAATCCCAACGGCTCCGGCATCTCGCTCGGCCATCCCATCGGGGCGACCGGTTGCATCCTCACGGTCAAAGCTCTCTACGAGCTTCAGCGCAC
>JACDAL010000128.1 GCA_013695465.1 Actinomycetota bacterium | reverse complement strand
AAATGCGTCGCCTGCGGCAATCGCTTCCGGGCCGAGAAGGATCACCTCGAGCCGCATGCTGCCGGTGGGCCGGCATCGACCGCCAACCTCAAGTGGCGTTGCTACACGTGCCATCGGAAAAAGACCGGCCAGGACCGCAGGGCGGGAAAGCTTATGCACCCGGCTCCCGGCGAGGAGGGCTCTCCGCCTGCAACACGATGACCGGGTCACCGTCAATCTAGTCGCGGAAGACCGTAAACAATCACAAAGCCGATTGACGATCGTGCCGCGGCGACGACGGGGTGATGATGACGACGACCGAGGCGCGCCGAACTACTTGATCAGGCACCGCGGGCTGCAACCAGTGGGACCACGGCCTCGACGCGGTGGTCGAGCGCGAGGCAGAAACAGGCCGTCCTCGAGTGCTCACGGCCGCGAGGGCTATGGCTCCTGAGCCTGGCGGAGCTTCAGGTTGTCGGCAAACTTTGACGGGTCGAAGGCTTCGGGATCGAACGCGCCGCCCACCCACTCGACTATCGAGTCGTGCTCCTCATCGGCCGGGTCGGCCAAGACGGCCAGCACGTTCTCGTAGCCATTCACTCCTCCGCAGTCCTCCGGCGGGCTCGCCCGCCGACCGCCAGTGCAAACCGGGTAGGTCACCGACGGATCGGCCGAGGTGACTTTCTCCACCGTAATCTTGTGGCGCCAGTCGTCACCGAAGTCGTATGTGTAGGTGAACGAGGACCCGGCCGGTGCCAGCTCGTCGAGCCGGCCCTGCCATTCGTCCTTCGGTGGGTCCCAGTCCTCGCCGTCGTCGATCCCATAGTGGATGCCGCCGATGTCGAACTCGTGGAGGTGGTAGCCCCACCACCCGAACGCCGCCTGAACCACGTCATGCAGCTCGGCCAGCGTGATCCGGCTCGACACCACCACACGCCGCCACACCGGCGGATTCGTGCCCGCGATCGTTACCTTCAACTGATGCACCGTTGCCATCGCCACTCCTCCTGCACCGGCCCGGCCGAACCCTACGAGATGGTGTAGGTGCCGGCCGATACCTGAGGCCCCCTCCCCCTGGCCTCCCGCCCACCCGGCCCGCCGGCCGGGACTCTGTTCTGTCCCGGACTCGAACGCGCGTAGCGCGCGCCTGGGTACCAGATCCGTATTCCAGAGCGCGTAACGCGCAATCCACTACCTGATCTCCGCCTCAGTCCTGCCCCCGGACCCCTCACCCAGGGGAGCTCGGGGGAACCGGACGAATTCGTGGGGCTGCCCGATATGGTAAGTGGCTGTGTTGAACGAATGCCTTGGGGTGGTTCATCGGCCGGCCGAGCTCTCCAATGTGCTCGCTCGCTCCCACCGAGGCTGGTGGATCCTCATTCTCGGTAGGCTCGCCTCCACCGTGTTGATGCCGCTCGATACCAACCCGCCCAGGCCGCAGGTTCTCGGCGAGCGTGAAGGCTCATCAACGCGTGGCGCCCACAGACCGTGTTGAGTGAGTCGCAGTTGCGCTCGCTGTGGTGGCGAGCCCAGCTCTTGGAGCCGCGCCCCCAAACCGGCGACCCTGCGGGAATAGTGCGCACGATCGGCGCGATCCAGTCTCAGGAACCGCCCAGCGCGGCCCTCGCTCTGCGGGCGCGTGGGGGCGGCTTCGACGCCTCGGAGGTTGAGCACGCGCGGGTCGAGGATCGCAGCTTCGTCCGCACCTGGTGCCAGCGAGGCACGATCCATCTGGTCGCCGCCGAGGACCTGGTTTGGATGCTCGAATTGCTCAGAGAGACGCTGGTCGCGGCGAGGGCGAGCCGCTGGCGCAACCTCGCGCTCGACGATGCCATCTACGAGAAGGCCCGGCGCTCGCTGCGCAAGGCGCTGGCGAACGGCCCGCTGACCAGAGCGGAGATTGGCGAGCGGTGGCAGAGCGCCGGGATCGACGTCTCCGGCCAGCGCCTTCCCCACCTGATCAGCCGGGCCGCCATCGACGGGGATATCTGCGATGGTCCCGACCGCGGCCGGGACCGCACCTGGGTCCGGATCGAGGACTGGGTCGAGCCTTATTCGGGGCCGTTCGGGCAGGAGGCCCTGGCAGAGCTGGCGCGACGACACTTGGTGGGACACGGCCCAGCCGAGCCGCGCGACCTCGCCGTCTGGTCGGGGCTCAAGGTCTCGGACGCCCGCGCCGCGTGGGCGCAGATCAAAGATGAGCTCGAGGAGCTCGAAACTCCGTGGGGGCCGCGCTGGATGATCGCCACGGGGAGCCGGACGAACCCCGGCGAAGGGTCCGGAGTGGCGCGCTTGCTGGGCGCCTTCGATGCCTATCTCCTCGGGTACAAGGATCGGGAGCCGGCCGTTCCGCCCCCGCATACAAAAGCGGTAAGCGGCGGCGCCAATCTTCGGGTGGCCGCCTCGGCCGCGAAGGACGGTGTCGTGCTGGGCACATGGCGGATGGACAAACGAGCTGGGGGTCTGGAGATAACGGTGGAGCCCTTCGAGGAGCTCGATACCTCCGTCTTCGCCGACGAGGTGGCCGACATCGGTCGCTTTCTGGGGCGCCCGGCCCGGCTCGTCTAACGGCCGCCCGTCTCGATCCACCCCTGGCTCTTCCGGATTAAACAAATGTCAGGGGTGTAATTTGAGGGATGGAGAGGAGACCGAACGTGGCAACGGGCCCCACCCCCGCTACGCAGACCAGCCGCACCCAGACCAGCCGCTTCGGCGTTGGGCGCCGTGAGAACCACGACGCCTCGGGTTTCTACGCCCGCTTTGCGCGGCCTCACCTCTCGGAGGACGATGAGGTCTCCGCCCACTTCTCGCTCGATGAAGCACTTATGTGTGGGGACTCCCGTTCCATGGCCGCCCTGCCCGACAAGTCCGTCGCCCTCGTGGTCACCTCCCCCCCCTACTTCGCCGGCAAAGAGTACGAGCATGCCTTGGGCGAGGGTCATATCCCCGCCTCCTATCTTGACTACCTGCAGATGCTCGAAGACGTCTTCCGTGAGTGCAGTCGAGTCCTCGAGCCGGGCGGGCGAATCGCAGTCAATGTCGCCAATCTCGGCCGCAAGCCCTATCGCAGCCTGAGCGCCGACGTCATTCGCATCCTTCAGGACGATCTCGGATTGTTGCTGCGGGGAGAGGTGATCTGGGCCAAGGCGGAGGGGGCCGCGGGATCGTGCGCGTGGGGCTCGTTTCGATCGGCGGCCAACCCGGTGCTCCGGGACGTCACCGAGCGCGTGGTGATTGCCTCCAAGGGCAGGTTTCGACGCGCCCGTGCTCCCGAGCAACGGCGAGCGGAACAACTCCCCTCGGAGAGCACCCTTACGAGCGACGAATTCATGGAGGCAACCCTGGACCTGTGGCGCATTCCCTCGGAGAGCGCTCGCCGCGTCAAGCATCCGGCTCCCTTTCCCGTGGAGCTCCCGCTTCGCCTCATCGAGCTCTACACCTACGCGAACGACCTGGTCCTCGACCCGTTCCTCGGATCGGGGACCACGGCGGTGGCGGCGGCGCGCAGGGGGCGGAGATATGCGGGCTATGACATCGATCCCGCTTACGTGGATATCGCCGCCGCGCGCGTCGCACGGGAACTGGAACGACAGGAACTGGAACGACAGGATCCAAAGGGTCAGGATCTAACGAAGCAGGGCGTGAAAGGACACGACCGCTTTCAGGCACGCGCCGCCGAGGAGAAAAAAACGGTCCAGGCCATTGCCGAAGGCGTGCTGTCCCAGGCGGGATTCAAGGTCACGGCCCACAACTACAAGCTGCCCTCTCTGGGGCTGACGGTCGGCTTCGTCGCCGAGGACAAAAGGGGGAAGGAGTGGTACTTCGACCTATCGGGAGCCTTCACCACGACGCGCGGGGGCCTGCTGCGAACCGACACGATGTGGAAGGCGCTGGGACGAGCCCACGTGCTCGCTGCTCACAAGATCGGACCCGTGGTGATGCTCACGACCTACCTTCCACTAGCGGGCAGCGACGGCGACCGATCACTGAGGGCGGTCGGGCCCCAGGGCTTCTTCGATGCGATCGAGATGCTCTCGGACGAGGGGCAGCAGCGCCTGCGGACCTACGCGCAAGGAGGCCAGAGGCTCCGACCCGCGCCGGGGTTCTGGAGCACGGCAGAGATCGAGGGCACGTAAGACTGGGCTGCAACGATCTGGGGAAACAAGTGTCGTGGCAGGCGCACTCACGCGCGAGTTTCGGCTAGGTACTGATGGGCGAACCTCACCGCCATAGAGCCCTCGCCTACGGCGGAGGCCACTCGCTTGATCGAGCCACTGCGCACGTCGCCGGCGGCGAATACGCCCGGCAGGCTTGTCTCCAAGAGGTACGGCTCCCGCAAGAGGGGCCGCCAGAGCACACCCCCGAGTGCGGAACGTTCTAACTCCCCCCCCGTCAGGATGAAGCCGCGCTCGTCGAGCTCGACGGCCCCTTCAAGCCAGCCGGTGTTGGCTTGCGCACCGATGAAGACGAAGAGGGCACGCGTTCCGAGGGTTCGCTTCGCGCCCCAGCGGTTGTTCTCGACCACGATCCCCTCAAGGCGGTCCTCTCCCATGAGCTCCCGGACCTCCGTGTTGGCGAGCAGCTCGACGTTCTCGGCGTCAATAACCCGGTCGACGAGATACCTGGACATGGTCTTGTCTAGGTCGTCGCCCCTTATGAGCAGGTAAACCCTCGGCGTGCGTCCCGCCAAGAACAGCGCCGCCTGCCCCGCGGAGTTGCCCCCGCCGACAACCGCTATCTCTTCACCTTCGCACCGTTGGGCCTCGGCCTCCGTGGCGGCGTAGTGGATGCTCACGCCCTCGAAACGACCGAGACGGGGCACATCGAGCCTTCGGTAGCGGGCCCCGGTCGCGGCTATCACGGTGCGTGCTACTACTTGGCCGCCCTCTAAGAGCTCGATACCGTATTGGCCATCCTTCCTTTTCAGGCCGACCGCCTCCTGGGGAACAGCGGTCTGGGCGCCGAACTTTTCGGCCTGGACAAGGGCGCGGCTGGCGAGCTCGAAGCCGGAGAGACCCGCGGGAAAGCCCAGGTAGTTCTCTATCCTGGAGCTGGTGCCGGCCTGCCCCCCCAGGGCCATCGACTCGAGGGCGAGGGTAGAGGGCCCTCCGAAGCCCCGTAGACCGACGCTCCAAGGCCGGCCGGACCAGCCCCGACAACGACGAGGTCGTAGGTTCGTCCCCCGGTGGCGTCAACCTCGAGGCCTATGGTTCGGGCAAGCTCGGCGATCGTCGGGTTTCTCAGCACCTCCTTGCCCTGCCAGATGATCACCGGCGTGTCCGATGGTTTCGCGCCGAACTCTTCGAGCAAGGCTTCGGCCCTAGGGTCCTCCTCGAGCTCGATCCAGCCGTGAACCAGCTGGTTACGGGCTGCGAACTCCCTCAGGCGCGTCGCATCGCTCGAGTGGCGCGAGCCGATTATCCTAAGGCCCACGCCGGCCCTCATCCCGATCGAACGCCTCGCGAGAAAGGCCTTGAGGATGATGTCCGAGAGGGTGGGGTCCTCTGTAACGACCTCCTTCAACTGCTCACGAGGGATTGCGAGCACCTTCCCGCCCTGGCTCACCACGAACGAGAGATACAGCGCCTGCCCGGTAAGCATGTTCAGCTCGCCCCCGAAGAGCCCCGCGCGGAGAACCCCCATCGTTCGCGCCTCACCGGCGAAGTTGTCGATTACCTCAACTTCGCCTTCGAGGACCACGATAAAGTCGCTCGAGATATCGCCGGCCCTGATGAGGACCTGCCCGACCTCGGTCCTCTTTGTCTCCCCGTAGCGCCTGAGGAACTCGATCTGTCCTTGCGTCAGCGTCCGAGAGGCCGTATCGGGAATCTCATTCATCCTTTCCCTAGTTTTGGCGTCCAAAATCACCGACGCTTCTGCCTATGTCAAATTAACCGCATCTCCCGGTGTGGCTAGCGCCTCCAACGATGGTGGTTCAAGGCCCTCGATGGCTACACGAAGATGATCATGCGGAGCAGGAGGCCCAGAAGCCGATCGCCCCCAAACGCTCCGTTTGCGTCGGTAGTTTCTTATGAACAAGCTCGTGGTCTATGTTGCTGAACACTACGTCAGGTCCGACGCAGAACCTACGATCTGAGCCACGAAGAGACATGCGTCGGCTGCACGGTATCCCGGTTAGACGGCCGCCGTCTCACTGGTCAGGCTATCGAGGCCGACCTCATCACCCATTTTCGCTGAGAAGCGGCATAGCGTCTGCTGCGCGTCTTCCTTGCTCCGGCAGAAGTGACGGGACCCGAGTCGTAGGTCCACCCGTTATGAGAGTCGGTCCATTTGGTTCTCTGCCTTCCAAGCCATAGCGTATGCGACGGGGGAGAGCCAGCCAAGACTGCTGTGGGGCCGATAGTTGTTGTACTGGTGCTTCCAGTCCCCGATCAGGACCTGTGCTTCGAACAGGGTGTCGAACTGCTCGGTGGAGCACCTCGTCCCGCATGCGAGAGCCAAACGACTCAACGAAAGGGTTCTCCCATGGTGTCTCTCAAGATCGTGCGGCCTTGCGATAGCCCCAGCGCTTGTGCTTGCGGCTGAACTCGTGCAGTCGGGCTCTGAGGGCCTCGTCGCTTTGGTGCGGGTGAGCTCACGTCGCTGCGTAGAACGGTGCTGGCCGACGATCCGGCACGCCCGCCGTTCCGACATGTGAAAGCGGTCTTGCAGCATCACGACCGCGTTCCGTCGGCGCGACGGGCTCAGAAGTTTCCCTTCGCAACCTCGCGCAGGGCATCGATCTCGAGCTCCTTGTCGGCAACTATCCGCTTCAGACGCGTGTTCTCGTGGGCCAGTTCTTTGAGGCGCTTGGCGTCGTTGGCCTTGAGCCCGCCGAACTGCTTGCGCCACCGGTGATGGGTCTGCTCGGAGATCTCGAGGTGCTTTGAGACCTCGGGTACCTGCTTGCCTTCGGCCAGGAGCCGGGCGGCCTCCCTCAGCTTGCGCACGATCTGGTCTGGCGTGTGCTTGCGACTGTGTCTGAGGGCGCAATTGATCGCCCGGCCAGGCTTCGAGGGACACCGAAACAGCCCTTGACCTGCAGTTCTATTCGAGCGGGCGACCGGGGTCGAACCGGCGACCTCCACCTTGGCAAGATAACTCGGTCAGTTTCACTGACCTGCCGAGATCGCCGTTTACGCAGGTCAAGGAACATTTCGGGGTGTCCGGGAGTGTCCGTGATTTACCACCCCTTTCCGTTGCAATGTGGACCAGGTGTGGACCACTGTTCAAAGCCCGAGGCCGAGGCGCCGGGGGTAGAAAGCTCAGGCAGCTCGTGCGTGTGGTCCTGATCGAGGTGACAGGTCGCTGTATGAGACATGGCGGTAAGGGTAGCTCTGCGCAAGCTCCCCACACTCGACAATCGAGACAGCTGGGTGGCGAGCCGGATCCCTTGTGCCGCAAGACAGACTGAGCCCAGGACGTGAGCGCTAAGAAACGTGACCCCGGTGC
>JACDAL010000104.1 GCA_013695465.1 Actinomycetota bacterium | reverse complement strand
GTTCGCTTGTTCCAGGGGTGGTAGGGACTTATCGGATTACCCAGGTGGTCGTCCGGATAACGGTCCCCGGCCCAATCCTCATAGTAAGAGTGCTGGACGAACTCCTCCCATCCAATGTTGATGTCGGTGAGCCGAGTGGTGACAAGCTCTCCGTCGATCACGACACCTGGAGTCGACCAGCGACGAGCGCCCCATTCGTTGCACGTCTCGTACTTGGCCTCGTAAGCATAGGGATCGTCCCAATACCCGGGGTCGACGGAGCTGAGAGGCCGGGCACCAACTTCTCTGTAGCGCTCGTCGGCCTCGTAGAAGAACTCCGCGATGTCGTCCCACACCCCCATCATGCGTTGGGCGTAGTCGAACAGCCGCCCGAGCTTCGAGTGGTACTCGTTGAGACTCTGCAGGGAGATGGTCGAAGACACGCCTCCTGGGACCACAGTCTGCGGATGTGGATACTTCCCGGCGAGCACTACGAACATCTCGCGCGACACCCTCGTGAACTCCAGTCCTTCGCGGTACAGGGACCCGGTCAGCGGGTTGAGCGCGGTCATGATCTCGGACATGGTCTTGAAGCCGTGGTGCATTTCGTGCGGACAACGCCATTGCTCTGCCTTGGGCCATAGCTCGGGATTCGCCGCCTTGATCACGGCCTCCGAGTAGTCGGGTCCGGCAAGCAGGTAAAGGTGGAGGGGATTGTCGTAGCCCATCTCCGCCGCCTCCTGTAGGTTTCGGACCACCGTCCCCATAGGTGGAGGCGTCAATCCCATCGCCATCTCGATGGCGTAGGCGGCGGCATGGCTGTGAACTCCTCCGCAGACCCCACACGCGCGCGACGAGATGAAAATCGCGTCCCGCGGATCGCGTCCCATCAAGATGACTTCGTAGCCGCGAAACAAGGTCGCCTGCGAACGAGCGTCCAGATACCGCCCCCGTCCCTCGAGGTCGGCCGTCACATTGACCGCGAGAGCGCCCGCCACACGGGTAACCGGATCCATATTGATGTCTTTGATGTGGCCATTGGCGGCGATGAGCCGGTTGATATCTTCTTCCCGTTCGGCGTCCGTCTTGGTGACTTCGGGCTTGGTGACAGTCACAGAGTAGGGATCGGGGATGCCGCCCTTCAGCCGCGCGTTTCCCGTCTCGTCAAACTCGATCGGGAGGTTCTTGAAGCACATCGGGTCAGCTCTCCTCGTCCTGGGGAATACCGCGATCCGTCTTTTCGAGAACTCGCTCTTCCTGCTCTTGTTCGAACTTCGGCCTCTTGTCCTGAGTGAACTCAACGCGCTTGCCGAAGACCAGCTCCTCGTCGTTCTTGGACTTGCGGCCGGTGTCGTTCGAGCGACGCATGCGGTCGTAGAACTTGTGACCTGCGTCCTGCACCAGGCTCGGCTCCCCTCTCTCACGCGCCCAAGCGGTCGGAACGTCGCCGTGAAGATCCCAGCGCGTTTCACGATTCAAGTGAGAGTTGGTGTAGCTCCTCAGCGGACGAATGAAGCTGCCGAGCAAGCGGGACGCGGTAGTCGACACCCTCGATCCCGGCGGGATCTTGTAGAAGGGAGTGAACTTGTCGGGGAACCCGGGCATCGTGCACCCGATGCATGCACCACCGGCATTCATGCATCCTCCGACGTGGTTGATGGCTCCACGCGACGTGATGTTGCAGTTGACGACCGGCCCCCAGCATCCGATTTCTACGAGGCACTCCTTGTCGCCGAACTCCTGCGCGTAGCTTCCTTCCTCGTAGTAGGCGCCCCTGACACAGTGCTGGTGCACGGTTTCGCCGAAGAGCCACGCGGGCCGTCCGAGCTCGTCGAATTCGGGAAGCGGGCCAAAGCCCTGCAGGAAATAGAGGATGGCCGCGACGGTCTCGGTGAAGTTGTCGCCGATCGGTGCGCAACCCGGAACGTTCACCACCGGAACTCCAAGCGCGCTCCGGTAGTCCTGACCCAAGAAATCCATCAGGCTCATCGCTCCGGTCGGATTGCCCTCGGCGGCGGGGACCCCGCCCCATGTCGCGCACGTTCCAATGGCAATCGACGCCGCCGCCCCCGGCGCAAGTCGGGCGATCCACTCGTCCGTCGTGACCGTTCGCATCTCGCCCTCGGGTCCCCAGGGCTCCTCCCCCTGCCCCGACCAGTAGCCGCCCGTTTCCAGGGCCTTGGTCTCATCGGAGATCGAGCCCTCGAGAATGATTACGTAGGGTGCATCCAGGGTTTCCTGAATGGCATTCTCATGAGCGTTCATGTAGTGGGGGCCGGACTCGACGTTGATCACCGGGTGGTGAAGGATCACGCGCGGAAGGCCCGGGTGCGCTCCCAGAAGAAGACTCTCAATCGAGGGCGCTTGGGCTCCCGTAACGGACACGGAGCACCCGTCACAGCTCATTCCCGCGAACCAAAACGCGTGGACCTTCTCCAGTGGGCCGAGTCTCGAGGTAGGGCCCGCTCGAGCTACGGGTTCGAGCATGTGCTCCATGTAGGCCCGGGCCGGCATCCCGAAGTCCCCGATCTCATCGGTGTCGTGGAACCGATCGACTGGACCAAGGACCTCGAGCAAACGTTCCGCCGGCGTCTTCTCGTTGACTCTTGTCGCCACTACCCACCCCCGGAGCTAGGTGACCGATGCCTATACGTTACCCCCTCTGACGATTTGCTGCGGGGGGACCTTTGAAGTTCCCGGCAATGTACTATGCTCTGGATATTCACCGGGGCCAGGGAGGTCTGATGGTTCTTGCGGCGTCGGACATGACGGGATGGTGGGTCGGCTATATCATCGGTGGCGTAGTCGTCGCCCTCGTGGCAGCTCTTGTTCTCCTTATCACCAAGACCGCTCACGGGATCGCCGTGGCAGCCGAAGACATCACCAGGTCTCTGGAAGAGTCAAGGGTTCGCACCGAGGCCTTGTGGGAGGTCGCCACGACCAATGAGGTCACAAGCGCCATTCTGTCCGGAGCAATCGAGGCACGCCGGGCGCTTGGCGGTGGGGGCAACGACGAGGGCAAGAAAAGCGCCGGCGATCACGCGCACGAGGGGGACCGGATGGGCGAACGCTCAGGGTCGCGCCGAGCCGTCAAGCACATGCTGCAGCAAGGGCCTCAACTGAGTTCGGAGGAGGGAAGTTGATGACATCTGCTACCCTTCCCTCCGACGTCGTGTCCCTCTGGTGGGTCACGCTCGCAGTGGGTCTGGTGGTGGCGGTCGTGGTGGTGGTCCTGCTTCATCTTCTTCTGAAGGCGGTCAAGAAGGTCGAGTCCAACGTCATCGAGCTGTGGCGGACGGCCACGACGGTTGCCCGCAACACAGCTACGACCTGGATGCTGAACGAGACCGGAAAAGCCCTCCAGCAGGTGAAAAAGGAGGCCGTCAAACACGATCAACTGCTGTCCAAGGTGACCCGGTCGTGACGACCCTGCTCGTCGTCCTGACCGTGCTTGAGATAGCCATCGTGGTCGGCGTCCTGGCCTTCTATCTGATCGCACTGACGCGCCGGTTGAGGAACATATCAACGTATCTGGGCAAGATCTCGTTCGGGGTACGGGCCGTTGAGTCCCAGACCGGTGCCGTGGGACCGGCCGTGCTGAGGATCAACTCGCTGCTGGAAGAGATCGGCGAGGCCTTGGGGCCGATCGCCGAAAAGGCGAGACGAGCATCGGGTCGTTAGAGGTTGTCGATCGGGCCCCGTGCCCGGCCTTTTATCCACAGGCTACATAGACGGATTCGGGCTCCACGAAAGTGGTCGCATGCACGTCCATGTGGTGAGCCGCGGTCCTTCTCCATTTGTCAGGATCAATCTCTCCCGCCGCTCGACCATCGTCCAGGAAGATGAGTGGCTCACTCGCCTTCCAACTCGCTAGCGTGCGGTCGAAGCCCGCCTCGGGATAGGCCTCGAGCAACGCACCCACCCCCCGAGATGGATCGTGGCGGGTGGCCTCCAGCGCCTCTTGAACGACAGCGATTACAGCCCTTACGAGGTCCGGTCGCGACTCGATCAGGCGTGTACCTGCCACAAGGCCACTGCCGTAGGTATCAATGCCCGCCTCGTGGAAGGGAAGCGCCGTGATCTCGTCACCATTGGCCATCCCCCTCGCTTGGTAGTCCGGGCCCAGGTCCACGTAATCGGCAGTCACGTCGCCCTTACCCATGGCCAACCCTTCCGCGACCTCTCCGTATGGCATCTCCACGAGGGGGGCTGCGGTTACTCCTATCGTTTTCAACAATTGCAGGTATTCGCGAGCAAACGGCGAGTCGGAATTACCGATGAAGGACGCGCCCTCGAGGTCGGAGAAGGTCTGGATCAACCGCCCGTGTGAAGCAGGACGGTCCTGTGCATAGAACACACCCATGTGTGTATGGCGGGCGACCATGAATACGAAACGAGCGCCGATGCCCGGGTCTCCTGTTGTCGCTCGGAGAAAATGAGTCACGCTTGTCAGGCAGAAGTCGTACCTTCCCGCAGCTACCGCCTCGATGTTCTCAGGTCCGGGCTCGGGATGGACGATTTCTACTTCCAGCCCGTGATCTCTGAAGATGCCCATAGCGTCCGCCGTGAAATACGGCAGGTGATAACCCGGCATTCAGCCGGGACAATACAGACCCAGGCGCACTCGGCTAGCCGGCATTGGCCTCCTCCTCTCCCTCTGCGGGTGACTGGAAGTGGTGAGCAAGAGTCGCATGGTGATCGGTTCCATCGTGACTGTAGGGGCTCGTGTGGATCGACGCCCGGCGCAGATGCGGCACGTGATGGAGAAGAGTGTGGTGCGCCTGCGCCGCAATCGCGTGGGCATCGGAGAGATTGAGCTCGGAGTCGGACACTATGTCGCACTCGGCTCGCAGCTCGTGTCCGACCCATCGCAAACGAACGCTCTCCACCGCTTCGACCCCCGGCACGCTACGGAGCAGTTTGTCGACCCGATCGACGAGGGCCGGGTCGACGGCATCCATCAAGCGGTGATAGACGTCGCGCGCCGCGCTTCTAAGAATTCCAAGAATGGCGACCGCGATGACCAGCCCCGTGATTGGATCGGCCAGCGGAAAGCCCGCAGCGACTCCCAACGCTCCCGCGACGACGGCGAGGGATGTGAGTCCATCGGTGCGGGCGTGCAGGCCGTCGGCAACCAGCGCAGCCGAGCCGATGCGACGCCCCACTCGGATGCGGAAGAGCGCCACGATCTCGTTACCAGCGAAGCCGATCAGACCGCCGGCTATGACCCAGCCGACATTTCTCAGCTCCGAGGGGGCGTAGAGCCGCCGCACCGACTCCCACGCAGCAACTGCCGCGGAGATTGCAATCATCAGCACCACGAATGCGCCGGCGAGGTCCTCGGCACGCCCGTAGCCGAAGGTGTACCGCCCGGTCGGACGACGTCGAGCCAGGATGAAGGCGACTCCCAAAGGAAGCGCGGTTAGAGCGTCGCCGAAGTTGTGGATCGTGTCCGCGAGAAGCGCGACCGAGCCGCTCACCAGCACGAGGACAACTTGGAGTATGGCGGTCACCATTAGACCGCCTAACGAGATGGAAAGCGCTCTCAACCCCTCCGAGCTGGCTTGCAGCACCTCCCCCACCTGCTCGTGGTGTTCGTAGTTGTGCGAGAAGGTCCGCTTCAAGGCCCCCAGCGGCGACCGCCTCTCGCCGCCGGGACGATCGTGCCCGTGATCGTGAACGTGCTTATGACTCATCGGAGCTGTCCCGCCGTTCGGCTCGACCCGGACCCTCGCCTAGGACCTTGCGCGATGTGGTCGCCGTGGGAAAGCTTCTCCGCGAC
>JACDAL010000057.1 GCA_013695465.1 Actinomycetota bacterium | reverse complement strand
AATGGGGCGGAACCCACCTGTTGCGGATCGTACGCGGCCGCGTCCCGGTGACCGAGTTCCAGCAGGCCTTCGCTCGCGCCGGACACGCCCATGCCGGGGTGCTGGTGACGCTGGCGCTGGTCTGTCAACTCTTCGCCGACGCCGCGGACCTGAACGGGCTGGTCGCGGTCGCGGCTCGAAACGGGGTGCCGTTCGCCGCCATCCTCATGCCCGCCGGGTTCTTCCTGTCCTCGATGGGGCGCGGAGCGGCTCGACCCAACCGGCTCATCCTCCTGCTGTACGCCGGAGCCGCGTCCCTGGCGATCGGTGTACTTACCCTGGGTCTCGGGCTTCTGGCCGGCTGACGAGCTGTCGCGCCTCGTCCGAACAACCTAGAAGTCGACCTGCAGCCGCCCGAGTGTGGGGCGCCGCGTATGCCAGTCGCTCAGCTCCTGATAAGCGAGCGCGGCCCCCAGCACGGTCGCCTCGTCTCGAGCGATTAGCTGTAGGCCGACCGGCATCCCGGTGGGCGTGAACCCGCAGGGGACGCTCACCGCAGCGAGGCCCAAGAAGTTGGTTGGGCGGCACAGTCTCGTCATCCGCCCGGCCACCTCGGGCCTGAACCCTTTTCCCTTCAGAGCATCAAGCTCGTCGATTCGAGGAGCGGCCATCTCAGTCGTGGGAAGGACGAGAAGGTCGGTGTGTTCCAAGGCCACCTCCCACCGGGCGCAGAGCCGCTCCAGCTCACGCCGGGCTGCCACGAAATCAACTGCGGTGAAGCGCTCGGCGTGACTCAGGGCGCTTCTGGTCTCCTCGGTGTATTCGTCCGAGCGATCCGGATACCAACCCGCCTGGCGGTGGGCGGTCAACGCCTCCGAAGCGAGAAAGATGCCGTGGGCCCGGTCCCAGTCGGTGAACGCCGGAAGCGCCACCTCGGAGCGCGGACTCCGTCGAGATAGGACATCGGCTGCCTGCTCCACCAACTCGAGGACCTCCGGGTCGGCCCGCGTCGAGTCCCACGAAGGAGTAGCCATGCGAAGCCCCTCGAGCCGAGGAGAAACGGGGGCCGCTCCGGTCAGGCCTCGCCACATCAGCTCGACCGAGGCCGCGTCCGAGGCCATCGGCCCCCACACGTCTAAGCTCCAAGCCAGGGGCACGATCCCCTCCATCGGCACGACGCGCTGGCGAGGTGTGAGCCCGGTGATCCCGCACAGCGAGGAGGGGATTCGCACGGAGCCTGCGGTGTCGGAACCCAGTGCCCCGGGGCACATGCCGGCCGCGACCGCGGCGGCCGATCCTCCGCTGGAGCCGCCCGGGATGCGTTCTACATCCCAGGGATTGCGGGTGGGCGCGCTCACGACACCGTAGGCGAACTCCTGAGTGTTGGTCTTACCCACGACCACCGCACCGGCACGGCGCAGGTCCGTAACGACCGGCGCATCTGCAGCGGCGACGTTGCCGGCCAGGACTCGCGACGAAGCCGTGGTGGGGAGACCGGCGACGTCGATCAAGTCCTTGATCCCCACCGGCATGCCGTGCAGCGGGCCCTGCAGATCGTGGGACCTCAGCTCTTGGGCGCGCGCTCGCGCTCCCTCTAGGTCGAGGGACACGAACGCACGGATGGCGGGCTCGAGCTGCTCGACGCGCTTTAGGCACGCGTCCAGCAGCTCGGTCGCAGACAGCTCTTTGCGAGCGAGTGCGAAAGCCGCGACGGCGAGGCTCAGTTCGGCCGGGTCGGACATGGCGCGCAGGCTACATCAGGCTCTCAGGTGGGTAAAGGTCGGGGAATGACCGAGTGGGCGACCAGCATCGTGTCCTCGTTGGGGGTAATCGGGGTTGCCTTTCTCATAGCGGTGGAGAACCTCTTTCCTCCCATTCCCTCGGAGCTCATACTGCCACTGACCGGCTTTCTCGTGGGTCGCGGCGAGTTCTCATTCACCGTCGCGCTGATCGCGGCCACGGCCGGGGCAGTGGGCGGAGCCTTGGCGCTCTACGCACTGGGTGTGTGGCTCGGCTGGGACCGGCTCCGCAGTCTCGTGCGTCGACACGGCACGTGGTTGATGGTGACCGAGGATGACGTCGACAAGGCCGACCGCTTCTTCGACCGTCACGGCGCCAAGGTGGTGCTCTTCGGACGCCTTGCTCCGGGGGTGAGAAGCGTGGTGTCGATTCCTGCGGGCGCTTCGGGCATGGGCCTGCGCCGCTTCACGCTCTACACCGCGTTGGGCTCGGCGGTGTGGAACGCCGCCCTCATTGGCATCGGCTATGCGTTGGGAAGCAACTGGGAGAACGCCCAGAGCTACACGCGCTACTTCGAATACGGAGTACTCGCGTTCATGGCCGGGAGCGTGACTCTCTTCGTCGTGCGCCGGCGCAGCGAACGTACGAAGAGAGGCCGGCAGGACCCTTCTCAGGAGATTCACCCACATACCAGGTGAGTAGCTCTCCTCAGAACTCCTAACGCGACGAACGGGTCCGCCGAAAGAGGCTGAACCCGCCCGTCTGGAGATTCGTGTGGTGTCCTGGGCGCTAGGCGCCCTTGATGGCGTCCTTTACATTCTCGCCGGCCTGCTTCATCTTGGACTTCGATTGATCTTTGCGGCCCTCCTGCTTCAACTCGCGATCGCCGGTGACGTCGCCCGTCTTTTCCTTGAGCTTGCCTTTGGCTTCCTCGCCTTTGTTGCGTGCCTTGTCTTCGTTGGCCATCGTTACTGACCTCCCTGAGTTTGTTGGCGTCCCTCTAGCGTTCCTAGTTTACCCCACAGGTAGGAGTTGCAAACTCAGCGGGCGGCTCAGACGGGCCACTGCTCGCGCCGCCAGCACCCGTCCCAGAACATCCACTCGTAGCGCGACGTAGTCACGAAGTGCTCTGTGACCTTCACTTCCTCATCCGAGCTCAATCTCTTACCGACACGCTCGGTGAGCTCCAATACCGAACGCACTATTGCAGCGAACTCGTCTCCTCCGTACGTGTCGATCCACCGTTGGTAGAGCGGGTTGGGAGAGCCGTGTTCGGCGAGCACCTTACCTACCTCCCAGTAAATCCAGTAGCAGGGAAGCACCGCCCCCAGAGCCTCGGAGAACGAGCCGCGACCCGCCGCCGCCAGCAAGTATGAGGTGTAGGCAAGCGTGGTGGGCCCCATCTGAGTGGTACGCACCTCTTCCACCGACAGTCCGAAGTCATCGAAGAAGCTGTTGTGCAAGCCTCGCTCCACCGCGATGGCCCCGGCGGCGTGCTCGGCGAACATCTGAATCGACTCGTCATCGGGAGCCTTGGCGGCGCAGATCGCCAGCGTGCGTGCATACTCTCTAAGGTAGAGCGAATCCTGCACGACGTAGAAACGGAAACTCTCCTGATCGAGGCTTCCGTCGGTGAGGCCTCGCAAGAAGGGATGCTCGAGTATCTGTTTGAAGATGCCCTCGATCTCACCCCACAGCTTGTCCGGCATGTTGTCGGCCACTAGTTTCCCCTCGCATCGTCAACGCGAAGGGTAGCGTATAGCAGGACCAAGAAATAGACTGCGGGATCCTCTTTCCGAGGCCGGTTTGAACCCCTTGAGTGTCACAGCCCCCTGTCATAGTGACTCCTATGGAGTTCACGGCGATGGACGAGGCGATCAAACAGATCGAGAAGTCCAACATCGATCTCGAGCCCGAGGT
>JACDAL010000039.1 GCA_013695465.1 Actinomycetota bacterium | reverse complement strand
CCATTGTCGGCACCACCGAGTACATGACTGCGTCGTGGTGGCCGTGATAGGAGCCTTCGATCTTCAGCAGCACGTCCCTGCCGGTGGCGGCGCGCGCCACGCGGATCGCATCCATGGTTGCCTCGGTGCCCGAGTTCGTATACCGGATCTTGTCGAGCCCGAAGCGGCGTTTGATCTCCTCCGCTAGAACAATGGCGGGCTCGGTCGTGGTCGCGAAATGGGTGCCCAGAGCGGCCGCCCTGCGGATGGCTTCGGTCACCACTGGGTGGGCATGGCCCACCACCATTGAGCCGAACCCGTTGTGGTAGTCGATGTAAGTGTTGTCGTCGACGTCTGTAACGTTGCTCCCCTTGCCCGATGTGAGATAGATCGGATAGGGGTCTCCGGCCTGGAACGAAGACGTCACGCCGAACGGCATCGAACGCTCCGCACGCTCGTAGAGGCTTTTCGAGCGAGGCGTCCTGTCCTCGAAGCGAGCGACTTCCTGCAGCTGAATCTCCTGGGCTTTGTCGTCCACGACCTTCGACACGGCGGTTGACTCCTTTGGGGTTAGCTCGAGCTGATCAAGGCATCCAGGGTAATCGTCTTCGGAGCGGGGCCGGTTGGCCCTATTGTCTAAGCATGTTACTGGCGGTGTGCCACTCGGATGCATCGGGCTGGAAGAGCGTGGATGATCTCGCAGAGATCTCGGAACTGCGCTCGGAGCTCGGCAATGTCGTGTGGGCGGAGGCCGACATTACGACGGTCGACGACAGGGACGCCGAGGTCATGGAGGAGGAGTTCGGGCTCCATCGCCTGGCGGTCGAGGACTCCCGCCGGCCGCGCCAGCGTCCCAAACTCGAGGACTACGAGGGCCATCTCTTTCTAGTGTTGCATCAGCTCGATGAGTCCCATGGTCACCTGGAGGCGGCTCAGATCGCCTGTTTCGTGGGCGATCGCTTCTTGCTGACCCTACATCAGGGGGCCGGGCGCACCCTCGATGCCGCCAAGAGTCGCTGGAGAGCAGAGGAATGCAAGCCGGAGCTGGACTCCGCCTTCCTCATCCACACTCTTCTGGACGTGCTCGTCGACGATTACGAGGCGATCGTGACTCGCCTGGAGGACCGCATCGAGTCGCTCGAAGAAAAGATTCTGAGCGAGGAGGTTCTCGAGGATTCTGCCCCCGGCATGCAGCGGGCAATGCAGAAGGAGCTCTATGCCCTCAAACAGCAGCTCTCTCGGTTGCGCCGCTACGCCCTGCCGACCGAACACGTGCTCGAGTGGATCATGGAAGGCCCGGGCCGTGCCCATTTCCCGACCGAGACACGAGCGCTGTTCGCGGACGTGCACGACCACGTCTTGAGGATCGGTGATCAGGTCCGCAACGTCGACGACCTAACCGACGCGGTACTGGACCTCTTGCGCTCCGAGCAAACCGCCCGGCTCAACGACACGACCAAGAGACTGACGGCGTGGGCGGCGATCATCGCGGTGCCGACCTTCATCGCCAGCGTCTATGGGATGAACTTCGCTCTGGTGCCGCGGGACGGGGGGCTCTTCGGGTTCTATTTCGCCCTCGCGCTGATGATTGTCACGAGCGCCGGGCTCTACCTCTACTTCAAGGACAAGAACTGGGTCTGAACACGGGGCATGGGTCGAGTATTGTCGACCCATGGCTGATGGCAGACAGAAAAAGATCACCCAGCAGATCACGCTCGATCTCTATCTCAGGGCTCCGGGCGCCGGCCTGAGAAAGGCCTACGCCGGGGAGCTTCGCAGACTCCAGAGGCTCGGCTTTCGAGAGGTGGCTCGCAAGTCCACCACCCGCGAGGACAAGTTCAGGGTGACTCTCGAGCGAGACATCGAGCGCTACCCGGGCGTGCCCTTGGCCGCGGTTCCTCCCTACCTCTAGGGCCGCCCCCAGGGATCAACTAGATTCCTCCGGCAGCATCCCCACGAACGGGTTTGAGCGGCGTTCCTCCTCGAGAGACGTGGCCGGACCGTGGCCGGGGTAGACGGGTGTCTCCGGGGGTAGCTCGAAGAGCTTGCCCCGGACCGCTCTCAGCAGCGCGGCGAAGTCTCCTCCGGGAAGATCGGTGCGGCCCACCGAGCCGGCGAACAACGTGTCTCCGGAGAACAGCGCGCCCTCGGATATCAGCGAAATCGAGCCCGGGGAGTGCCCCGGGGTGTGGACGACCTCGAGCTCGGCCGCACCGGCGATCAAAAAGTCGCCTTCTGTGGTCCAGGAGTCGACCTCGGGAGGAGGCGGAAGGTCTGCTCCCAGGAATAGTCGCCCCGACTCCTGCATCCATGACAGAAGAGCCTCATCTGCACGGTGCAGATAGAAGGGGGCTCCGGTCGCGGCCCGCAGCTCCTCCGCCGCGAGGAGATGGTCGAAGTGAGCATGGGTCGCGACGATCGCGGTGACCTCGAGGTGCTGGGCGGCCAAGGCGCCGAGGAGCTCTGAGGCGTCGCCACCCGGATCGATGACGATCGCCCGGCGCGCGCTGGAATCCCCGACCACATAGCAGTTGCAGTCAAGCGGTCCCACTACTCGATGATGCAGGATCGTGACGCTCATCCCCCCGACCGCCATTCCTGTAGCTTCCAGCCGACCCAGCCGAGCACGGCCCCCCACCCGCACGCGAGCACCCCTGCGCTGAGCGGGTCGGCGGCCGCGCGCGCGATCCCGCGGCGGCCTAACATCCCCGCCCCCAGGCGCGCCTCTGCCAGGGCCACCAGGATGAGCACCAGGACCCCGAGCCACAGTGCGGCGGTCCCCACCACCTCCAACAGTGCCCTTTTTTCGACGGCCTGGCGGTAGGCGGCACCACCACCCAGCGCGCATGAAATCAGCGGCACGAGAAGGAGCACGAACGCAGCGGCGGGCGTGGCTTCGCCCCCCCAGTCGAGCAGCGAGTATTCGGTCAGCCGTCCGAAGCTGTTCCCGGCCACCGATATGCGCCCGCCCACCTCGACCGGCGCACCCAGTGACATTCCGAGGCAGATCAACACAACATTGGGGGCGAACGCGACCAGATAGATGAGCGCGGCTGCGGCCGAGCGCCAGGACAGATCGATCGGCACGGAATTGCGCACCAGGGCGACGATCGCCCACAGTAAAAGCGCGGCACAAGACAGCACGGCCCCCGAGATCAGCATCACCAGAGCGGAGCAAAGCCCCTCGTAGGCGATGCGGGACCGGGCCTCTATCGCGCGCCCCAGTGCAGCGATCTGGACGGCTCCCGAAACCTCGGACCGAAGCGCTCCCAGGACACCGAAGAGCGATCCCCACACGGTCCCCCACAACAGTGCCTGGAAGGCCCCAACCGAGACCGGGTCCGATCCTCCTCGAAAGCGGAAGACCAGGGCCGCCAGCAGGCACAGGAGCCCGAAGATTCCTCCCGTGAAAGCACCGTGTGAAAGGGGACCCAAGGGTTGGTCTGAGTGCTTGCGGGCGGCGGAGATTCTCGTTGAGCTGCTCCAAATCAGTGCTATGCCGAGTGCACAAAGTGCGCCCAGCGGAATCACCGACACCTCCACCTCCCCCAAGTGGAGAGGTGCGCCCAGCGTGGCGAGTGCCAGGATCGCTCCGGCTGCAACGATGGCCACGGGGTTGAACCCTGCGCCCAGCTGGCCGAACTGAAGCCGCAGCGCAAGCAACAGGAAGACACCCATGCACAAGAGGATGAGGAAAGCGAGGCCTGCCGACGCCGAGGCTTGCCTAAAACGCGCCAGAGAGGGCGGCCGGGCGGGCGGGCGGATCCGATGTTCCCGGCGCAAGCGGTCGAGAACGCCGGTCGTACCACTGCCCCGGCGAGCCCGGTCATCGTCTCGAGGATGAACCATCGTCTAAATCCTAAGTTGGGCCCTCCTCCAAGCCGCGGAGATCCGCCGGTCCCGGCTGAGCAGAGCCCGGCCCGGCAGAACATGGAGCTTCGACCACCGAGGGGTGGGCGGCGGCTCACAGCTGGGGGTCGGGCGCAAGATCACCGATAGTGCACGCCTGAGCGCGGTCCAAGTAGTCGTCCACGACCACGACCAAGTCGGCCACCAGCTCGGCTGCGCCGTCGTGGCCGTCGCTCTGGAGCCGGTATGAGAGCCCTTGGAGCGTCCCCGCCAGCAGCACCAGGATGAGGTCCCCCAGCTCGGCGCACGGCTCCGCCGGACACGGGTGCGCGCTCATGACGAGCTCTGTCGAGGGCGCATCATGACCTCGCGATGCTTGGCCCAGTAGTGGCGCCTGACCGCGGCCCCCATGCTCCACTCGGGCGGGACGTAGATCGATCGATTGCACCGGGTGCAGCGGGGACGCTTGCGCGTGGGCGCGTGGGCGGGCGCGGGGTGGGCGGGCACGCGCTTAGGAGCGGGCTTGCGGGGAGACATCGGCGGTCACCTCCACGGCCCCGGGGTGCGGCCCTGCCGGCAGGGTATGACAGGCCTGCGACAACCAGACAAACATGACCTGGAGGAAGCCATGAAAGCCATTGCGCTCACCGGATACGGGCACGAAAACGTCTCGCTGCAGGATGTCGCCGAGCCCGAGGCCGGGCCCGGTGAGGTCGTGGTGAGGATAAAGGCCGCGGCCCTGAACCACCTCGATCTGTTCACCCTTTCCGGCGTCCTCGGCATCGAGCACCAATGGCCGCATCCTCTAGGCGCGGATGGGGCCGGGGAGATCGAGACGACTGGCGACGGCGTCAAGGGGCTGAAACCCGGGACCCGGGTGATGATCAACCCGGCGCATTCGTGCAGGCAGTGTGAGCTGTGCCGCGCAGGCGAGCAGTCCGAGTGCCCCCGGTTCCGGATGCTGGGCGAGCACCTCCCCGGCACCCTCGCGGAGAAGGTGGTCGTGCCCCAGACCAACGTCTACCCCTTCCCTGAGGACCTTTCGTTCGTCGAGGCGGCTGCACTCGGAGTCACGTTCATCACCGCCTATCGGATGCTGTTCACGCGGGGCCAGATGCGGCCCGGCGAGTGGCTGCTGATCACCGGCATCGGCGGCGGCCTCGCCCAGTCCTTGTTCCAGCTCGCCAGACCCGTGGCGGGCCGAGTGTTCGTGACCTCTTCGTCCCAAGAAAAGCTTGACAAGGCCCTCGCGATGGGAGCGACCGCGGGCGTGAATTATTCCGAGGAGGACGTCGGCAAAGCGATCCGTCAGAAGACCGGCAAGCGCGGAGTGGACCTGGTGGTGGACTCCGCCGGAGGGCCCTCGATCGATCAGGCGCTGAGCGCGCTGCGAAAGGGCGGCCGGGTGGTGGTAGCCGGGGCCACTGCGGGGCAGAAAGCCGAGATCAACGTCAACCGGCTGTTCTGGAACCAGCTTTCGATTGTGGGCTCGACGATGGGGTCCGATACAGATGTCGCTGACATGCTCCGGCTCGTGTCTGGAAGTGGGCTTCGGCCCCTGATCCACGCCACCTACCCGTTCGAAGAGGGGGCCGCCGCCCTCGCAGAGCTCGAGCGCCAGGAGCACTTCGGCAAGCTGGTGGTCGAGGTGAACCCATAGCCCGGGGCCGCGGAGTTCGGCCGTGGTGGTGAAAGCGAACCGTGGACATCGACCCACAAGAATCCGTGGGCAGAAGCGAACCGTGGACACGTGCCACTGCGTCACTGGGACCGCGCCCTTCAGCGGGTGATGGCTTGCCGGATTGCGCTCGCCACCGCCTCGGTGGCGAGTCGCCCCAGGACGTCCAGATCGACTGGGGAGTCCGCACGTGAGGGGGCCGCGCAGGCAAAGGTGACGTCTCCGTCGTAGCGCGTGTGAGCCGGCCGCACCGACACTGTTACCCCGTCGGAGCCGCGCGCCGCCAACCAGCGCACGGCACGCTTGTCGAGAGAGGCGGTTGTGGCGACCACCGCCAGCACGGTGTTCGCCGGAAGCTCCACCTCCTCCGAGCCCGGTCCGGTGAAGCTGGGGCGCGCCGCTGTGGTCCCTGCGATCACCGCTCCCTCGGAGGAGATGACGTCCCCCACCGGATTGACGACGGCCAATGCGCCCACCTGATGACCGCCGCTCTCGGCGTTCCCCAAACCGAGCCCTCCCTCGGTTGCGTGCTGTCGCCCCGCCCACTTACCCACGGTCGCGCCGCGCCCTGCCCCCACAAGCCCGGTCGCGACGTCCTCCTCGGTCGCCGCCTCGCAGGCCGCTCTGCCGGCGACCGCTCCCGGAGGCGAAGCCCTCCCCGCTCGGAGGTCGAAGATGACCGCCGCCGGGACTATCGGGACCACCGCCGCAGCGGTGCGATAACCGACCCCCCTCTCCGCGAGCCACGTCATCACGCCGTCTGCGGCCGCCAGCCCGAAGGCACTGCCCCCGGTCAGCAGCACGGCATGGACCTCCTCGAGCCGGCGATCGAGATGCAGTAACTCGAGCTCGCGCGAGCTGGGCGAGGACCCCCGCACGTCACAGGAGGTCACGTTGCCCGGCGGAGGCAGGACGACAGTGCAGCCGGTCCCGGCGTTTTCATCGGTGAAGTGGCCGACCTTGAAGCCGGCGAACAAACGGCGGGGTCGGCGGTTATCAGCGATGGCCTGATTTATAGCCGAGCGGTCGCCGATGATCGTATGGCAGCCGTCCACGACCACCAGCGGGTGTAATGGCGAGGATGAAGTCGGCAAAGCGACCACAAGAGCGATCTGGAGGGATCGCTCAGACCAACACGCGCTCCGTGGGAGGAGCGCGTGAACAAGAGCGAGCGATCCGTTGGAGGAGCGCGTGAGTAAGAAGAGTGTCCGTCTCCATCCCGGTGACATCCTCGCAGGCGTGACAGTGGCCCTGGTGTTAATCCCTCAGGCACTCGCGTACGCGACTCTCGCCGGCGTGCCGGCGGGCCGGGGCCTGTTCGCCGCCGCCCTGGCACCCCTCGCGGCGGCGCTGTTCGCTTCGTCCCCCTACCTTGCCACAGGCCCCACGGCTCTCACTTCTCTGCTGACCTTCGGCGCACTCTCGGCAATCGCCGTCCCGGCTAGCTCCGACTACGTGCTGCTGGCGGCGCTACTGGCCTTTCTCGTGGGGGTGATGCGCATCGTCATGGGACTCGTGCGTGCAGGCCCCATCGCCTATCTCATGTCTCGGCCGGTCATGCTCGGTTTCACCGCAGGTGCTGCAGTTGTGATCGTGGCCTCGCAGATCCCTGCGGTTGTGGGGGCGACCGCTTCGGGCGGCAACCCATTACTCGCAGCGCTGGGGGTGCTTCGCGATCCTGGATCGTGGAAAGCCGAAGCTATACCGGTCGCAATCGCCACCGCGTTGCTGATAGCCGGCGGGAAACGCGTGCACCATCTCTTTCCGGGGATCCTCGCGGCGGTGGTGCTGGCGCTCGGCTTCACTGCGCTGGTGGGCTACGAGGGGGCGGTGCTCGGGGATATCGGATCGGGGCTCCCGACAATCTCACTTGCCCTCCCGTGGGGCTCTCTTCGCGAGTTGCTTGCTCCCGCTCTCGTGATTGCGCTGGTCGGCTTTGCCGAACCCGCATCGATCGCTCGGCGCTACTCGATCCTCGATCGCCTTCGCTGGGACCCCAACCGGGAGCTGATCGGACAGGGTGCCGCCAACCTTCTCTCGGGATTGGGAGGCGGCTTTCCCGTCGGTGGCTCGCTGTCACGCACCGCACTGGCGCGCGACGCTGGTGCCCGCACCCGAATCAGCGGTGCCACCACCGGCCTGGTCGTGCTCCTCTTTCTTCCTTTTGTGACGGTGCTGGAGACGCTACCGGTCGCCGTGCTCGCCGCCGCAATCATCGTCACCGTGAGCGATCTCGTGCAGGTGCCTCGCTTTCGCGACTATTACCGCTACGCCCGACTCCAGTTCGCGGTGGCGCTTGCCACTTTCCTGTTGACCGTCATTCTTGCTCCACACATCGAGCGAGCCGTGATTATCGGGATCCTGTTGGCGATCCTGGCTCACCTGTGGCGAGAGCTGCACCTGTCGATCCCCGCATGGAGAGATGGAGATGTCCTACACCTGGCGCCGAAAGGTGTGCTCTATTTCGCCTCAGCTCCCGGGCTCGAAGATGCCTTCGGCAAGCTCCTCGGAGAACACCCCTCGGCCAACGGGCTGAACCTTCACCTCGGGGGCCTTGGGCGCGTCGACCTCACCGGAGCCCTCGCACTGAGAGGTTTGATGGATGATGCGCGGGAGGCGGGGTTCGAAGTGGAGTTGTCGGACGTTCCTCCTCAAGCCAAAAAGATCATCGCTCGGGTCGTTGACAACAGCGCATAAACGATCGCTACGCCGGTGAAAGAGTCGGCTAAGCCCGGCCTCGGGTGCGGAAGCGGTGGAACACCCGGCCCTTGGCCGGCACCGCCCGGACTCGCAGCCGCGTCCGCCCCGCGTGAACGTAGACGAAGTGATTTCTTTCCACGCACACTGCGCTGAAGCCCGCCTTACCGCACGGATAGAGCCCGCGGCCCCCACCCCCCGTAACGAGGTAGCGAATCTTCTTTAGTGGTTTTGTGACCGAATAGAGGTGGTCGTGACCGTTGAGTACGAGGTCGACGCCGCGGCGTCGGAACAAGGGACTCAGGAGCTTCCTTAACCCCGGCGTCGATCCGTGTGCGGTACCCGGTGAAAAGACGGGGTGATGGAACACGACGATGGTCCAGCGATCGCCCGGCTTGCTCCGAAGATGACGCCGGATCCAACCCATCCGAAGCGCGTTCGAGTCCACCATCACGAAGCGCACGCCGTTGCGCCGCACCACGAAGTTCCGAGCCTTCATCCCCAAGGTCGATTCGTTGAGCTCATCGCGACCGTCGTTGGCGATGATGTCGTGGTTGCCGAGGGTCGCATGCCACTTGACCCCGGCGTCCAACAGGCACGCGTAGGGTTTCCAGAACCTTCTCTCGAAGTACTTTTCCTGCCCCGAGTCGTAGATGTTGTCGCCGGTCGTGAAGACATGGCCGAAGGGATGATTGGCGCGCCACTTGCACATACGCTGTGCCACCGCCGCTTGCTCATCGCCACCGGTACCGAAGTCCCCGATCACGGCGAAGTTGAAATAGCCGGGATCAGCGGCCGACGCAGAGTAGATGGACGGTAGCCTTGCCGCGGCGACCCCGCCGGCGAAAGTGGACAAAGCCGTGAGTATCGCTACGGCAAAAACAAGAGCTCTGTGCACTGCTCACTCCCGTACTAGAGGAACGAAGCGAGCGGGAACCACAGTTCTTATCGACTCCAAGCGGTCCGCGTGCTTCTCCAACAACACAACCCGCTCATCGTATCCATCCTTTACAGGAATTACCAGGCGAGCCCCCTCGGTAAGTTGCGCAGCAAGGTCGGGCGGAACCTCCGGCGCCGTGGCCGAGACGACGATGCCGTCGTAGGGGGCATGGCCGACCTCACCCTTCCAGCCGTCTGCCACCACCACCACACAATTGGCCACCCCGGCTCGCTCGAGGTTGGCGCAGGCTCGCTCCGCGAGGCGAGGGTGGCGTTCGACCGACACCACCAATGCGGCCCGCTGAGCCAATAGCGCTGTCTGGAAGCCGAAGCCCGTGCCCACCTCCAGGACGCGGCCCCCCCGAGGCGGCGCCAGCTCGTCGATCATCCTGGCGATCAGCGATGGTTGGCTCGTGGTCTGACCTTCCGGCAGGGCCACGGGACGATCGGCATAGGCCGCGGCCCCTGTGTTCTCCGGCGTGAAGTCGGCTCTATCGACCGCCCTGAACGCCTCCACCACCCAGTGCGCCACGCCCTCTCGAGCAACGAGGCGAGCGAGCCCATCCTGGCTTTTGGGCACCGCTAGACTCGGCTCTGGGGCATCGGAGCTTTCCCGGCGAGCCTGAGGCTCAGCCCTCGGCGTGGTCGGTGATGTACATATCGAGCCGGCGGCACACGCCGACGGCGCGACGTTCGATCTCGTCGTAACGCCCCTGGGCGGCCAGCTGGGAGCTGAACACCGACTCGCCGAATCCCACCAGCTCGACGCCCGCATCGAGGTAGCCGAGGTAGTTCTCCGGAGTAATCCCGCCCGAGACGAAAAGGGGCACGTCGTCGAGGGGGCCAAGGACATGCTCGATGTAGTCCGGTCCTCCCAGGCTCTCGGCGGGGAACACCTTGACCCAGTCCGCCCCCGCCCTGCGTGCGCTGTGGATCTCGGTGGGCGTCGATGCGCCCAGCGTCACCGGCAGCGACAGAGAGTGGGCAGCCTCGACAACCTCGGGCACCACCACCGGAGTGACGATGAACTCGGCACCGGCGTCGTAGGCCTCCTTGACCTGCTGCGGCTCGAGAACCGTCCCGGCGCCGACGATTGCGTCGATCCGGCCCGCCACCTCGGAGAGGGCATCGGCGGCCCCCGGAGTGTTCATCGTGACCTCGACGGCCTCGAAGCCACCGCGGACGGCCACGCCCATGCCCTCGACGGCATCGCTCGCCGATCTCATCCGCAGCACGGCGATGACGGTCGCATCTCTCAGCCTGTCCGCCCGCGAGTTGAAGAGGTTCGCCTTCATCCGAGCGAGGTTACTAAAGGCTGGAGGATTGAGTGAGACACGGCTTCTGCCCCCACCAGTGGCCCAGGCCGGGCTCACGTGCGACGGTCGCCCATCGCCCACCGGATTCGGTGGCTCAGGTGCGACGGTCACACATCGACAACCAGGCCGGCCGCCCCGTCGCGGGACCGGGGCTGATCCTTGCCCGACAGTGAGCCGTGCCCCACCCCCCACCGTTGCCGAGGCCGCAAGGTTCGACAGAGACCCTCGGATATCAGCCAATGTGTCACACCCCGCGCGTACGCTGTCGATAGCCGATAAAGAGGGCCATCAAGCATGCCAACAGGGCCAGCCGAAAGTGGCGATGGAAGGGATGGGATGAACGAAGACCAGGCACGTCTCGTGGGCCGGGTACTCGGAACGGTCGACTCGACTCCCCTCGAGTTTTGGGTCGCACTCGAGCCCGGACGCTCGCTACAGCTCGACGATGTCGTCGCCACTGTGCGGCGGCCCCCCGGGGGCGAACCGGTCAGCGTCTACGGAATCGTGTCCCAGGTCAGGGCGCGCTACGAGGGTGCTCGCTTCGACTCCGACGTCTTCTTGATCGAGGACGGGGTCCTTCCCGGCGAGGTCTGCGAAGCGGCACAGATCACCACGACCAGGGTCGAGCCCGAAGTCTTCATACCTCCCCTCCCCGGCGCCGCCGTCATGCGGGCCGAGGGCAAGGACCGGGACCAGGCTCTGTTCTTCGACGGCATGGACAAGCGTCTGCCTGCAGGGGTGTCGAGGAGCGGCGAACCCGTGTTCTTGAACCTCGAGTTCCTCGATGGGACACGGGGAGCACACGTGAACATCTCGGGCATCTCCGGGGTGGCCACGAAGACCACCTACGCGACCTTCCTTCTCTACAGTCTTTTCAACTCGGGAGTCCTGGGCGCAGAGGCGCTCAACACCAAGGCGCTGATCTTCAACGTCAAGGGCGAAGACCTGCTGTTCCTGGATCATCCCAACATTCAGCTCACCGGGCAGGACGAGGACCGCTACCGGTCCCTGGGCATGCCGCCCGGTCCCTTTGCGAGCGCCGCCTTCTACGCGCCGCCGCGCACGGGCGACCGCAACGCGGCCCCCGATGTCTCCAGCCGGTCCCGCGGAGTCACCTCGTTCTTCTGGACTATCGAGGAATTCTGCCACGACGAGCTGCTGCCGTTCTTGTTCGCCGATGCCGAGGACGACCGCCAGCACTACACGATGGTCGTGTTCAACGTCGCCGCCCAGCTGCGCCACGCCACGCCCATCGGTGAGGGCGGCGTCAACATCGAAGGAGAGGAAGTGCGCACGTTCCGGGAGCTTGTGGAGGTAATCACCTCGAAGGTCCAGGAAGGCAACGAGTGGGCAGGCCCCGCCATCGGTCTCGGTACGATCAACGCCTTCATTCGCCGGCTCTACGGCACGATCCGGCCGCTGGAACGGCTCATCCGCGGCGACATCCCGGACGCCCCGGGCCACCGCGTCCGGCTCGAGAAGCAGGTCACGGTGGTCGACCTACACAACCTCCCCGACCGGGCCAAGCGCTTCGTCGTAGGCGTGGTCATAAGGAAGACCTTCGAGGAGAAGGAGCGCTCGGGCCGGGCTCGTCCGCTGCTGTTCCTGGTACTCGACGAGCTAAACAAATACGCTCCCAAGGAGGGCAGTAGCCCCATCAAGGAGATCCTGCTCGATGTGGCCGAGAGGGGGCGCTCGTTGGGAATCATCCTGGTGGGGGCCCAGCAGACCGCTAGCCAGGTCGAGGATCGCATCGTCGGGCAGAGCTCGATCCGCGTGGTCGGCCGGCTCGACTCTGCCGAGGCCGAGCGTGGCCAGTACGGCTTCCTCAAGGGGGCGGTGCGCGACCGCGCCACCATCCTCAAGCCCGGCTCGATGATGGTGTCCCAGCCCGAGATCCCCGTCCCCCTGTTAGTCGAGTTCCCTTTCCCCGCGTGGGCGAGCCGGCCCTCGGAGGCCGGTGCCAACCCAGCCGCCATGGACGAGCCCGAAGATCCGTTCGAGGGGCTCCCCAGCTCATGAGGATCCTTCACACCGGGGACTGGCACGTAGGCAAGGGGATCGGCGGAATATCGCGCACCGACGAGCACCAGGCGGTCCTTCAGGAGATAGCGACCGCCGCTGAAGAGCAGGCCGTCGATCTCATCCTCGTGGCGGGGGATCTCTTCGACACCGCGTCGCCGTCGCCCGAGGCCGAGCGCATCGTCTACAGGGCCCTGCTCGATCTCGGGCGCCTGGCCCCCGTGGTGGTGGTGCCCGGCAATCACGACAACGAACGGCGCCTCGACGCAGTAGCACCTCTCTTCGAAAGTGCCGGAGTGAGGATCCGGGCGTTCGTGAACAACGCCGCCCCGCTCGAGATCACCACCTCCTCGGGTGAGCAGGCCCGAATCGCCACGATCCCTTGGCTGTCCCAACGCCACATCGTCAAGGCCGACCAGCTGATGGGCCTGCAAGCCGCCGAGCACGGCGGTATCTATCGCGACCGTCTCTACCGCATCGTGGAGGCCCTCACCGCGGGCTTCGACCAATCCGCAGTGAACCTCGTCCTCGCCCACCTGACGATCGTCGGCGCACTGCACGGGGGGGGCGAGCGCACCGCGCAGACCATCTTCGACTACACGATCGACGCCGGCGCCTTTCCGGACGACGCGCACTACGTCGCGCTCGGCCATCTCCACCGCGCCCAGCGCATGCCGGGGCTGTGCCCCGTCCACTACTGCGGGTCTCCCCTTCAGCTCGACTTCTCCGACGACGGCTCCGAGGCCAAACAGGTACTCGTGATCGAGGCAAGCGAGAGCACGCCGGCGACGGTAACGGAGGTGCCGCTGAGCTCGGGTCGCCGCCTGCGCACGCTGGAGGGGACACTCGAATGGCTCGAGTCGCTGCGCGACAACACCGGCGGAGATCTCCTTCGCGTCATCGTGAAGGAAAAGATCCGCGTCGGGCTGGCCGACGAGGTACGCGCTCTGTTCCCCCACGCCGTCAAGGTCCTGGTCCGCCCCGAGCTGCAGGGGGAGACGGCAGCACGCCCACAGCGCTCACACAACGCGCCTCACGAGCTGTTCGGGCAGTATCTTTCGGAACGCGACGTCGACGACCCCGAGCTGGTGCGGCTGTTCGGGTCCCTCTACGAGGAGTGCGCATGAGGCCCGTGCGGCTCCAGCTCCAGGGATTCACGAGCTTTCGCGAGAGCACCGAGATCGACTTCTCCGACTGCGAGCTGTTCGCCCTGGTGGGGCCTACCGGCTCCGGCAAGTCCACGGTGATCGATGCGATCTGCTTCGTTCTCTACGGCTCGGTGCCACGCTACGAGCACAAGGGACTGGTGGCGCCGGTCATCAGCCACGGAAAGCTCGAGGCCAAGGTGCGTCTCGACTTCGCCATCGGCGAGCGGGAGTTCAGCGCGGTGCGGGTGGTCAGGCAGGTGAGCAAAGGGAACGCCACCACCAAGGAAGCGGTACTCGAGTGCGCGGGTGAGGTGCTCGCCCGGGGAGCCGTCGAGCTCACGGCCGCCATTACCGAGCTCCTCGGGCTGTCCTTCGACCACTTCACGCGCTGCGTCGTTCTTCCCCAGGGCGAGTTCTCCCGCTTTCTTCACGACGGACCCAAGGACCGCCAGGGCATGATCGTGAAGCTCCTGAACCTCGGCATCTACGAGCGCATGAGCAGGCGGGCCCAGACGCTCGCGAACGAAGCCCGGATAAATTGCGAGGTCAACGAGCGGCGGCTCGAAGAGGACTTCGCCGACGCCACTCCCGAAGCCCTTCAGCGGGCCCGTTCCGGACTCGAACGCCTGCAGGCCCTGGAACGGACGGTGAGAGAGGCCACCCCGCACCTGGCGGAACTCTCAGAGAAACAAAGGACGGCTCAGGCCGCGACTCAGGAGGCGCTGAAGGCGATCTCCCTGTTGGACTCACTCGAGGTTCCCTCGGAGGTGACGGCGCTGGGGGCTCGCCTGAGCCTGTCCGTATCCGACCTGGCAGACGCAGAAGCACAGACCGCGAGTGCCGGGGATGAGCTGGCGGTGCGAATGACAGCGCGCGCCGATCGTGGCCCTCGAGAGCCGGTGCTCGAAGCGCTCGCCGCCCACCGCAGCCGCCGAGACCTTGCCCGGGCCGTCGCCGAGAAGGCAAATGAAGTGGCGGCAGCTACCAGCCGGCTCGATGGGGCCCAGGCGGCGCACGACGAGGTGAACGCCCGAATTGAAGCCGCTACTGCTTCTGAGGAGGCGGCGCGCAGCGAGCACGCGGCACACGACCTCGCCTCCGACCTAAGCGTAGGGAACGCTTGCCCGGTGTGCCTCCAACTCGTCGCGGAGCTTCCCGCGCACGAGGTCCCGCCCGACCTCAAGGTGGCGCGCGCCGAGTCGATGAGCGCGCGCGCAGACGGGCTCAAGGCCGCCGCTGAGCTCAACGCCGCGGCCAAAGAGGTGGCCGCCGCTCAAGCGGGCATGAACGTGCTGGAGCACCAGCGCAACCTTCTGGATGCGGCGCTGGCCGAGGAGCGAGATGAAAAAACACTGACCGATGTACTCGCCGCGATTGACGAAGCCGAACAGGGGGTCGAGGCAGCGCGGGCCGCCGAGGCCAAGGCGATCCGCAACGCTCGTGCTGCCCGCAGGGAGTGGGAGGAGCTACAAACGGCCGAGCGCAAGCTCCGGCGGCAGTTCGACGACAGGCGCGACCGTTTGGCGGCGCTCCGTCCACCTCCCACCGAGGGCTCGGATCTTGCCGGAGACTGGGGCAAGCTCGCGCTGTGGGCCGCGACCCGGGCTCCCGAGCTCGAGAAGGAGGCCGCCGCGTGCGAAGCGAGCGCCGCCGAAGCCGCTAAGGAGCAGACGGTTCTAATCGAGGACCTCGGGCGCTCCTGCCGCGACTGCGAGCTCGAAGTAGTGAACGGGGCCATCTTCGAGACGGTCATGAGTGCCGCGGCGCAGTCAGCGGCTGAAGTGAAGGGGATCGAGCGTGGTATCGCCGCCGCGCACGAGCTTCGAGCTACCCTGAAGCGGCGTCGGGCCGAAGCGAAGGTGGCAAGCGGGCTCGCCCTCGAGCTCTCGGCCAAACCGGGTCGCTTCGAGAGCTGGATAGTCGAGGAAGCGTTGCGCCGACTGGTCGAGGGCGCCACTAGGACGCTCAACGAACTCTCTACAAGCCAATACTCCATGACGCTGAGCGATACCGGTGACTTCCTGGTGATCGACCATCACAACGCCGACGAAACGCGCTCGGCAAAGACGCTGTCGGGAGGCGAGACCTTTTTGGCATCGCTGTCCCTGGCCTTGTCGCTGTCGGATCAGCTGTCCGAGCTCGCCGAAAAGGGCGCCGCCCGTCTCGACGCCATCTTCCTGGACGAGGGGTTTGGAACCCTTGATGCGGACACACTCGAGACGGTGGCCGCTACGGTCGAGAACCTCGCCGCCACCGGCCGCATGGTGGGCATAGTCACTCACGTGCGCGAGTTGGCCGAGCGCGTCCCGCTGCAATTTCGGGTGCGAAAGAACCAGATCACCTCGACTGTTGAAAGAGTGACGGACCTGGAGGTCCAACCCGCATGAGGTTCGCGATCGAAACCTGGGCGCCCGAGTACGGCGCCGCCACCGATCACGAGCTCCCCGAGACGGGCGCCACAGTCGACGCAGAGATCGAACGGGACCTCGATGGATGGGCGCCTATTGCTCCCCCATCGCTCGATCCGCCCCCCGAGCGCATCCTGTTCACCGATGGGGTCCGCAGGGTCGACGCCCAGGTGTGGATCGAGGACGGGGCGGCAAGCTGTCCGGGGATCTGTGCCACCTTCGCCGCGGGTGCCGTCCTCTGCGATGGAAGGGCAGAGGTGGTTTCCGCAGAGGTGCGGCGCGGCTTATTCACGGCGGCTCCCCAGGCGGAGGCGATCAGGTGCCGGCACGTCTCCTACCCTGTGCGTAGCGCCCCCTCAGGCGACCCCGATGTGCTCAGCCTGGCGCTACAGCAACGCATGGGCGAGCTCGAGATAACCCTAGCGGCAGCTCACGACGCTCCGCTTGTGATCGTGGACGGCCCTTTGCGGGGACGGCAGAGCGTGCCCGGCGCAGTCGGCTACATCAAGACTCATCACGTTTCCTACCTCCAGGGAGCCCAGGAACAGGTCGTCGCGGCCCTTGGACCAGGACAGCGAACCCCGGTGTTTCTCATGATGAGCTCGTGGAGCCGCTTCTCCTGGTATCTGCGGCTTCCCGGCTCAATCGGCCATCCCTGGGCCGGCGTGGTTCGCTGTGAGGCGTCGGCCGACCACGAGACTTCAGACGTGATCGCGCTGGCCGACGCCGTCGCGGCTGCGCTTCCCCGCTTCTCCTCGAAACCCCACAAGGATCCACGCGCGCCGCAGAACCTCTACCCGATAGCCGGTCTCGAACGCGAGCTGCGCCGTCGCCTCGGCGACGCGGCCCTGCTCTACCGGGATCTCCGGGTAGCCGCAGCCTGACTCGCCGCCGAATGTTGCTTCAGGCCTGCCTCAATGGCTCTCGAACGCGCGAGGAACACCCGGCGATTCCGCGCACGCCGGCCGAGCTTGCAGCTGAAGGACGTGAGGCGGTCGCGGCAGGGGCCCAGGTGCTGCACCTGCATCCCTATGACGACGCGGGTACCGAAACATTCGCCGCAGGACCGTGCGCAACGACGCTGCGGGCAGTCCGGGCCGCGTGTCCCAGGGTACCCATCTCCTTGAGCACGTCGGAGGCGATCGAGCCCCATCCACAGCGACTGCAGACGATCTCCCATTGGACAGAGCTTCCCGAGCTTGTCACCGCGAACCAGGGAGAGGAAGGCATCGTCGAACTGTGCGATTTGCTGATAGCGCGCGGGGTCGGGATCGAGGCGGGACTCCTGCACCTCGACGACGCCCACCGCTTCATTGACTCTGGGCTAGCCGATCGTTGCGTGCGCGTTCTCATCGAGCCGTTGGATGCCGAGCCCGGCCCTGCCGTCGCGCACGCAGAGGCGATGGAGAAGGTTCTGGCGGACGCGGACGTGAGCTTGGAGCAGGTTCATCATGGCGACGGCATCGCCACCTGGCACGTCATGGCTCGAGCCCTCCGGCGCGGACACGGCACACGGGCGGGACTCGAGGACACGACAAGGTTCCCGGACGGCCAACTAGCGCCGGACAACGCAACACTCGTGAGGCTGGCGACCGAAATGATCAGACATGTCCACCCACCGAAATTCGTGGTGGAGCCACACGATCTTGGAATCCGCTCAGGAGTGGAGGTCGATGACATCGGCGCTCTGATCGAACGGATCGAGGATGACTTTCATCACTGATTTGGTTGAGGTGAGGTGCTGCTGGGAGCTCTGTGCCAGCCGCTCCAGCTTGTCCTTTGGCATTTCAGCCGTGAGCTGCCGGACCATTCGTAAAGTCGTAGGCTCTCCGTTGTGCCACAGTTTGGACCTCTCGAGCTTGTTGTCGCCGCCGCCTTTGTCGTGACTGTGATGATCGTGATCCTGGCGCTGCGGCGGCGTTAGGTCTAATGATTCGTCGCACGTCTTCTGGCGTCTGGCACGAGGACCAGCCGGCCTGGCTCGATGCGGCCCTACATAGCGGGCGTGGAGTTCGCTTCGGACCGAGACTCTATTGGCGTTAATTCGCATTGCCACCAATCCCTCATCTACGAGCGAGCGCTGACTTCTTCACAGGCGATCGGCATCGTTACTGCGTTGCTCGAATGGCCAGCTTGCGGGATTGCTCAGCCGACGCCCGGCACTGGTCGGTTCTGGGCGATGGAAGGACCGCTGGAAGAGCCCGAGCCGCAAGCATGACGGTTCGGGCGTCGGGTATGAAGCCGTAGTCGGCCGGATAGGTCGTCGCCGAGAGCAGGCGACGGTCGAGTCTGATGATGTTCCGTTCGTGGTCGTACTCGTACTTGTTGCGGCTGCCCTTGGGGATCTCGACGACGCCCGACTCCATGCGCTAATCATGCCCTTTCGGCGCCGAGTGGTCATCAGATGCTCTCTGGCGGCGTTTGACGACCACTCGGCGGATTTTGCTCGAGCAATAGCGTCCGAACCTGGAAGGGGCCCATCCGATCGGGAGGGGGCCCGATGGGTTCCTCGAGCAAATCGACTTCGGCGGTCACCTTCCACCCCTCGGGTAACTGAACCGTGAGGGGGCCGCGTGCTCCCTGGGGCTCGTAAACTCGCAAGACGAGACCCTCGGCGTCCTCTTGGCGCTTGAGCGCGCCGAGTCCGAGAGCAACGCCCTCCAGCCGCACCGGTTGCCAGGTTGCCGCGCCCGCCGCCCGGACCGGGATGGCAGGCAGGGGCCGGTTGAGGTCCTCTGCCTCCGCCAGAACCCCGCCATCGATAAGGCCTCCCTCATGGGGGAGCAAGGCGTAGGTGAAGTCGTGTCTGCCCTCGTCGGCGAGCGGGTCGGGGTAGGCGGGAGAACGCAGGAGACTGAGGCCCAGCTCATTGTTGAGCGCGTGGTGCCCGTAGCGCCCGTCGTTCAGCAAGGCGACGCCGTAACCAGGCTCGGACAGGTCTGCGAAGCGGTGCGCGGGCACCTCGAACTGAGCCTGGTCCCACGACGTGTTGCGGTGCGTGGGCCGCTGAACGATTCCAAACGCTGTCTCAAACGAAGCTACCCGGGCGCGCACTGCCAGCGGCCAGCGGCACTTCAGAAGGAAGTGGCGGTCGTTCCACTCGAGCGTCGTCTTGAAATCCAGGCGCCTGGAATTGGCCCACAGCCGCACGTCTTGCGTGATGCGGCTGTTGCGGAACGACCGCACGATGCGCAGAGCGGCGCGATGTGGGCCGCGCTCGATGACCTCGAACGATTCCAGCGCCACGATCTCCTCGCCGTCAAGAGCGTAGGCAGCATCGAGGTCCCAGGCGTCCCAGGCACGCGGCTTGTCGACGAAAGCCCACAGCTGGTTGCCCCGGCCTGCGAGGGCCTCCCGGCCGGCCCTCTTGTCGAACACTGAGGCAATCGTCCCATCGTCGCCGAAACCCACGCGCACGAGCTCGTTTTCGAGCCTGTCGTCGCCCGACTCCAGTCCCGTTTGAGCCCGTAGGTCGACGGCTACGGCGATGGACAGCGGCGCGATCGAATCTTTCGTCGCAACAACGCCTCCCCCCTCGACCTCCTGAGCCCCCGCCACGCCGGGTGGAAGCTCGAGCCGGAGCGGCCTGATGGAGGCGTCGGGGTTAACGACCAACACTCCGTCTTCGTCTCCCCCCGCGACCTTCTCGTGGACCAGCGCGTGGAGCTGCGCGTCGAGCCGCTCCGCCGCGTCGTTCGAAACCTCGAGCAGCTCCTTCTCGGCCGTCTTGTTGACCTCCAGTACGCTGCTCCCGGGCAGAATGTCGTGGAACTCATTGCGAAGAAGAATCCGCCACCGTCCTTCGAGGTTCTCCGGTGCGGGCCCTCCGACCAGGGCCCGCAGTGCCGCGACGCTCTCGGCAGCAACGAGATTGCGCTCGGCCAGGCGATGCAGGCGTTTGATGCGACCCTGTGAGGTCAGCGTCCCCCGGTGAAATTCGAGGTAGAGCTCGCCGCTCCACTCCGGCAGGCGGGCGTCGCCGAGCTCGGAGCGAGTCTCCTCGTAGTAGTCGTCCACGCGCCCGAAGTGAGCGCTCGGCAACGCGGGGAACGACTTCAGCTCCCGGTGGCGCTCGAGCATCTCGGCCGTCGGTCCCCCCGCCCCATCGCCGTAGCCGATCGTGAGAAGCGTCTCGGGGTGGAATTGCTTGCCCCGAAAGTTGCGCCACGTCCCGGTCAGAGCTAACGGCCCCAGCCTGCCGTTGTAGCCCATGTCGGGATTGTTGAACCCGTGCGCCAGGACCTTGGTGCCGTCCAGCCCCTCCCACCAGAAGAGGTCGTAGGGAAAAGGATTCGACTCGGACCAGTTCATCTTGTGAGTGAAGAACGAGTTGATGCCTGCCAGTGACAGCAGCTGCGGGAGACCGGGCGTGAACCCGAAGCAGTCCGGGAGCCAACACACCGAGGAGGTCCTGCCGAAGGCAAATCGAAAATAGCGCTGGCCGTATAGAAGCTGTCGAGCGATCGACTCTCCGCAGGGCATGTTGAGGTCCGGCTCGACCCACATGCCTCCCAAAGCCTCCCAGCGGCCCTCGTCGACTCGCCGCCGAATTACGTCGAAGAGCTCGGGGTCGTCCTCCTCTATGAATGCGTAGAACTGGGCCGAGGACTGATTGAAGGTGAGCTCCGGGTACCGCTCCAGCAACTGAGTCACGGTGTGAAAGGTGCGCCGAGCCTTGCGGCGAGTCTCCTCCAGCGGCCACAACCACGCCAGGTCGAGATGAGCATGACCACTCAGGTGCACCGCTCCCCGCGGTGGGTGCAGCTCGCGCAGGGAGGCGATGTCCCGATCCAGGCGCTCGGCCGCCGAGTGAATCGAGGCGCGTGCCGCATCGTCAAGTCCCGGCGGATGCTCCTCGATGCCCTCGGGCAGCTCCCAGATCTGCTGCATGAACTCGGCTGGGGCGGTGCGCGACACGTAGGGCTCGGTGCGAGAAGGCCACTCGAGCCCGATAATCGCCTCCTCTGCAATCGCCAAGAGCGGTTCGACCACATCGGCAGCACCAGCGGCTCGCAGCGTCTCTGCTACCAGCGTCAGCCGGCGCTCGAAGACCACGAGCGCCTCGTCGATCCACACGAGCCGGGCCCGCTCGAGCCGCGCGCTGCGGTTGGGCACTCCCAGTGGCAGGCGCGCAACCGCCTCGACCTCGAGCTGAAAGGCGTGGCCGGAGAGCTTGAAGAGGTGGTGGAACGGGTCGAGGCCATAGCGCTCGTCGCGGCCGTCCTCGTAGCGGATGCGCAGGAGCCCCTCGCCGCCCAGAGCAAGATCGAGCCGCGCCTCCTCGAGCGGCCACCCATCGGGGAGACGACACAGTGGATGCGTCATCGTGCGAACGCCCTCGAGGGTGGGCCACGACGCTCCCCGAGTTAGCGGGCTGCCGTCAAAGCTCCACTCGGAGAGCTCGGCATGCTCCCGCACCAGCCACAGCGCGATCTCCTTCAGGCGAGCCTCGAGGTGCTGTAGCCGCTGCTCTATAGTCAGGAGCACAAGCGGATCCAGCTCCGAAGGAGGCTCTCGTGAGATTCCTCTACCTGGTCAGCAAAGGCGCAGACGACCCCACTCTGGCTTCGGTGCCTCTTCACCTCGCGGTAAACGGCTCGGCCGAGGTGGGCCACGACACGCAGATTCTGCTCGTGGGCGACGGCGTCGAGGTCGTAATCGGGAGCAAGGGGCAGGACATAGCCGGAGTGGGGTTGCCCCCCATGGCCGAGCTCTTGTCCAAGCTCAAGGAACACCAGATCCCCGTGTACGTCTGAAAGGGTTGCGCGGTCGCCCGGGGGGCGACCGACGACGACCTGGTGACTCTCAACGGGACCTGGGTGGGGCCGCCGGAGGCCGCCCGGCTTATCGAGGAGGCCGACAAGGCTCTGGTCTTCTAGGTGCACCTAGTTCTCGAGGCGACGAAGCTGGTCGTCGGATAGCTGAAGCTCCGCGGCCCCCAGGCTGTCGCGGATCGTCTCGGGGCGGCTTGCGCCCGGGATCGGGACGACATTGCCCGCCTTGGCGAGCTCCCACGCCCGCGCCACCTGCTGCGGCGAGACTCCGCACTCATCGGCCACCTCGGAGAAGGCGCGATGCCGGTCGCCGAGCTCGCTCGCCCTCCCGATGCCGCCCAGGGGCCTCCAAGGAAGAAACGCAATGCCGCGCTTCTCGCAGTGGCGAAGCTCCGGCTCCGAGGCTGTGAAGGACGCAGAGAACTCGTTCTGTACGCTGGCGATGCCGATGATCTCACTCGCCTCATCGATCTGCCGGATGCTCACGTTGGAGAGCCCGGCGAGCTGGATCTTGCCCTCGTCCTGAAGGTCCCTGAGGGCGCCAACCGACTCGGCGAAAGGCACCTTGGGGTCCGGGCGGTGGTACTGGTAGAGCCAGATCGACTCCAAGCCCAGTGCTTCGAGGCTCGCCTCGCAGGCACTCTTCAAGTACTCCGGACGACCGTCCTGCTGCCACGAGCCGTCGCCCGGCCGCGTCTGCCCGCCCTTGGTGGCGACATGAATGGTCTCAGACCCAGCCCACGAGGAGATGGCCTTGGCGATCAGACGTTCGTTGTGCCCGATCTCTCTGTCACTGATGCAGTAGGCGTCGGCGGTGTCGATGAACGTGACTCCGTCGTCGAGAGCAGCGTGAATGGTGCGAATCGACTGATCCTCGTCGGGCCTGCCCTCGAGCGACATGGGCATGGCACCCAGTCCGATGGCGCTTACCTTCACTCCTGCAATCGCGCGCGTGCGCATTCAGCATCCCTCCAAAGGTTGTGGGTATTCGGGGTTCACTTCCCTTCTACCCGCGCGGGCCAACTTCACGCTCGCCGACGGCATCCTGCCTGCCCGAACCGACCCGTCCGCATAGCATCTCGATCATGCCGACCATGCCGAGAGTGACGCCCGAGAACTTCAGGCACCTGTCTCTGCTGCTGAGACTGGGGAAGAACCCCGCCGCCACCGTCTACGAGAGCCTGGGTGATGACTTCTTCATCGCTCCGCCCGACGGATGGCTCAACCTCGGCCTGTGGGAGCCGGGCCAGCACGACGCCTCCAACGCATCCGAGCACCTCGTGGCAACGCTCGCCGCACCGTTGCCGAAACATTCCGTGGTGGTTGATGTCGGCAACGGGCTGGGGGCCCAGGACCCCGTCATCAAGGACGTGACGCAGGCGCGCTCGTTGATCGCCGTAAACATCACGGAGGCGCAACTTCGCTACGGAGCGGCACGACTGAAGCGGGCCGACGCCGCGCCGCTGGCCGCCGACGCCACCCGGCTTCCCCTGCGGGATGCGAGTGCCGAGGGCATCATCAGCGTCGAAGCCGCCTTCCACTTTTCCTCGCGGCCCGCATTCTTTGCCGAGGCTCGTCGCGTCCTCTCTCCCGGCGGCGTCCTGAGCATGTCCGATGTCTCGATGGAACGCTTCCCGCTGTGGCCCGACGAGGCCTTGGCGGGCGCCGCCAACCTGCGCTTGTGGGGACTCAAGGCAAGCAACATGACAAGCGCGACCAGAATCGAGGCTCAGATTCGAACCGCGGGCTTTTCTCAGGTCGAGGTGCGTCGTTGCACGGCAGAGGTGCTCGAGCCGGCCATCGCCTACCTGAGCTCCCGCTTGGATGCACACCACGACGCGCCCATGTTGTATCGGGCGGGGGCGCGGCTGATGCTGGCTCAGTGGTCGCTGCTGCGCCGCCGAGGCGTAATCGAATATCTATTGATCACGGCTTCGTGAGCGCGCTTTCGATGCCCTGAAGAACGCGCTCGACCATCTCCTCGGTTGCAGTTCTGCCCATGAGGCCGACGCGGATGGCCCGCCCCTGGGTGGGCGGCAACCCGCCCGAGATCATCAGATGCTCCTCCTTCAACAGGTGGGTGAGGATCGGAGCGGGATCCTCGCACCATGCCGCCACCACGAGGTTGGCCTCGCAGCCCGGCGAAGGAATCGGCTCGAATCCGAGATCCTGGAGGCCTTCGCGGCACCTCTTCGCCAGGAGACGGCGGTCCTCGACCCAGGCGTCTAGCCCCCGCTCGAAAATCCGCCTGAGGCTCGAGTTCAGCGCCACGACCAGGTTCGACGGCATCGTCACCGGATGTGGGTGCCAGGCCCCCCACTCGCTCCTGAACCAATCCCAGGTCTTGAGGTCCAGATACCAGGAGGGTGGTCTGATGCTGCGAGCCTCAACGCGAGCACGGCCGGATGCCGACAGCGCCACCATGCCGAGTCCGGGGGGGCCGTCCAGACCCTTCTGGCTGCTCGTGACCAGGGCGTCGAGCCCCATCTGATCGACCGAGGCGATCTCTGCGCCCACCGATGCCACTCCATCCACCACGCAGGCGGCTCCGGCTTCGGCGGCCACCCGGGCAATCTGCTCGATGGGGTGACGCACGCCGGTGGCGGTCTCCACGTGGACCGTCAGAACTCCGTCGAGGCCCGCGACAACGTCCGCGATGCGAGCCGGATCGATAGCCTCCCCCGGAGGTACCTCCACGACGATTACCTCTAGACCCTGCGCCCGAGCTATCTGGATGAGACGCTGCCCGAAATACCCTGTGTCGGCCACCACCACTCGTTGTCCCGGCTCGAACAGGTTCATAATCGCTGCATCGAGGCAAGCCGAGCCTGTGCCGGGAACGAGATAGGCGGGCTCCGAAGCGCCCATCACCTCGGTCACAAGCGCAACCGTCTCGGAGTGGAGCTGGGTCCAGAAGTCCCCGTAATGCGCCATGACCTGGTGGCTGAGGGCATCAAGATCCTCTTCGTGCAGCTCGCCGGGGCCCGCGATCATGAGCTCCGGCATGTTGGGAAGCTTCAGCGGGTCGATGAAATCGGCCATCTAAGCGCACCTCCCCGTAACTACGGTCGCATTCGTATTTCCGGTGCGGAGCACTCAGCTCGTGACCGGAATCCGGTACCAGCGAGCGCGCGGCCACCTCTGCACGAGCCGCTTTATCTTGCCGCGCAGGTGGCCCCGGTCTAGCTCCAAACCTTCCTCGGCCGCCCTCTTCTCGATACGGTTGATGAGTCTCGAAACCTTTCTAGCCTGCGGCCCCCCCTCCCACGGGACATCCACACCGTCGAGATAGGCGACGATGCGATCGGAAACCGCAGTAAAAAACCCCCCGTTACGACCAACCGCCGCTGCCTCTTCGGCGGTTTTTTCGACGTTCCCCATCCAGCTCAGATCGGAGGGAAAAACCGACACCCTCCCAAGGTCCTGTGAGCCGAAAACAATCGGTTTGGAATCCAGCAGCGCGGCGCGACCCTGCAACCGCTGAACCGCCTCTTCGACTGTGAGGCCTCCCACGTCCATGCCACGAACCGTGACCCCGAAGTGAATGCGGCCGGCATTGATTCCCAGCTCCACGACGGCCACGTAGGCGACGAGGATCACTCCCCCGGTGGCCACCAGCAGTCCCTTCATGACCGGCGACATCTTCACGACTCGATGCTATGACGCCCTCAGGCGTCCGGCGCACAGGGCTCGGGTTGCCGTGGGACTAGGGTCGCGGCTTGAGGAAACCTTGGATGAATCCGCCGACCCTGTCGGGATCATCCAGCCAAGGCATGTGGCCGCTGCCGTCCTCGATCCGCAGCTCACCTTATCCCCCCCGCCCATTCACGGCCCGGCCTCCCGAGCAGATGAACCTGCGAGGTTGCGGGCCGTTATCTTCACTCCGGGCCTCCGCCCCGACTGCGCGAGCTGGATCCACTTCGGCGATCTCATTTGATCGCCTCGGTTTCCCATCCACAACGACGGCGCTATTTCGTTCGTGCCGGGCTTGTATTTCGTGGGCGCGCATTCCCTTCGTAAGCGGGAATCGGCAACCCTCATTGCCTTGGGTGAGGATGCCGCGATCGCTGCCGAAAAGGTCTCGTCCAGAGTTCGAACGTCGTGTCTGTAACCAGAACTGGGGTGTTTGGGCCACATTTGGTTTGGCCGCCGAGACCGCTGGAGCATGAGTGTGGCTACCTCAGAGCCTAGGGCTCGCCGTTGCAGGTGTCGGGCGACCACAGACCCCGATCCGCCTTGCGAGCGTCGCGCTGGAGATCCTCGAACAACCTGCTGTGGCGCAGGTTGGGGGCGTACGGATACGCCCGCGCGTAGCCGTTGACCACCAGGCGCGCATTCGCCATCTCCTCGCCCACATAGACATAGCGCAGCAAGCGATCGTAGCCGTCGACGTTCTCGACATCGTCGACGAGGCGGACGACACGGTTGCTCACGAATGCCTCCAGAGCGGCCGAGGCCTCCCTGCCGAAACATTCGATGGGGGCATCGGGCTTGACCGATTCCGGGGTGTCGATGCCGGTCAGGCGGACGGAATAGGTCTGCCCGGGCCGAGCCCAGCCGGCGCCCCTGCCCTCGGAGCGAGCCAGGATCACGACCTCGACGGTGTCACCGTCGATCACACGAGTGACACGGGCTCGCTCGAAGCCCGACGGCTCCGCCCGCAGTGTCGCAGGAGCCTGGAGGCCCAGTGACACCGAGCTTGCTCCGCAGGAGATCAGAAGGGCGAGCGCGGCCCCCGCCGCCACTGTGCGCATCGCTAGATGATTGCCGACACAAGTCGGTCGGGAGAGTGGCGCGCGCCACAAGGAGGGCTCTTTTTGGACGCAGTGGATTGCGCGCCGCCCGGTTTTCCTGTTACGGGCCCAGCTCACCCCGGCTGCGTACCATGTCAAGCGGTTGCTAAATCTTCTATGGGCCCGTGCGTGCAGAAAACTGCACTCTGAGGCGCTCAAAACGCGGACCGAGGCATGGCCATGATCGGCAAGCGCGCGTTTGAAGCGATCCAAGCCAGGGCAAACCAGGCGCAGGGCAGCGGTACAATCGACGCGATACCGGCGGCAGCCGCCGGCTCGACAAGGGGGACAAATGGCCGAGATCAAACTCGAGAAGGTCACCAAGCGCTTCGCCGGTGACACGGTTGCGGTCAATGAACTGGACCTCGACATCAAGGACGGCGAGTTCATGGTCTTCGTAGGCCCCTCGGGCTGCGGCAAGACCACCGCCCTCCGGATGATCGCGGGGCTCGAGTCGGTGAGCGAAGGCGACGTCAAGATCGGCGATCGGGTCGTCAACGACGTCCCTCCGAAGGACCGCGACATCGCCATGGTGTTTCAGAACTACGCCCTCTACCCCCACATGACCGTGTATGACAACATGGCCTTCGGGCTGAAGCTTGCCAAGACCGACAAGTCGGAGATCGACCGGCGGGTGAAGGAAGCGGCCAAGGTGTTGGGCATGCAGGAGTTCCTGAGTCGCAAGCCGCGCGCCCTCTCCGGCGGCCAGCGTCAGAGAGTGGCCATGGGGCGGGCCATTGTGAGAGAGCCTCAAGCATTCCTGATGGACGAGCCGCTGTCCAACCTCGACGCCAAGCTGCGCGTCCAGATGCGTTCGGAGATCGGCCGCATTCAACACGATCTCGAAGTAACGACCGTTTACGTCACCCACGACCAGGTCGAGGCAATGACGATGGGTGATCGGGTGGCCGTTATCAAGAAGGGCGAGCTGCAGCAGGTGGGCTCGCCCACCGAGCTGTTCCAAAAGCCGCTCAACCTGTTCGTCGCCGGCTTTATCGGGAGCCCGTCGATGAACTTCGCCTCCGCCACGCTCGAGGAATCGGGCGGGGAATACAGCTTCAAGCTCGGAGACCAGACGCTAAAGCTGGAAGACAAGGTTCTGTCCGAAAGACCCGATCTCAAGAATTATGCCGGCAAGGACATCATCGTCGGTATCCGCCCGCAGGACTTCGAGGATGCCGAGCTGGCATCCGACGCGCCCGAGGACACTCGCCTAAAGGCCAAGGCCGATTTAGTAGAGGCGATCGGAACGGAGACGCTCATCCACTTTGTGATGGACGCCCCCATCGCGATTACCGATGATATGAAGGAACTGGCTCAGGACGCCGGGACCGACGCCAAAACGCTGGAGGAGCGGGCAAAGGAAGGCAAGAACGAGTTCGTGGCGACCGTCGATCCCCGCTCGAATATCAAAGAGGGGTCGCAGGTAGAGTTGGTCGTCGACACGACGAGGGTGCATTTCTTCGACCCGGAGAACAGCAAGGGCATTCACGGCAACGGCCGTTAGCAGGCCCGTGCTCCAACCGGATAAGGGAGTCTAGCGCGCATGGAATATCGCCCATTGGGGCGTTCCGGCACGATGGTGTCCGAGCTCTGTCTCGGATGCATGACCTTCGGCCGTGAGCTCGACGACAAAGGTTCCAAGGAGCTGATCGACCGGTTCATAGATGCCGGCGGGAACTTTCTCGATACGGCCGATGTCTATTCGCAGGGAAGCTCGGAGGAAATAACCGGCAAGTCGGTGCAGCAAAAGCGCGACGACCTCGTCATCGCAACCAAGGTTCGCTTTCCCATGGGCGACGGGCTCAACGACGTCGGTATCTCACGAAAGCACATCATGGCGGGCGCCGAGGCGAGCCTCAGGAGGCTCGGCACCGATTACATAGACCTCTATCAGGTTCATTGCTGGGACGCGATTACTCCCTTGGAGGAAACTCTTTCGGCCCTAACCGACCTGGTGCGCCAGGGAAAGGTGCGCTACATCGGCATATCGAACTTCAGCGGGTGGCAAATCATGAAGGCTATGTCCGTGAGCCGCTCCCATGGTTTCGAGAGCTTCGTGTCGTTGCAACCTCAATACTCCTTGGTCGAGCGCAACCTCGAGTACGAGCTCGTGCCGGTGTGCCTCGATCAGGGAATCGGCATCCTCCCGTGGGGGCCGTTGGGCGGAGGCTTCGTGTCCGGCAAGTACCGCAAGGGGGAGCAGCCGCCACAGGACTCTCGTATTGCGGGAGCAAGCTCGGACATGGAAGAGTCATGGGAGCGGCGGGCGAACGAGCGCAACTGGGAAATCATCGACGTCCTCGGATCGATCTCCGAAGAGACCGGCAAGTCCTACTCGCAGGTAGCGCTCAACTGGCTCCTCAATAAGCCCGGCGTGACCTCGCCGATCCTCGGGGCCAGGAAGCTCGAGCAGCTCGAGGACAACCTGGGGGCCAGCGGATGGAGAATCGACGACAAGCAGATGCAACAACTGGACGAAATCTCCCAGCCTCCTCCGCTCTATCCCTACAGCTTCATCGCCAACGCCCAGCGAGGCTAAAAGCCAATTCCTCTGCCGAGTGGTGGTCAGTTGCTGCATAGCATCCACCACTCGGCACCGCCTACCGCTTCTTGATCACCGCGCCGTGCCACGGCTCGAGTTCTAGCCTGCCGGCGATCTTTTCTCCGTCGCTTTGTCGGTCGGTCGAAATCGCAACCGTGCCGGAGACTCCATCGAGCCTTCCCGGCTCATCGGAAAGGTTGAGCGCAACGACTGCGTGGGGGCCGCGTCTGTAAGCCCACACATCGCCCTCGGTGTCCAGCGTCTCATAAGAGCCCACAGTCAAGTCTTCGGACTCATTGCGCAACGCAATGAGGTCCTTGGTGAGCCACAGCACCGAGCCCTTGTCGTCCCGCTGGCTTTCGACATTCTGTGCCTCATGATCTCCGAAGGGCAGCCACGGCTGCACATCGGGACGGCCGAAACCTGCTCCAGGCCCGGGCTCCCACTGCATAGGGGTGCGGGCCCCATCGCGACCCTTGTTGTCGGGCCAGAACCTCATGCCCACCGGATCCAT
>JACDAL010000183.1 GCA_013695465.1 Actinomycetota bacterium | reverse complement strand
ATGCGGGCGCAGGTGGGGCAGAACCAGCGCACGTCGAGCGGGGTGCCGCAGGCACTGTGGCGGATGTCCCCGGCCCCCGGCTGTTCCGAGCCCCACCGAGCCAACAGTTGGAGCGCCCCCGCAAGCTCCTTGCCGGAGGCCGACAACTGATAGTCGCTGCGAGGCGGTCGCCGCGAATAGGGCCGGACGATCACGATGCCGTCGTCCTCGAGATGGCGCAGGCGGGCCGACAGGACGTTGGGCGCGATTCCCCGCACCTGCTCCACGAGCTCGTTGAAGCGACGAGGCCCGTCCAGCAGCGCATTGATCACCAGCAAGGACCAGCGGTCACCGATCTTGGCGAGCGCAGCGGCGAGGGCAGAGTTGAGCGAATCCTCCGGCATCTCCTCATCGTAGCGACGGTCCCCCAGGGCCGTGGCTGCGACGTCCGCGATCCGGCTTGACTTCTTCGCAAGTGACATGTAACTTGCAATCTACTACTTACTAGCGGGAGGAGAAGCATGACCGGCATTCAAGACTTGCAACAGGCGTTGGCCGGGGTGGCGGAGTCCGTCGGCGCCTCGACGGTCGGTATCGGTGGTCGTCGCTCGGCCGGCTCGGGGATTGTCATCGGCGAGGGCCGAGTACTCACCAACGCCCACAACCTGCGCTCCTCCGAGGTCACGGTCACGTTCGCCGACGGACGCTCGGAAACGGCAGGCGCGCTGGGCTCCGACGTCGACAAGGACGTCGCAGTGATCGGGGTGGACACCAAGGACGTTCCGGCTCCGAGCTGGGGTAAGCCCGAGAATCTCGGCATCGGGAGCTTCGTTGTAGCCGCCTCGAACCCGGGCGGGAGGGGCCTTCGGGTGACCTTCGGATCGATTTCGGGAGTCGAGCGCAGCTTCAGGGGGCCGCGCGGCCGCCGTATCGGCGGCAGCCTCGAACACACCGCCCCCCTGCTCCCCGGTTCCTCGGGCGGACCTCTCGTGGATCTCTCGGGCGCGGTGGTCGGACTCAATACCAACCGTCTAGGAGACGGCTTCTACCTCGCAATCCCGGCCGATGACTCCCTCAAGCAAGCCGTCGACGCCCTCGCGCGGGGAGAAGAGCCTGCTCGGCCGCGTCTCGGGATTGCCATAGCACCCCCCGAGGTGGGTCGCGGTCTGCGCCGGGCGGTTGGGCTACCAGAGGTGGACGGGCTCTTGATTCGTGGCGTCGAGGAAGGCGGCGTGGCGGATGCGGCCGGCCTCGAAGAGGGCGACCTGATCGTCACCGTCTCCGGTGCGCCGGTGGAAAGCGCCGATCAGCTCCATGAAACACTGGAGCAATCGGGCCTGCAAAGCCTAGAGCTCGAAGTCCTGCGTGGCGCGGAGACTCGCCGAGTGACGGTGACGTTGCAGGAGTCGTGACAACGCCTCCGCACGCCTCCACCGAGACGGCCGCCCTCGACACCTACTCCCACGTCGTCACGTCCGTTGCGGAACTTCTGATTCCCTCCGTTGCGAGCCTCACCGTGATGCAGAGGCGAGGCGGGGGGGCGGGCTCGGCCGTTGTACTGACGCCGGACGGCTATCTGCTGACCTCTGCACATGTAGTTGCGGGAGCGAGCTCGGGCACTGCGGTGTTCGCCAACGGCCGGCAAAGCCGGTTCGAGGTCGTGGGGGCTGATGCCCTCTCGGACCTGGCCGTGCTGCGGGTGGCCTTGAGCGACCTACCGGCGGCGTCGCTGGGCGACGCCGAGAATCTGCGCGTGGGTCAGCTAGTAGTAGCGGTCGGAAGTCCCCTTGGCTTCGCCGGGTCGGTTACCGCCGGAGTGGTCAGCGCGCTTGGACGCTCGCTGCCGGCACGTGGTAACCGCAACGTGCGCCTGGTGGAGAACGTTATCCAGACCGACGCCGCCTTGCATCCGGGTAACTCGGGCGGAGCGCTGGCCGATAGCGCGGGGCGCGTCGTTGGGATCAGTACGGCGGTTGTGGGGCCCGGCATCGGACAAGGCCTCGGGATGGCGGTGCCCATCAATGACGCCACCCGGCGGATCATTGCGGCGCTGATGCGCGAGGGCCGAGTCCGGCGAGCCCTGTTGGGAATTGCGGGGGGGCCTCGGCCTCTTCCTCCCAAGGCGGCCCGCGCAGTGGGCCGGGATCGTGGAGTTGAGGTCGTGCAAGTGGTTCCCGGGAGTCCCGCAGCCCACGCCGGCATCCGCAACGAGGACATCATCCTCGAGGTCGACGGCATCCCCATCGAGGACGCCGGCGACATTCAACGCCTGATGACCGCCGATCTAATCGACAAGGAGCTAACCGTCCGCGTGTTCCGGGGGGGCGAGATCATCACCCTGCGGCCAGTCCCGGCCGAGCTGGAAGACTGAGATTAGGGGCGCCGAAGCCGCCCCTAATCTGGCTCTTTGCCGACTCAGGGGCGGATTCCGCACGTTCCTGGCACAAAGCCAGACTGGGGGCGGTGCTCAGTCGGCCGTGCCGCCCTCACATGGCCCGCCCCTCAGCCAGCTCTTTGCCGACTCAGGGGCGGATTCCGCACGTTTCCTGGCACAAAGCCAGACTGGGGGCGGTGCTCAGTCGGCCGTGCCGCCCTCACATGGCCCGCCCCTCAGCCAGCTCTTAGCCAGATCAGGGGCGGATTCCGCACGTTTCCTGGCACAAAGCCGACTTAGGGGCGGCGGTACGCACACGCGCTCAGCGCGCCTTCGACCGCCTCTCGGTCCGGGCCCGAGATGCTTAGACGGTGGTCAGGCTCGGTGTGTCGGACAACAGCTTTTTGGTGTAGTCCGCCTGAGGCGAGTCGAGCACCGAGGCGACCGGTCCCGCCTCAACGATCCGGCCGTCCGCCATCACCGCGACCTCTTGGGCGATCGTGCGAATCAGAGCCAGGTTGTGCGTGATGAACAGCAGCCCCAGACCCAAGTCTCTCTGAAGCTCACCGAGGAGCTCGACGATGGCGGCCTGAACCGAGACATCGAGGGCCGAGGTGACCTCGTCACAGACAAGCAACGATGGTTGAGCCGCCAGGGCGCGAGCGATGGCCACGCGCTGGCGCTCGCCTCCGCTGAGCTGATCGGGGTAGCGGCTCAAGTAGGCGCCGCTGAGGGAAACTCGCTCGAGCGCCTCGATGGTTCGGGCCTCCGCGTCGCGGCGGCCCAGGTCGGAGAAGAGACGCAGCGGCTGGGCAATGATCTGCCCAATGGTCTTGCGTGGGTTGAGCGAGCTGTAGGGGCTCTGGAATATGTACTGGATCTGCCGGCGGCTCTGCTGATCTCGAGAGCGGGCACTCGTCTCGAGCGCCTTGCCGCGCAATAAGACCTCGCCAGAGAACTCGCGGTGAAGTCCCACAACGCATCGAGCCAGAGTGGTCTTGCCACTCCCGGACTCGCCGACCACGGCGACACATTGGCGAGGCCACACTTCGATGTTGACGTCGTGGAGCACATGTCGAGAGCGGTAGTAGGCCTGGAGTCCCCGAACGGCGAGCAACCCCTTATCTTGCTCGTCCCGGCCGCTCCCGTCCTTGCGGAGCCCCCGGGCGCGGGCGGCCTCAGCGAACACCTCTTCGGCATGCCAGCAACGAACCTGGTGTGACTCGGAGACATGAGTGACACCGGGAAACTCTCTGCGCGCCTTGTCATCCGCAAACTCACAGCGCGGTGCAAAGAAGCAACCCTCGGGGCGATGTCCCGGAGGGGGTGCTCTTCCCGGGATACCGACCAGCTCGAAGCGCCCCGAAATGTCGGGCACGGCTTGAATGAGTCGCTTGGTGTACGGATGAGCAGCCGACTTGAACAGTTGTTCCTTGGGCCCAAGCTCGACCATGCGCCCGGCATACATGACTGCAAGGCGGTCGGCCACGGAGGCGACTACTGCGAGATCGTGAGTAACGTAAAGAGCGGCAACTCCGTGGGCAACGCACAGATCGCGCACGGTCCCCAGCACGTGGGACTGTGTGGTCACATCAAGTGCAGTGGTCGGCTCATCCAGGACTATCACCTTGGGACGACACGCGAAAGCCATGGCCAGGGCGACGCGCTGGAGCTGCCCTCCAGAGAGCTGATGTGGATACCGTTGGAGGAACTCACGATCTGCGGGTAGCAAAACCTCGCTCATCATCTCGTCGATGCGATCGTGGCGAGCCTTCGAGGAGCCGCCGTAGGCATGCGCCTCAAGCGTTTCCTCGAGTTGTTTACCGATGCGCAGAGCCGGGTTTAACGATGCCGACGGATCCTGCGGAACGTAGGAGACAACCCCACCGCGCAGCTTGCGCAGACGCCCCGGAGACCAAGTCAGAATGTTGTCGCCTTCGAGCCGTACCTCGCCTCCTGCGACGCGCGCCCCCCGACGCTGGTGCCCAAGTAACGCCAAGCCAATGGTGCTCTTGCCCGAACCTGACTCGCCGACTAGGCCCAGCACTTCCCCCGCCACGATGTGAAAGGAGATCTCATCGACAATGTCGGCGCTGGAGTACGTCAACTCGACACGGAGGTTCTCGACTTCCAGCACCGGACGGCTCAAGCCTCGGCCGTCCCTCGATCGACCCCGATCAACGCCCGCGCCAGGCCGTCGGCAATGAGGTTCGTGCCTATGGTCAACAGCGCTATGGCGAGGGTAGGTAGAGCTACGGGCCACGGCTGGACGGTGAGACCCACTCGGTTCTCGTTGATCATGAGCCCCCAGTCGGCCGCTGGCGGTTGGAGTCCGAAACCGAGGAAGCTGATCGCCGCGACGAGCCCGATTGAGTACGTTAGTCGCAGGCTCGCCTCGACCATCAAGGGGCTGGTGATGTTGGGCAGGATCTCGCTCAACAGGATCCTCCAACGGGGTTCGCCCAATACCTCCGCCGCCTTTACGAAATCGCGCTCGACGACTTCGAGGGCCGCACCGCGCGCCAGCCGAGCTACACGCGGCGCGTGCGTGGCTGCAACCGTGAGCACCAGCAGCCACAGCTTGGGCCCGATCGTAGAAACGAGTAATAGCACGAACACGATCTGAGGGAAGGCCAGCACAATATCCATTGAGCGCATGATGACGTCGTCCATCGAGCCCCTCGAGTAGGCGGCGATCAGCCCGATCGCGACGCCGGCGATGAGGCCGAGAACCGTTGCCAACAGCGAAAGGATCAGGACGGACCTACCACCGGCCAAAAAGCGGCTGAGGGTGTCACGACCCAAGAAGTCCGTTCCCATCACGGCCCCCTCCCCCGGCGGCTGGTAGGGAGGTCCCACGAAGGCCGTCGTCGACTCAGGCGCGAGCAGGGGGCCGAAGGCGGCGACTGCGACGAGAACGGTCACAAGCGCAAGTCCCACCTTGGTCCGCCCCAGTCGCAGCGCCCGCGCCATGGTCATCGCAAGGGGAGAACGTTTGCTGCGGCGAGGTGGCGGCGGCGAGCTCACAGGTTCGACCGGAGCTTCGCTCATCCCGTCCACATCGGTGCGTTGGTCCGTCATCTGAGCGAGGTTCTGAGTCTCGGGCTGATGAGGATCGTGGCGACGTCGGCGAGCAGGTTCAGGACGACGTAAACCCCCGCGATCAACATGCTGAGGCTCTGAATTATCGGAAGATCGCGCTTGGCAACTGCGTCGACAAGGGCTTGGCCGATTCCCGGAAATGTGAAGACGAACTCGATCACGACTACGCCCCCGGCGAGGTAGGCGAGCTGCAGCGCCGTCACCTGTATCGCGGGGATGATTCCGTTGGGAAGCGCGTGACGAGAAATGACGAGTCTTTCGCGCAGTCCTTTGAGTCGCGCCATCTCGACATAGTCGCTCTCCAACACCTCGATCATCGATCCCCTCATGATGCGGCTGATGTAGGGGGTGACGGCCAGTATCAAGGTTAGCGCCGGCAGCACTATGAACTCCAACTCCTCCCATACCGGCGTATCCGGAGATATGAGTGACACCGCTGGCAGAAACTGAAAGACGCTGGTCGCGAACAGAAGGATCAGCCCCACCCCTATGACGAACTCAGGCAGAGCGGCGAGTGCCAGGTTAATGATGGAGGTAACAGTGTCGAAGGGACGATCCCGCCATAAAGCTCCGAGTGACCCGATCAACAAGGACAACGGGATGCTTATTACGGCCGACAGCAGCACCAAGAAGCCGGAATTGACAATCCGGTTGCCGAGAAAGGAAGACACGGGTAACTGATTGGCCAGTGAACGCCCGAAGTCGCCGGTGACAATGCCTCCGAGCCACTCGCGGTACTGATCCGTCACGGGCCGATTGAGATTCAACTGTTTGCGCACTGCCGCCAGCTTCTGGGGCGTTGCCTCACGCCCCAGAATTGCGCGCGCCGCGTCTCCCGGAAGGGCTTGCGTTGCGCCAAACACGATGAGCGAGATGATGAACAGGGTTGCGATGCCTAGGAGGACGCGGCGCAGGATGAACCAGGTGATCCCATGCGGCACCCACCTCGTCTTGACCGGACGATCGTCAGAGGATTCGATCGCCGGTTTCTTCATACGGCCACCAGGGTGGCCGACCAGCTATTCACCGAAGCGCTACTCCACAAAAGAGACATGACTGAAGCCGTACTGATTGAGCGGCAACGTACCTCTGTCGGGCACGAGGCCCGTGATCTTCGCGCTGTGCGCGTCGACGTGGTTGAAGAACCCCCAGATGATGTGACCGCCCTCGTTGTACTCCAGCTCCTGTGCCTGGTGCAGCAGCTCGCAGCGTTTGTTCTCGTCTACGGTCCGCTTAGCTTCCGCAATCAGGTTGAGGAAGGTGCTGTCCGGGGGCCAGTGCGTTTCGTTATAGGCCGAGTCGGGAAGGCTCCCCGCGGCCACCTGCTGAAGGTAGGGACGGCTCCCCCAGAAGTCCTGGGCAAACGTCCACTTGAGATAGTTGTCTCCGTAGAACGTCCCGGAGTCAAGCTTCTTGACGTTGATCGTCACGCCGGCGGCCTTGGCCTGCTCGGCGATCACCTGGGCGGCCTCTAGGAGGCCGGCAGCCACGTCGGCAGTCTGCAGGTCGACGGTGAGGTCGCTCTGGCCGGCTTGGCGAAGCAGGGACTTGGCCTGATCGATGTCCTGCTCGCGTTGCGGAAGATCTGATGCGTAGCATGGGTCGAAGGGGGAGTAGAGATCGTTGGCGACCGTCCCGTGACCGGCCAATGCCTGATCTACCATCTGCTGCCGGTTGACGAGGAGGCGCATCGCCTGGCGCACGCGCACGTCGTCAAAGGGAGCCGCGTCGATTCGCATGGTGAACGGCAGCCACCCGCCTGAAGGTGCCTCGAGTATCTTGAGGTTGGCGTTGCCCTCTACCACGGGAACCTGTCCGAACGGAACATCGTCGATGGCGTCGACCTGGCCGCCGAGTAACGCGTTCACGCGGGCCGACGCCTCGGGAAAGTCGATGATGACGATCTCATCGGCATAGGGTTCGCCCTCTCGCCAGTAGTTGGGGTTGCGAACGAAACGGCTTTCCTGTCCGGGCGTGAAACTCTCGAACATGAACGGCCCTGCCCCGACGGGCTTCTTGGGGTTGTAGTCGGTAGGCACGATCCCGTTGAAGTACTGGGCGAGCTCGTCCTTAATCGTGACATCGGGTTGCTTGAGCGTCAACCTGACGGTGCGCTCATCGAGCGACACCGTCGACGCCCACACCCCCGTCACTCACCCTGACCAGGCGCGCGTCGTTCAACTCAACGACTCACTCGCCCGTTACGACGAGCAGTTCGAGTTCGAGTTGAGC
>JACDAL010000167.1 GCA_013695465.1 Actinomycetota bacterium | reverse complement strand
CCGCCATTGAGATCGTCCACGCTCCCGTCATTGCGAGGGCCTCTCAGGGTGTCGCGCCCGGCATCACCGCTCAGGATGTCGGTGCCGGTACCGCCGTTCATGAAGTCGGGGCCGGTGCCTCCGTTCAGGCGATCGTCTCCTGCGCCACCGTTAATGGTGTCGTTGCCCGCGCCGGCGCTGCCGGTCAGTGTGTCGTTGCCCTTGCCGCCGTACAGGAGGTCGTGCCCACCGCTGCCCGTCAGGGTGTCATGGCCGCGGTTCCCGATCAGGATGTCCTTTCCGCGGCCACCGGTCAGGGTGTCGTTGCCGCCGTCGCCGTCGATCGTGTCGTCGAACACCGAACCGGTGACGGTGTCATTGCCGCCCTTGCTATTGACCCTCTTGCCGGGATTCGCTCCGGTGCAATCAATCGTGTCGTTTCCGTTGGTTCCGGTCACGCTCGTATTAGTCTGCGTCACGCCGGGGCCCACGACACAGTCGACTGCGGCTTGGGCGGCGGGCATGCCTGTGGCCATAACCACGATGCTGACAATGCTGACTAAGATGCCACTATGGATTTGGTGGTGATGAAGCTGGCGCATGATTCCTCCTCTTGGAGAGCGCCTCATGTGGACACACTCCAACCAAACCCTAACCCGAGCCAACCAACCCACTAACTACCAGTAATTACCCCAGCTGAGAAAGTCATCGCTGCACATATATCTCGCTCTGCTTGCTGGCAGACGCTTGGAGCGCTATCTCACACCCTGAGGGGTCGAGGTCGTCGACGATGGATCCGGTCCCTTGCAGCGTTCGAATGGGGGCCACGGAATGATCGGCATGCGCGAGCGTGTCGAGCTGTTCGAGGGCGAACTCGACGCAGGTCCGCTACAGGACGGAGGCTTCCGCGTCGCCGCCAGGCTTCCTTTGGGCGAACGAGCATGATCCGCGTCGCGCTGGTAGACGATCAGGAACTCGTCCGAGCAGGCTTCCGCACGTTGATCGAGTCGGCGGAGGACCTCGAGGTTGTGGGGAGGCAGCCGACGGGGAGGAGGCGGTGTGCTTGGTGCGCGACCACCACCCCGACGTCGTGTTGATGGACGTCCGCATGCCGCGCGTGGACGGCATCGAAGCGACGAAGCGGATCCACGTCCTTTCGGGAGCTGAGAACGTCCGGGTCCTCGTCCTCACCACCTTCGATCTCGACGAGTACGTACACGCGGCGTTGCGAGCCGGCGCGAGCGGGTTCCTCTTGAAGGACGCGTCACCCGCGGAGCTTCTGAACGCCATCAGGGTGATCTACGAGGGCGACGCGCTGCTGAGCCCCTCGATAACGAGGCGGCTGATCGAGGACTTTGCACAGCACGCGCGTCCCGAGACGACCCCAGCACGCGTCCTCCAGGCCCTCACGGAGCGGGAGCTCGAGGTGCTGATGCTCGTCGCCCGGGGTCTGTCGAACGCCGAGATCGCTGACGAGTTGGTGGTCAGCCCGGCCACCGCCAAGACCCACGTGAGTCGGGTCCTCACCAAGCTGGGGGCCCGGGACCGGGCGCAACTCGTAGTGGTGGCCTACGAAACGGGCCTGGTCAGCCCCGGCTCCGCCCAGCCCGGAGATCCTGCACGATGAGTACTCGTACCTTCGACAAGCGCACCCGTTCCTTGGGAACCGTCCGCTTCTCGACCACCGGCTCCTCCCGCGCAACACAACTTTGTGCTCCTCCATCGGATGTCAGGATGCTCGATGAACAGTCTTCTTCGACCGAGTGCGCGCTACTCGAACCTAAAGCGCGTGGCGTTCTCGGTGAAGCTCGTCCACGCAAGGACGCGGCGCGGCCGCAGGACTGACACGCCTTCTATGTACACGCTCGGGTCGAGGCGCCCATACTGCGGGTACTTCGCGAACGACTCCTCGGAGAGACGCTCTGCCATCTCTTCGGTGGGCTTCTCGATCTCGACTGCACCCTCGACGATGATCGCCTCCTGACCGTCGCCGATGTGCACCGCGACGAGAGGGTTGTGAGTGATGTTGCGGTGGTGAACGGTCGCCGGGCTGCCCCCGTAATAGAGCCCGCCGTCGATCCACATGCCGTCGCGTGGAATGACGTGTGGCCGGCCATGGGCCTAGTGCTCGCGATCCAGTACGCGCTCGCGCTCTCTAGCTTCCGCTCGACATCCGTCCACTCGAGGCGTTGCGTGGGGTTTCCGTACTCGGGCGGGATGTCGGGCTTTTCGACCACTGGGTCCGTCATGTTGGCCTCCACTCCTCAGTCGGTATCCCAAACCTAGCGTCATCACGGCGTACGAGTGACTTCTTAGATCCGCCGGATCACTGTCATAACATTCAACGCACTCGGGAAAGCATCTGGAAGTTGAGGAGCAGTGACGCTTGTCAGAGTTCTTCCCGCCGGCGAAAGAGGGAGACGCGCGCATTGAGTTCTGGAGTACAGGCTTCGGCAAATCCGAAGGCCTCCCGGGATCATCTGCAGGGGGACCTAGGGGCGCTCTCTGGTCCGATGACGAGCCCGCGTGACGGAGTTGATCACCAAGCGTCAGCTGGGGAACAGCCAAGACTGAGGCTGATCTGATTACTTCCGCCGATAGGCGCGGCGAGCTGCGTCTTCTCGTGCCTTCCTGTCTGTCGGCCGGTGTCGCAGCGACGCCTGAAGGGGCAAGTGCCGTGCTCTTGGTCACCATCGCTCAAGCGGACTTCTTGTGGATGCCCCTGCGCCCCGAATCCCAGAACTCATGAAAGCCCGGCAGCACCGCTTGCGTTCGACCGCCCCCACCGCCCGCTGATTTACCAGTCAGCCGGGCTCAGAAAGGAGACAATGGGCTCGTGGAACGCGGCACTTTTGTGGTAGCTCGCAACCCCGACCCAGAGAGCAAGCTCCCCTTCCTGCTCAGTGTCCCGGTGGGCGGCGGGATGCTGCTGAAAGCGCGCGATACCTGGCCTCGCTCCGCTCGCGTCTACTGCCACCCCCTAGAAAGCGGATGGCCGGAGGGGGCCGAGGTCCTAGAGCGAGTGACGACGTCGGTCTGCAGGCGCCGGGGCCCTGCGGTCGACCTGGTGCTGGATCGCCCCCGGCTGGCTCGCTCACAGTTTGTCTTCACCGAGGTGCGGGGACGGCCTGCCATCTTTTGGCAGACACAGAAGGCTGCACGCGCCGCCAACCCGGGTGCCCGGGTTCCCCGCAAGCGGGCGGTCGCCGACATCACCGTCTTGGTGGACACACGCGAGCGTTACCCGTTCCGCTTCGCCCAGCGGCGGGTGGAGGCGGAGCGAGCCGCCCTGCCGGCCGGTGACTACGCGGTAGCAAGCGGCGGGACGATCATCGCCACCGTCGAGCGCAAAACGCTCGAGGACTTCGTGACCTGCCTGTCCGACGGCACCCTGGCGTTCCAGATGCAGCGCTTGGCGGAGGTGCCACTAGCCGCGATCGTGGTCGAGGGTCGATACTCGGAGCTGTTCCGCCTGCAGCACGTCGACAGCGGCTGGATCGCCGACGTCCTCTCCCGCCTCCACGCTCGCTACCCGGAGATTCAGGTCACGTTCGCCGATTCCCGCAAGTTTGCCGAGGAGTGGACTTACCGATTCCTGGCGAGCGCCTTCACAGACGATCAGGACTAGATTCGACCTACGGCACGCTTTCGGGAACGGGTCAAGAGCAAGGCCGTTGCCCTCTGAGTCAGATCTGGAGCGGCTCTTGGACATCGCCGCCGGCGTGTCCTACGGTGGGTTCCGGCAGGTCAGACTGGGAATACCAGTCCTCAGCGGGCTGTTGCACCCTGCAAACGGATACTAATGACGGACAACTCAGGAGGAAACTCGGATGGCGGATGTACAGGCAGTCTCGGAGCAGGATTTCAACGAGGTTGTGCTCGCCTCCGACACCCCCGTGATAGTCGACTTCTGGGCCGATTGGTGTGGCCCCTGCCGCCTGGTCCACCCCGAACTGGCGAAGATCCAGACCGAGTACGAGGGCAAGGTGAAGGTCGTCAAGCTCAACATCGACGAGAACCCGTCCATCGCCGGCAAGTACGGGGTCATGAGCATCCCCACCATCGCCCTCTTCGCCGACGGCGTGGTCAAGTCCCAGGTCGTGGGCGCCCGGCCCAAGGACGCCATCGTGGCGGGCCTCGGCCTCTGAGTTCAGTGCCCTCTGACGGTCCCCCAGCTAAGATGGGCGACCGCCAGGGCCCATAGCTCAGCTCGGTTAGAGCGCACCCCTGATAAGGGTGAGGTCGATGGTTCAAATCCATCTGGGCCCACAAGAGGACACTCTGCGCAAAAGCTGAACAAATAGCCCGCCCGGACCGGTCCAAGCCCCCGATGAGGTAACCGTCGCAACTCGGGTGCCGATGTCATACGTGCGAATTGGACTCCGACCCACCGGGCGTCCTCCGAGCCGGCAAAGCGGTGGAATTAGATCAAAGGCTCTAACGCTTATCCCCTGGAAATCACCCCTTTAGGATCGGAGCAGGTCAACTCTGCGGCGGTGCGCCCCTGTGAGGCGGCCGGGGACACACAAAGTTCAAGAAAGCGACTGGCCCCCGTACCCTCCCCGTTGTGGTTAGCTTTGTCGGAGCCCGACAACACGGGTCTGGCTTATGCTGGCTTTCTTATCCTGGGTTTAAAGGGGACGGAGGGGGAAGTGGACGAGAACAAGCACCGGCTGGACAACATTCGCAAGAGGTCGAGCGAGCTCGACAATCACCTAATCGATGAATACGCGGCTGGACGCATCAGCCGCCGGGGC
>JACDAL010000149.1 GCA_013695465.1 Actinomycetota bacterium | reverse complement strand
GAGCCGCTGTCTTTGGAGCGGGGTGACGGCCGCCATGTGTGGGACTCAGAAGGCAGACGCTATCTGGATTTCTTCGGCGGCATCCTCACGACGATGTCGGGACACAACGTGCCCGAGGTCGTCGAGGCGATCAGGGATCAGGCCGGCAAGCTGATCCATAGCTCCACGCTCTATCTGATCGAGCCCGCCGTCGAGCTGGCCGAGAAGATCTCGAAGCTTGCCCCGATGGACGACGCCAAGGTCTACTTCGTGTGCTCGGGAACCGAGGCCAACGAAGCGGCCATGTTGCTGGCTACCAGCCATCGGCGCTCTCATCAGGTACTCGCCCTTCGCAATAGCTACCATGGACGTTCCTTCGCGGCCATGGGGATCACCGGTAACCGCGGTTGGTGCGCGTCTGCCCTTTCGCCGGTGAGGGTGAGCTACGTACAGAACGGCTATCGCTATCGAAGCCCGTTCGGCCACCTGTCCGACGAGGACTTCATCAAGGCGTGCGCCGACGACCTGCGAAACATCATAGAGACCACCACCTCCGGAGACGTTGCCTGCATGATCGCCGAACCGATCCAAGGGGTGGGGGGTTTCGCTACTCCTCCCGACGGGTTCTTCAGGGCGATGAAGGATGTCCTGGACGAGTACGACATATTATTCATCTCCGATGAGGTGCAGACCGGATGGGGGCGTACCGGGGAGCACTTCTGGGGCATCGAAGCTCACGACGTCAGGCCCGACATCGTCACGTTCGCAAAGGGCATCGGCAACGGTCTGTCGGTTGGAGGAGTGGTCGCCCGGGGTGAGCTGATGGACTGTGTGGGAGCGAATTCGATCTCCACCTTCGGTGGCAACCCACTCGCCACCGCCGGCGCCTTGGCGAATCTGAACTACATGTTGGATAACGATCTCCAGACCAACGCCCGCAAGGTGGGAGAGCATCTCTTCTCGAGACTGCGGGATCTCGAGCAACAGCATGCGTTTATCGGCGACGTGCGCGGCAAGGGACTCATGATCGGCATCGAGCTGGTGAAGCCTCCCGGCAAGGAGCCCGATGTCGCCGCCGCCGGGCGCGTCATGGAGGAGACCAGAGGCCGAGGGCTATTGATCGGCAAAGGAGGCCTCTATGGGAACTGTGTTCGTATGGCACCGCCGATGAGCATCACGATGGAGGAGGCGGACGAGGGCTTCGAGCTGTTTGCCGATTCCATCGCTGCCGCCGAGCAGCCGGAAGCTGGTTCCTGAGAGTCATCAGACATGTGTGCGGGACTGAATTGTGAACTTCTATACGAGCGCTGATCCGTCACCGCCCGCCGACCCGATCGGGGGCCGCGCGGCGTGAATCTCGCATTCCCGCAGAGCTGACCTCCGCGAGGCGCCGCCCGTGGGCCGAAGTCGCACTGGTGGGAATCGCGGCAGTGTGGGGCCTGACCTTCGTCATGGTCCAGGACGCGGTTGTGCTCATACCGGTGATGACGTTCCTCGCCTACCGCTTTTTGAGCGCGTCCCTGTTGGTGGCCGTACTGTTCCGGCGCAGGCTTGCGGAGCTGTCCGCATCGGGATGGCGCGCAGGCTTGGTCATGGGTTTCTTTCTCATGCTCGGCTACATCTTCCAGACGCTCGGGCTCGAACGAACGACCGCGTCCAACACCGCGTTCATCACCGGCCTGTTCGTGGTCCTGACCCCGTTGTTCGGCGCGTTTCTGTTTGGCCAGCGCCCCGGTCCCGTGGCTTGGGGCGCGGCGGCGACTGCGGGCGTGGGTCTGTATCTGTTGTCGGGCACGGGAGGGGACCTTCACCTAGGCGGCGATGCGCTTGTGCTCGTGACCGCGTGCTCTTTCGCGCTTCACATCCTCTTCACCGACCGCGCCGTGGTTGATCATGATGTCGGTGCGCTGCTCGCCGTCCAGCTCGCGGTCTCGGGACTCGTGCCGCTTCTGTTTGCGGTTGTTCAGGGCGACCTGATCATCCCTACCAGCCGCGTCGTGTGGAGCGCGTTGCTGGTCACCGCCTTCATCGCAAGTGCCCTCGG
>JACDAL010000145.1 GCA_013695465.1 Actinomycetota bacterium | reverse complement strand
TCTTTTAGGGGCGCCAGCGTAAAGAAAACTTGACGCTCCGGCGCTCAAAACGCGAGTAGGGCCCTCAGGCGTGGGCCTCGGCCCTCGCCTTCTCCACGATCCTGTTCGCCAACTCGTGGGGCACGTCCTGATAGTGCGAGAAGCTCCACGAGAACGCTCCCTTGCCCCCGGTGATCGAACGCAGGTCGGTGGCGTAGTGGGTGACCTCGGCGAAGGGGACCTTGGCCCGCACGACCTGACGGCCGCCCCCGATCGTATCGATGCCCTCGGGTATCCCGCGCCGCTTCTGCAGGTCTCCCATGATGTCGCCGGTGAACTGTTCGGGGACCATGACCTCTACCGTCCAGATCGGTTCCAGCAATGCGATCCCGGCCTTCTCGCCGGCATCCTTGATGGCGTGGGAGCCGGCCATCTGGAAGGCGAAGTCCGATGAGTCGACCGAGTGGAACTTGCCATCGTAGAGCTCCACCTTGACGTCGATCATCTTGAAGCCGGTGCCGAGCCCCTGATCCATTGCGGCCCGTACACCCTTTTCGACCGAGGGAATCCATTGGTTCGGGATCGAGCCTCCGAAGATCTTGTCGGAGAAGACGAAGCCCTCACCTCGCTCCAAGGGCTCGACACGGATACTGCAGATCCCGTACTGGCCGTGCCCGCCCGACTGCTTGACGTGTCGCCCCAGCGCCTCCGCCTTGCTGCGCAAGGTGGAGCGGTAGGGGACCTTGAACGGAACCTCCTCTACCTCCACGGAGAACTTCGTCTTGAGCCGGTGCAGCACGACGTCGAGATGTGCGTCCCCCATGCCCCACAGGATCGTCTGGTGGGTCTCGTCGTTGCGCTGCAATCGCAGCGAGGGGTCCTCGTCGATCATCTTCTGCAGGCCGATCATCAACTTGTCCTCGTCGCCTTTGGTCTTGGGCTCGACCGCTTTGGGGAGCAGTGGCTCGGGAGGCTCGATTGCCGGATAGACGATCTCCGCGCCTTTGTCGGAGAGGGTGTCACCCGTCGCTGTGTGCGAGAGCTTGGCGACCGCGCCGATGTCCCCGGCCCCCACGTGGGATACGGGCTCCTGAGTCTTTCCGCGCATGGTGAAGGTATGCCCGGTGCGTTCGTCGCTCCTGCGAGAAGAGTTGTGGAGGCTGCCGTCGCCCTTGAGCGTTCCGGAGTAGACGCGAAAGAAGCTGACCCGTCCCACGTAGGGGTCGGTGAGGGTCTTGAACACGAGCGCGGACAGTGGAGCGTCGGGGCTGGCAGGTCTGGTGGCCCCGTCTACGGCGGGGGGCGGCGCCAGGTCAGAGGGGGCCGGGCCGGCCGTCACGATGACATCCATCAGCCGGTCGACGCCGATGAGCTTGGTGGCGGCGCCGATCGTCACCGGGAACATGAGCGCCTGATCTATGCCCTCGTGGATCGCCTTGACGATCTCGGCCCGGCTGATCTCCTCGCCCTCGAGATAGCGCTCGAGGAGCTCGTCGTCGCTCTCGGCGACCGAATCCAGCAGGTCGGTGCGCACCTCTTCGAGCCGTTCTCGGCGCTCGGCCGGTATCTCCACCGCCTCCGACTGGCCGGAGGCGCTGTAGCGCACCGCCTCCTCGTCGATGACCGAGATGACGCCTGCGAAGTCGTGCTCGCGGCCCAGCGGCAGCGCCAGGGGCGCCACCCCCTTGCCGAACACCGTGCGCAGCTCCTCGAGCGTCCGCCGAAACGAGGAGTTCTCGCGATCAAGCTTATTGATGAAGATCATGCGGGGAAGCCCGAGCTCCTCTGCGTAATTCCACGCCACCTGGGTCTGCACCTCCAGGCCTTCCACGGCCGAGACGACGAAGACGGCGAGGTCGGCAACACGCATGGCGGAGCGCATCTCGCCTATGAAGTCGGCGTAGCCGGGGGCATCGAGCACGTTGAGCTTGTGGTTCTTCCACTCGAGCGGGGCGAGGGCCGTGGCGACCGAGATCTGCCGCCTGATCTCCTCATCATCGAAGTCGCAGACGGTGTTGCCCTCGGTGGTCTTGCCCATGCGGGTGGTGGCTCCGGAGCGGAACAGGAGGGCCTCTGCCAGCGAGGTTTTGCCGGCCCCCCCATGACCTACCAACACAACGTTGCGAATGCTCTCGGTGGGATAGCTCTTCACTAGACCTCCCCGGCCCCTCGGATCTGTGGAGCGTCCCATCGTAATGCGCCACCGGCTCCGGCCCGCTCCAAGGCATAGGATTCTTCAAGGTGAGTATCGACTAATGCTTGATTCAAGGATTCGGGGTCTGTGGGACGACCTGATGAAGCCGGTGGGCGCCGCTCTGGCTCGCACGGGCATCCACCCCGACGTCATAACGGTCATGGGATTGGTACTGCAGGCGGGGGCCGCGGTCTTGATCGTCTCCGACCGGCTCTTGGCGGCAGGCGTGGTGGCCACGCTGGCGGCCCTCTCGGACACGCTCGACGGCGCCGTCGCAAAGGCGCGCGGGGACATTCGCAGCTTCGGGGCGTTGCTGGACTCGGCCGTGGACCGCATTTCCGACGCCCTCTTCTTCCTGCCCCTGGCATGGCTTTACGGAGTGATCGAGCCGGCCACGCGCTCGGGACAGCACTGGGTTGCAGCTCTTGCCATGGTCACGATGGTGGCCTCCTTTCTGGTTTCCTACGTCAAGGCTCGCGCCGAGGGCCTGGGTTATGAGTGCAACACCGGGATTGCCGAGCGTGCCGAGCGGCTCATCCTCATGATCGTCGGCCTCCTCTTGAACCTTGTGCCGCTCGTCTTGAGTGTGCTGGCGGCGTTGTCGATCATCACCTTCTTTCAGCGGCTCACCTACGTTCGCTCCCAGGCCCCGCCTCCGGCCGTCACCTCCTCGCGCTCGCGTCGGTGAGGGGCGGCCTCAGCCGCTCCGAGGCGATGTTCTACGTCTACGTCGCGTTGTCGCGCGTCGCCTTGACGCTGCCGGAGCCCCTCGCTTACGGCTTTGCCCGAGCGGCCGGCGGGGTCGCCTTCAGAGTCGCTCGCACGCAGCGGACGCAGGTCGAAAAGAATCTCGCGCGGATCACCGGACACCCGATCCCGTCGGCGGAGCTCCGAGCCTGCGTGAAGCGCGCCTTCGAGTCCTACGCGCGCTATTGGCTCGAGACCTTCCGCCACGTCAGGGAGACGCCCGAGTTCTTCTTGGAGCGCTTCGAATGCGAGGGTCTGCAGTGGGTCGACGAGGCGCGGTCCAGGGGTTCGGGCGTCATCATCGTGGGCGCCCATCTCGGCAACTGGGACGCCGCGGGGGCGTGGGCCGCAGCCTCCGGCCGCCCCGTCACCGCGGTGGCGGAGGTCCTGTCCCCGCGCCGGCTGTTCGATTTCTTCGTGGCGCATCGGGAGCGCCTCGGCATCTCGATCGAGCCCGCCTCTGCCGGCGTCATCGGCCGCCTCAAAGCGGCCGTCGACGAGGGCCGTATGGTGGCGATCGTGGGCGATCGCGACCTAAGAGGACGGGGGCCCCAGGTGAGCTTCTTCAACGAGCCCGCACCATTGCCTGCCGGGCCCGCCCTGCTGGGGCTGCGTACCGGCGCTCCGATCATGGTCATGGGTGTATACGGGACTAGGCGAGCGGACGGGCGCCGGGGATGGCGGGCCCACATTCTCGAGCCCATCGACCCCGCCGCCTACTCCGGGCCGCATGCGCTCACAGAGCTCACCCAGGAGGTCGCCACGAGGCTCGAGCGTTTGATCGCAGTCCATCCTGAGGAGTGGCACGTGTTCCAGCCGTTCTGGTCCGCCGACCGCCCAGCCCGGCCGTCGTGAGGGTCATGATCGTGTGCCCCTATGCGTGGGACCGCTACGGTGGAGTGCAGACCCACACTCGCTCATTGGCCCACGTTCTGCGCCTGCGCGGTCACATCGCCACGGTCGTGGCTCCGCACGCATCCGGCCTCGGGTTGTCTCCGGAGGACGGCGTGCGCATCGTGGGCCGGGCGTTGCCGATTCCCGCAAACGGTTCCATGGCGCCGGTGTCGTTCGGCCCCGCCGCCTCCCAGGGGGTGAGGCTGGCAATGGAGGAGCTCGAGCCCGATGTCGTCCATCTGCACGAGCCCTTGATTCCAAGCCTGTCGCTGCTGGCCCTGCGCCATGCCACTGCGCCGACTGTCGGTACCTTCCATGCCTCTGCTGAGTCGAGCTTCGGCTACAAGGCCGCCACCGGCTTCCTCGAGCGCACGATGCGCAGGCTTCGTGTCAAGACTGCGGTGTCGTCCGCGGCCCGCGAGCTCATCGCCCGCTACTTTCCGGGCGACTATCTTCTGACGCCCAACGGCGTAGAGGTGGAGCGATTCGCGGGCGAACGGCCGGAGCGAGCCGGCAACACCAAAGAGGTGCTGTTCTTCGGCCGCATCGAGTCGCGCAAGGGCCTCGAGGTGCTCATCGAGGCCATGACGTTCCTGCGCGACTTGGACCTGCTCCTGACGGTGGCCGGTTCCGGCCCCTACGAGCGCCACTGCGCCGCCCGGGCGCGCCGCCTGGGCATCGAGGCCCGGTTCATGGGGCGGCCCAAGGAGGAAGACAAGGCGGAAGTGTTTCGCTCCGCCGACGTCTACTGCGCTCCGGGCCTGGGCGGCGAGTCGTTCGGGATCGTCTTGCTCGAGGCCATGGCGGCGGGGACCCCCCTGGTGTGCTCGGATCTGCCCGGGTTCCGCGCGGTGGCGTCGGAAGCTGCTCTTCTGGTGCCGCCCGATCAACCTCGGGCGCTGGCGGCCGGGATCCGGAGTGTGTTGGAGGACCAGGACAAGGCGCGGACACTGGCAGAGGCCGGCCGCGCCGTGGCCCGGCGCTATGACTGGAGTGGACTGGCGGCTGGGGTCGAGCGCGCCTACGAGCTGGCGAGGGTCGCCTCGTGATTGCGCCCCGCCCCGCCCCGCCGGCTCCCTTCGACCCAACCTGGGGCGTAGAGGTCGCTCGTCCGAGCGTCGCCGCCGTGGCGCGCGCCGGCGCGCTGTTGGCGGCTCCGTCGCTGCTCGTCGCCGTGATCGTGGTGCTGTTGGCGGGCCCCGCTTGGGGCGGGCTTGCGCTGCTGCTCGGCGTTGGCGCCACCGTGGCTTGGGTGCTGGGCCAGGGGTGGCTCACTCTCAGGTCGTGCGGCGCCCGCCGGATTGGGCCCGGAGAGCACCCTCGGCTTACCAACATGGTGTCGTCCCTGGCGGCGCAACTCGGCATCGCAGGGGTCGAAGGGGCGGTGGCTCCCGGCGCGGAGCCCGCCGCCTGGTTGTGCCCGGTGGGGGGCCGCGCGGTGCTGGTCTGCTCCGAGGGTCTGCTCGAGCGCTTCACCCGCACCGAGGTCGAGGCCGTGGTCGCAAGCCTGCTCGTCCGCCGTCGCGTCTACGGGGGCCTTCTCCCGCTGATAAGTGCCGCCCTCGGGCGCAGAGGCTCGCTCGGAGCCCTGACCCCGGCAGACGACGTCAGGGCGCTGTCGGTGACCCGCTATCCGCCCGCTCTGGCCTCGGCTCTGCTCGGGACGAGCCCCGAGCGCGGCCGCGCGGCGGCGTTCGCCTTCGCTCCGGCGGACCCCGTGGCACCGGAGACCCGGGCCGCCCAGGTGCGCGACCTCTAGCCCGCTCAAGGGCTCGCCGGGCGACGCCGACAACATTGCGGGCGGAAAACCGGCCCTTTCGAGCACTGGCGTGGTAGCTTCCCCAAGCCGCGAAAAGCGATGATTTGCGACCTTTGAGAAGTGCACAAGGTGCCGTCGGTCGCCGTCGTGATCACCCAGGGCCTCCATTTGGGCTCGGGTCGATCCCAACATAAGGAGTGTGATTGACGCCGCGAGTGCAGCTGGCCGCCGCCGGTTTAGGCATCATCGCCCTAGCGGCGGCCGCTTTCTTTCTGCTGTCCGGGCGGGGGCCGGCCATTCCCGGCGTCCCCGTGATAGGCGCCCCTCCGACCTGCCCCCTCTCCGGCGAGGAACCCCGTGTCGAGGCGCTCCTCGACCGCCCCGCGGTCGCGATCAAGGTCGAGAACGCGGCCGTCGCCTACCCGCTGTCGGGGCTCGAGAAGGCCGAGGTCGTCTACGAAGAGCTGGTCGAGGGCGGGGTCACCCGCTTCATGGCGATCTATCACTGCAGCGACTCCAACAAGGTCGGTCCTGTTCGCAGTGCGAGAGAGATCGATCCCACGATCATGACCCCCACTACCAGGATCCTGGGGTTCTCCGGTGCCAACGAGCCCGTGCTCAAGGCTCTGGACGAGGCCGAGATCGTGCAGGTGACCGAGACCGCCGCCGGCGACGCGATGCGCCGAGTCCCGCGAGCGGGGCTCACCAGCGAGCACACTCTTTATGCGTCAACTCCCAAGATTCGCAAGGTGGGGCAGAAGAAGTTCGAGGACCCGCCCCCCGGCGAGAGTTATGAGTCGGGCGAGCTGCCCAACGGCGCCAAGAAGGCCGGCTCCCTCGAGATCACCTTCTCCTCGGCGACGACCATCGACTACGAGTTGAAGGGCGGCCGCTATCTGCGCTCGCAGAACGGGGCCGCGTTCGCGACCGAGTCCGGCGGTCAGCTCGCGGTAGACAACGTTCTCATCGAGGAGCACGAGCTCGCGCTCTCGAAGAAGATCGTGGACGTCGCCGGTAACCCTTCGGTGGTGATCGCCGATCAAACCGGCAGCGGCCGGGCGGTGCTGTTTCGAGACGGCCGAGTGGTGGTGGGGCGCTGGAGCCGGGAGTCGGTGGAGGCGCCGGTGACGTTCGAGACAAAGCAAGGTGACAAGATGCTTTTCGCGCAGGGCTCAATTTGGATCCACCTCGTGCCGAGCAATAAGGGGGAAGTGAAAGGGTCCTTTGATTATGCGAAGTAGGCGCTTCAAGTTGGGTTTGCTCCTCACCGCCGCGGCCATGGCCGCATGCAGCGGGGATGTCTCACCGCCGCCGCAGGCCGCAGGAGAGAGCGGAGGCAACACCAAGGCTGCGGCCGAGCCGCCCCCCGTATGCATCGACGGCACCGGCGCACAGGGAGGCAAGATCGATCGGCCCGCGGTCGCCTTGAAGATCGAGAACTCGCGCGAAGCGCGGCCCCAGAGCGGTTTGGAGAACGCCGACGTTGTTTACGAGGAAGTAGTCGAAGGCGGTATCACTCGCTTCATGGCCCTCTACCACTGTGGCCAAAGTGCAAAGGCCGGTCCGGTCCGCAGCGCCCGCTTTGACGATGCCAAGATTGCCCTGCCCTTCACCCGCGTGCTCGCCTACTCGGGATCTAATGCGTTCGTCGAGAAGGAGCTCACCAAGCGTTCGATGGTGACGCTCACCGAGCTGAACGCCGGCGACGCCTTCTTTCGGGTCCCCACCGGCTCGACCGACATTCACAGCCTCTACGCCAACACCGAAAAGATTCGCTCGCAGGCTCCCAAGAAGGCCGATGCTCCCGGTGATGGGGTCTTCGAGTTCGGAGAGCTCCATGAGGGTGCGTCCGACGCGCGCAAAGTGACCATCAACTTCAATTCCTCGAACACGATCGAGTATCGCTGGGGACAGGGAGCGTGGTGGCGATTCGAGGCGGGAGAGAAGTTCCTCTCGGCATCCGGTGGCCAGATCTCGGTCCCGAACCTGCTGGTGCAGCAAGTCGACGTCGACAGCTCGAAGAAAATCGTCGATCCCGTAGGAAATCCCTCGCCCGACATCGATCTCGCCGGCAAGGGCAAGGCGCTGCTGTTTCGCGACGGACACGTCACGAAGGGCGTCTGGAAGGTCAAGAAGGAGGGCGACGCCCCCACTTTCGAGACCCGATCCGGCAAGAGCTTCACCTTCGCCGAGGGCCCGATCTGGGTCGAGCTGGTGCCCTCGGGCAAAGGCCAAGTGAAGGGCTCCTTCTCCTACCGCTGACCTTCTCAGGACCTCGATTCGGACGACGGCT
>JACDAL010000143.1 GCA_013695465.1 Actinomycetota bacterium | reverse complement strand
CAGATCGTCGGCCTTTCGACCCACGCCGTGCAAGAGGTCGACGCGGCCGCAGCCACTGATGGCATCGACTATTTCGCGGTGGGGCCCGTCTTTGCCACGCCCACCAAGAGGGGCCGCCCGGCCGAGGGGCTCGGGCTGATCCGTCATGCCGCGGCCCTCGGCTCGGAGCGGCCCTGGTTTGCCATCGGCGGTATCGACGAAACGAATCTCGGCTCGGTCATGGACGCCGGCGCCCGGCGCATTGTGGTCGTACGAGCGATTACCGAGGCGGCCGACCCGGTGGAAGCGGCTGCGCGCCTGCGGGTTGAGCTCGACGAGATCCCACTCTAGTCGGATACCGTCGATCTCGATGTCGGCCGGTAAGAGTCGAGCTGCACGCGGTTGGCAAGATACGCTCCCCGGCGGTCGTTATCGAGAGCTCATCCCCGCGGCGGTCAAGGTTCTCACCCGGTCGGCGATTCACGAATCCTGTGGTCGTGACGGGAAACGAGTCCCAAGTGCATCGACCACCATGATTACAAGTGTCGAAATTGCGTTTCGCTCGTTGGGTGCGTGGGCTGGGTTCACCTCGGTCAATGTCAGCGCTCGCCAGTTGGGTGCTGAGGTGAGGCCGCTCATCAGCGCAGCCAACTCCGCAACTTCGAGACCGCCTCGGAGATCGGTGTTCTCAGCGATCGGAAATCGCTCGAAGTCGAGAACATCGACGTCAACGTGAACGAGCAGCCTGTCGAAGTCATCAGCCCATGCAAGCGTGCGTGCCACGACTCCATCAAAGTCGTCACGCACCTGCTGAAGAGGCTCGGTTCGAAGGCCGAGATGGTCGATGATCGTCTGTTCTGGTTCAGTGACGTTGTCGTCCGAAAGACTTCGGGCGCTCGCTCTTGGCCTGGGCCGTACGCACCGGCGCTCGTCGGAGCCCCGATCATCGTCAACGGGCGGATGGTGATCGTGTGTGTCATGAGGCTCCGAACGCTCGGCTCCTGCAGCAATTTCCACATGAGAACCCTGTGATCAGGAGTGCCAATCGCCGGTCGGGATAGCGCCGGCTGTACTTAGGCTGCCGGCGAGAGAAGTTGATCACCGCAGGCCCGACCTTCGACAAGACGTACTCCCCTAATGCGCCGGTTCGCAGTCACCTAGGAAGCGCCACCGGACAAGCCATGTGATCCGCGCAGTGGAACGATTGTAGGCTTTGGGCATGGCCCTCACCCTGACCGAGAAGATCCTCCTCGCGCACACCGACCGGGACGAGCTCACCCCCGGAGAAGTCGTTCTGGTGCGCTGCGACGTGGTCATGGCTAACGACGTCTCGGGTCCCGTCGCGTTCAGGGCGATGAAGAAAATGGGGGCCGAACGGGTCTTCGATCCCTCCAAGGTCGTAATGGTCGCCGACCACTTCATGCCGGCAAAGGACGCCCGTTCGGCCGGGCTGCTGAAGAGCCTCAAGGACTGGTCTGACGAGCAGGGGGTGACCTACTACGGGCAGGGCCGCGGCGGCATCGAGCACACGCTGTTGGCCGAAGAGGGCTGGGTCACACCGGGCATCGTGCTCGCCGGCGGCGACTCCCACACCTGCACCCACGGCGCCCTGGGCGCTTTCGGAACGGGGCTGGGCTCGACCGACATCGCCGCCTGCCTGGCGCTGGGTGAGTTCTGGCAAGCGGTGCCCGAGACCATCCTGGTTCGGCTCACCGGGGACCGCAGTAAGTACGTCACGGGCAAGGACGTCATCCTGGCGGTGATCGGGCGGATCGGAGTCGCCGGTGGCACAAACCAGGTGCTCGAGTTCACCGGGGAGGGGGCCGCAGGGCTGTCCATGGACGAGCGGCTGGCGGTGGCCAACATGGCGGTCGAGGCGGGATCCGAGACCGGGCTGTTCGCCGCCGACGAGGTCACCGGGAAGTACCTCGAGGGCCGCGCTCGCAGACCGTGGACGGCAGAAGCATCCGATCCCGACGCACACTTCTCGGGCGTGCTCGATATCGATCTCAGTGCGCTCGCGCCCCTGGTCTCCAAGCCGCACTCGCCCGGCAACGTGGTGCCGGTCTCCGATGCCACCGGGACCAAGATCGACCAGGTCTACATAGGCAACTGCTCCAACGGGACAATGACCGACTTGCGCCAGACCGCAGAGATGCTTCGGGGCCACAAGGTCCACGCCGATACGCGCGCGATCATCGTGCCGGCCACCCAAGACATCTACCGCCGAGCCATGGCCGAGGGGCTGCTCGACATCTTCGTCGAGGCCGGCGCCATCGTCTCGACCCCCACCTGCGGGGCCTGCTTCGGTGGCCATAACGGAGTCATGGGGCCCGGCGAGAACGCGCTCACGACCACCAACCGCAACTTCAAGGGCCGCATGGGTTCGGGCGAGGCCGGGGTGTTCCTGGCAAACGCATATGTGGCCGCGGCCGCTGCGGTTGCCGGCGAGATCGTCGAGCCCCACGAGGTGCACTAGTTGACGAGGTGCGCTGATTGATCATCGATGGAACCGCAGTCGTGATCGAGGGCGACAACATCGACACGGACGTCCTCTACCCGGGCTCGTTTCTCAACATCGACGACCCCGATGCCATGAAGCCTTACCTGTTCGAGGGCCTCGATCCTGGGATCCGAGACCGCTTGGAGCCTTCCTGCGTGCTGGTGGTGGGGGACAACTTCGGGTCGGGGTCGTCGCGCGAACATGTCCCGCTGGCGATGAAGGCGTGGGGCGTCGGCTGCGTCTTGGGCCACAGCTTCGCCCGCATCTTCCACCGCAACTGCATCAACCTGGGGCTTCCGGTAGTGACCTCGCCGCAGGCGGCTGCAGCCGCCGTCGCCGGCGAGAGGATCCACATCGATACCGACGAGGGAGCCATCGAAGTCTCGGATGAGCGTTATGAGATCGCTCCCCTCCCGGAGTTCATGGCCGAGATGATCGACTCGGGCGGGCTCGTGGAGTGGGTCAGAGGCCGGCTAAAAGCCTGATTTCCGCCTCCTCGATCCGAGATCGCGCGTTCCTTCACCTATAGATTGCAGGGCATGCTGAAGCCGAGGCTCGCGTGGCTGCTCGTATTTGTGCCGGTGGCCATCGTGCTCGAGCTCACGCATGCGGACCCAGTGATCATCTTCGCGGTCTCGGCCCTCGCCATTCTGCCGCTGGCGGGTCAGATCGGCCACGCGACAGAAGATATGGCGGCGCGCTCCGGCCCTCAGATCGGAGGGCTGCTGAATGCCACTTTCGGCAACGTCACCGAGATGATCATCGCCTTCTTTCTGATCCTCGAGGGTGAGCTCGAGGTCGTAAAGGCCTCCATCACCGGCTCGATCATTGGCAACGTCCTGGTGGTCTTGGGGCTGGCGTTCCTGGTGGGCGGCTGGACCCGCGAGGAGCAAACCTTCAACCGGGCCTCTGCGGGCCTGCACTCGGCCTCCCTGGTAATCGCGGTGGTGGGTCTGATGATGCCCGCCCTGTTCTCGTTCACCCCGGAGGCTTCGGGTTTTCGGACCGAGGCCGTATCGGTCGGAGTCGCGATCATCCTCATCGCCGTCTACATCTTGAGCCTTCTGTTCTCCTTCAAGACACACAAGGCGTTGTTTCGCAGCACCGAGCACTCAGAGAAGCCCAAGTGGTCGTTGGGCCGCGCCCTGGGTGTGCTGGCAGGGTCCACCGTGCTGGTGGGTCTCATGAGCGAGTTCCTCGTAGGCGCACTCGAGGTCACCACCGAGGAGCTGGGGCTCTCCAAGCTGTTCGTGGGACTCATCGTGGTGCCCATCGTCGGCAATGCCGCCGAACACTCCTCGGCGATCTTCCTGGCGGCCAAGGACAAGATGGATGTCTCGGTCGAGATCGCGGTGGGCTCGTCGACTCAGATCGCCCTCTTCGTAGCCCCCATGCTGGTGTTCGTGTCGCTGCTGGTGGGCCAGCCCATGGACCTGATCTTCTCGGGCATCGAGATAGCGGCGGTGGCATTCTCGGCGCTGATCCTGGGCTTCATCACGCTCGACGCTCGCTCCAACTGGATCGAGGGGGCACAGCTAGTGGCCGCCTACCTGATCATGGCCGTTTCGTTCTTCTTCTTATAGGAGGCTCCTAATGCCGCGCGCGATCGATTTCCACGTCCATTGCTCCACCGCCGAGTGGCTCGAAGGTTCCATCGGGCCGATGCTCGAAGCGACCGCCCGCTACTTTCGCACCGAGGTAAGAGTTCGCACTGTTGAGGAAATGGCCGCGGAGTATCGGGACTGGGATCTTCTCGGCGTGCTGTTGGCGTGGGACGCCGAAACCGCCACCGGTCAGCCGCCCCTCACCAACGACCGGGTGGCGGAGATCTGCCGCGCCTACCCGGACCAGTTCGTGGGCTTCGCCTCGGTCGATCCGCACAAGCCCGATGCCACCGAGGAGCTCGAGCGAGCGATTACCGAACTGGGACTGAAGGGTCTGAAGATCCATCCTCAGGTGCAGGCCTTCTATCCCGACGAGCCCCGATTCGAGCCCTTGTGGGACGTCTGTGAGGCGCACTCACTGCCGATCATCGTGCATGTCGGCCAGACGGGCCTGGGGGCGGGAGTGCCGGGGGGCTCGGGAATCGCCTACGACTTCGGGCGACCGATGCTGATGGACACGGTCGCGGCCCGCCATCCGGGCCTCACCGTGGTCATGGCCCACTTCGGGTATCCGTGGCATCTGGAGGTGCTCGCCTCGGCCATGCACAAGACCAAC
>JACDAL010000164.1 GCA_013695465.1 Actinomycetota bacterium | reverse complement strand
GCAGACCTTCACGATCAAGTAGCCGACGTTCTCGCCCAGAAGCGCCCCGCCGTCCTGTTGTACGCCGGGGACTTCGATCCCTCGGGTGAGGACATCGAGCGGGACTTCCTCGATCGCACGGGGTGCTCCACCTCACCCTGCGGGTCGCGCTCCTGGAGTCGCAGGTGCTCGCCTACGACCTTCCCCCGGCGATGGGCAAGGCGACCGACGCTCGGGCTCGGGGGTTCGTCGAACGCCACGGGGAACTGATCCAAGTGGAACTCGACGCCCTTCCACCTGACACCCTGCGAGACCTGTTCACCACCGCGCTCGACGCCTACTGGGACCCCGACGCCTACGAGGTGGCGCTACAGCGCGAGCGCGAGGACTTCGACAACCTGTAAGCCGTGCCATCGGCGCGACGGCGAAGCTCGGAGACCTCCCGTTAGAGCGCGGCGACCCGTCCGGGCGGGGTGGCAGGGGGTGAGTCATGACCCTGTTCGCGGCGGGCTCCGGGCTGTCCGCCGGACGGTGGAGCCTGACCCCGCGCCCAGTTAGGTCGTCTACTGGGATACGCCAGGGACCTGTCCCCGGACCGTCCCGGCCTGGCTCCCTGTAGAGGCGGGAGAAGATGTGTTCACAGCCGACGACCTTGGAATTGCTGCCGAAACCTAGCGGGAAATGGACCGAAGCTGACCTCTAAACGCTGGCGGCTTCGTTTTGCGAGTGGGTGTTGCCGGTGCCACCAGAGAGGTCCCTGATCTTTTCGATGATTTCGTCGATCGTGGCGATCTGCGCGAAGACCATGCCGAGGCTTGCGCAAGTGTCGCGCTGGAGTTCATCGGCGGGCACTCCGTTCATCTCTTTTGTTGCGGTGCCGTCGCTCAGAAAGAAGACGCGGAAATCTCTCTGTGCGGCCTCGCGCGCAGTTGTGTCACAGCAGATGTTGGTGGCGATCCCGCTGATGATGGCCGTGTCGATCCCCCGCGACTTCAGGATCGTCTCAAGATCCGTGCCGTGAAAGGCTCCGTACCGGGGCTTGTTCAAGACAACGTCGGCCGCCGCGACTTCAAGCGCATCGTGCAGCTCCGCGCTTGCGGCACCCTCCGTGTACAGGTCGACGATGAACGGCGGAACGAGCTCTCCCATAACGCCGAGGTTGGACCCGTCAGGGCTCATCCATCCTCGAGTGTGCACGATGACGATCCCCGCGTCACGGCAAACGGCGGCGAGTTGGTTGATGCGGTCGACCAGCGCGAGACCATCGGGTGACGCCAAGGGGCTGCCCTCGACGAAGCACCGCTGCATGTCGACGTTGATCAGCGCCGTCCGGGTGGGCACCAGCGGAAAGTCGGTCAAGGCGGCAACCTCCGTCTCGGTAGATGCAGTCCGTCTGCATCGATACACTGATACTGTATTCATCGTGACACGTCAAGTCAAGAGGCAGGGGCGACCGCGGACGCGCCGGGCGGAGCGAGCCGAAGAGACACGCCGTCGGATCGTTCAAGCGGCGGCGGACCTCTTTCTTGAGCGGGGTTACGCGTCGACGACGATCGATTCGATCGCGGCCGCAGCCGATGTGGCCGTCGAGACCGTATACAGCCGGTTCGGGAACAAAGCGCGGCTCGTCGAGGCGATTCTCGAACCGGCCATTGTCGGTAGTGATGACGGCCGCGACCTCTTCGACCAGCCCGAGATCGGCGAGATCCGGGACTGTCCTGACCAGCGCGTGCAGGTGCGACTTCTCGCCCACTTCTCAAGCGGCATCCTTGAGCGCACCCATACGGCCCACCGAATCCTCCAGACCGCGGCTGCCTCAGACCCAAACGCGGCCGATCTTCAGCGTCGCGACACGAGGCGGCGAACGGAGGGTCAACGTGTCTACATCGACATGTTGGTCCAGAATGGCCCTCTTCGAGACGGACTCACGTTCGAACAGGCTGCAGATACGTATTCCGCGCTCTCGAATCCAGCGACGCACGGGTTCCTGATTCGCAACCGCGGCTGGACCCCTGATCAATTCGAGCGATGGCTGGGTGACTGCCTCGAGCGTCTCCTGCTCCCGTGAGTTCAGCATCGGGAGATTCGATCCCATCCCCTCAGAGGGCGACGGAGGACCGCGCAGAGGAGAAGTCGTAGCCGGGGAGCTCAGCGGAAGGCAGCTCGATCGGCCCTCGAATCGGCCCTACAATGCCTGTTCAACGAGGCAACCAGCAGGCAGCTTCGGCGTCTGTCGTGGTCTCGAGGAGCTCCTGGTCCATCGCGGAAGGCGCCACGCCCAGCGTCGGCAGCATGACGAGTGACGTCCCCCACATGCGGCTCGTCCCGGCCCGGAAACCACCTCACAGGTGGTGTGGGAGACCAAGCTCGGCCCACGCCCCCCAAAAGCCGGGCCTCCTCGAAGGCCGCTGTTAGGTTGACGCCATGTTCGTGAGGTTCCTGCGGCTGTCTGGGTTCAAGTCGTTCGCCCACCCCACCGTGCTCGAACTGGAGCGCGGCATCAACGTCATCGTTGGGCCCAATGGATCGGGCAAGTCCAACATCGCCGATGGCCTCTCCTGGGTGCTCGGCTCCCAGGCCCCCTCCAGCCTGCGGGGGGCGTCGATGGAGGACGTCATCTTTGCGGGATCGGCCGAGCGGGTGGGCCTGGGTGTTGCCGAGGTCGAGCTCACCCTCGACAACGGCTCGCACACCCTGCCGCTGGACCTGTCCGAGGTGACCATCAGCCGCTTCGCCGATCGCACGGGAAACTCCGAATACCGGATCAACGCTGCTCCCTGCCGCCTCCTCGACGTCCAGGAGCTGCTGTCCGACGCGGGGGTGGGTCGCAGCCTCCACAGCTTGGTGGGACAAGGCCAGCTCGACCAGGTTCTGCACGCCCAGCCCCTGGAGCGGCGCGCCTTCATCGAGGAGGCAGCCCAGATCGGCAAGTACCGCAAGCGCAAGGAGCGCTCGCTACGAAAGATCGAGCGGGTCGACGACAACCTCATGCGACTCGCCGACGTCCTCTCGGAGCTGAGACGGGCGCTGCGGCCGTTGCGGCGCCAGGCGTCGGCGGCGGCCCGTCATTCAGAGCTCGCGGCCGAACATCGCGAGCTCAAGCAGCGCCTCTGCGCCACGGACCTCCGCGCGCTCGAACTCGAGGAAGCGGAACACAATCTCCGCCTGCAGACCCGGCGGACGGAGCTCGCCCGCGACGAGCTCGACGGCGTCCGTACACGTCTCCAGAGTGCAGGCGCCGAACGAGAGTCGGCCGCCGATGGCGCCGAGGAGGCGCTGCGCTGTGCCCACGGCGTGAGCCGGGTAACCGACCGCCTGGATAGCTTGAGGCAGCTCGCCTCCGAGCGAGCCGCCCGTATCGAGCTGCGTTTGCGTGCCGAGACCGAGGAGGGCTACCGGGAGCGCATCACGTTGCTCGAGGCGGAGCTCGAGCGCTGGACCGGGCGTGCCGTCGAGCGAGCTGTCGAGGCGGACGGCGCTCGCGAGCGCGCCCGGGAGCGGCACGAGCGCGCCGCCGCCGCCGCGGCCGCCTTGCTGGAGACGCAGAGGGCGGTCGCCGAAGGGCGGGCGCGCGAGACAACGGCCGCCCAGGCCGTGGTGCGGGCCGAGGGCTCCGAGGCGGCGGGACGAGCCACGATCTCTTCCTACGAGGCCCGGACGGCGGCCGTGCAGCAGCGTCGTAACAGCGCACACGCCGCCCTGGAGGAGGACGAGGCCGCCATCCGTCGTGCCCAGGACGAGGTGGTCTCCTCGGAACAGCGGCTGGACGAGGCCACCGAGGCGGCGGCGAGGGCGGAGGCTCTGCTAGAAGAACAACGGCTCGAGGAGGAGCGCCTGCGCGACGCGCTGGGCGCGTCGGGCTCCGAACGAGCCGCCGCCTTCGCCCGCGTCGAGGCCTTCGAACAGGTCGAGGCGCTGTTCGCCGACCACCCTCTATTGGTGGGGCGACTGCAGTCACTGCTGGAGGAGGCGCGCTCAGGGGCGCGTCTGGCGGCGGCCGGTACGGAGGAGGCCGGCACGATCCTCAACGAGGCCCGTGCTCGCTCCGAGCAGCGCTGGGAGGAGGTGGCCGCCCTCGATGAGGAGCTCAAGCGACACGATGCCCTCCTGGCCGCCGCCGCCGACCGGCTGGCGGCGGCCCGGCGCCGCCAAGACAAGCGCGAGACCGAGCTTGCGACGCTGGACGAGGAGCTCGCCCGGGTGTCCGAAGCGCTGGCTTCGGCACAACGAGCGGCCCTCGACGAGAGGACCGCTCTGCCGGTCCATCGTTCGGCGCAGAGACAGGCGGCCGAAGACCTCGAGCGGCGCTTGCGCGGAGCCGAGGACGCGGCAGAACAGAGCCGAGCCGTCACGATCGAGGCCAATGAGGCCGAGATAGAGGCGCGCGGCGCCGAGGAACGAGCGCTGAGTGCCCGCCATGGAGTGGAGGAGGCAGAGGCGGGCATCGCCGATGCCAAAAGCTCCTTGAGCGGACTGGCCGAAGTGCGCGACCGGCTCGAGCGCGAGCGCGGACGGGTGCTGGCGCTTGCCGAGACGGTCGCGGAGGTGGCCGCAAGGGCGGCGTTGTGGTCAGAGCAAGCCCAAGGCAGGGCCCAGGAGGCGCGCGAGCAGGCCAGGGACTCGGAACGACGGATGGCCGAGCTGCGTGCTCGCGAGCTCGAGCTCGATCGGGGCCTCGGCGCTTCCGAGCGTCGCCGCACCGATCTGGATGTGAAGCGGGCGGAGGCCCGCGCTCGAGCCGAGGCGCTGGCACAGAGGGCACTCGAGGAGTGGGGGATGACCGCCACCGAACTGGGCGCCTTGGACGTACTCGGCGAGGACGAGGACGCCGCCCGAAATCGCGCCCAACAATTGGATTCCCAGATAAGGCGCCTCGGCCCGGTCAACCCACAGGCGGCCGAGGAGTGCAGTCAGGCCGAGGAACGGGAGCGCTTTCTGGTGGCGCAGATGGAGGACCTCGAGTCCTCCAAGAAGGACCTGCTGAAAATCGTGGCCGAGGTCGACGAGACGATCGTTCAGGTTTTCTCCGAGGCCTTCGAGGATGTCGCGCGCGAGTTCGAAGTGGTCTTCGAGCGCCTCTTCCCCGGAGGCAGGGGTCGCCTGGAGTTGAGCGACCCGCAGGACCTTCTGGGCGGGGGGATCGAGATCGAGGCACGGCCCCCAGGCAAACGAGTCAAGAAGCTGTCGCTCCTCTCGGGAGGCGAGCGCTCTCTCGTGGCTCTTGCATTTCTGTTTGCGATCTTCAGGGCCCGGCCCTCGCCCTTCTACCTGCTCGACGAGGTCGAGGCGGCGCTCGATGACGTCAACCTTCAGCGCTTTATCTCGCTCGTGCACGAGCTCGAGGAGCGAGCGCAGGTCCTGATCGTCACCCATCAGAAGAGGACAATGGAAGCCGCCGATGTGCTCTACGGGGTCACGATGCGAGCAGACGGCGTCTCCGAGGTGATTGCCCGGAGGATGCGGGAGTCGCGGGAGTCGCGGGAGTCCCCGGTCCTTACTGAATGACCGGGCCGGTTTAGCCTGTGAGGATGCTCGAAGGGCTCCTCCCTCAGATATTGGTTGGTCTCGCGCTGGTCTTGCTGGTGATCGGCGTGGTCGCGGCGCGTCGTCGTCGCCCCTCCGGACGTCGCGGCGCCACACGCATGAAGGACTTGGAGGCGATGGAGCGGGCCGGGCGCACCGCGGTCGAAACACCTACTCGGGCAGAGAGAGATAAAGGGGAGGAAGAGGAGGGAGAAGCAAGGGAGCAGGAGGGAGATAAAGGGGAGGAGGAGGAGGGAGAAGCAAGGGAGCAGGAGGCAGGGCCGCTCCCGGAGACGGCGGAAGCTGCGGCTCCGCCGCGGCCCACCCTGCGTGATCGCCTGGTCAAGAGCAGACGCTTCTTTGCGGCGCGGCTCTCGGAGGCCTTCGGCGGCGGGGTCGACGAGGACACCTGGGAGGACCTCGAGGCGGCACTCATCCAGGCCGATGTCGGCGTCGAGACCTCTACCAAGATCGTGGCCCGCCTGCAGGTGGCTGCCAAGGAGCGTGGCGTAAGCGACGCCGCCGAGCTGAAGGGCCTGTTGGCCGAGGAGCTGATCGCCCTGTTCGACTCGGTTGAACTTGGACGTGACCGGGCGCTTGCGTTCGCTCCGGAGCCGCCCACCGTGTGGCTCGTCGTGGGCGTCAACGGCACCGGTAAGACGACGACCATCGGCAAGCTGGCCTCGGACCTCTCGCACCGTGGCAAGGGCGTTGCGCTGGCGGCAGCCGACACCTTCCGTGCTGCCGCCGACGAGCAGCTTCAGGTGTGGGCCCGGCGCTCTTCCGCCCAGCTCGTCAGGCACCAGCCGGGGGCAGACCCCGGAGCGGTGGCGTTCGACGCCTTCCGCTTCGCTCGCGCCCGCGGCCTGGATGTGCTCCTCATCGACACCGCTGGGCGGCTCCACACCAAGACCCCGTTGATGGACGAGCTCTCGAAGATCCGGCGCGTGGTCGAGAAGGAGGGCTCGGTCACGGAGGCTCTTCTGGTCCTCGATGCGACCGCGGGCCAGAACGGCCTCGCTCAAGCGCGAAAGTTCACCCAGGCGGCGGGCGTCACCGGGGTCGTGTTGACCAAGCTCGACGGCAGCGCCAAGGGCGGGATAGCGCTCGCCATAGAGTCCGAGCTGGGACTGCCGATAAAGCTCATCGGAGTGGGGGAGGGCATCGACGACCTCGAGCCCTTCGACCCCAAGACCTTCGTCGACGCCCTCCTCTCTTGATGTTCGACGCGTAGATGTTCGACACCCTGTCGGGCCGACTCGACGAGATCTTCACCCGGCTGAGAGGGCGCGGCCGCCTCAACGAAAAGCAGGTGGACGAGGTTCTGCGCGAGATTCGATTGGCGTTGCTCGACGCAGACGTCTCACTGCGGGTAGTGAAGGCGTTCGTAAAGGACGTGCGGGAGCGAGCTGCGGGGGCCGAGATCCACAAGAGCCTCACTCCGGCGCAGCAGGTGATCAAGCTCGTTCATGCGGCCTTGATCGATATGCTCGGCAAGAAGGCCAGCGGGCTGGCGCACGCCGACCGCCCGCCGCGGATCATTCTGATCGCGGGCCTTCAGGGCTCGGGAAAGACGACCGCAGCCGCGAAGCTCGCCCGCCTTCTGAAGTCCCAGGGGAGGCGCCCGCTGCTCGCCGCCTGTGATCTCCAGAGACCCGCAGCCATACGCCAGCTTCAGATTCTGGGGGAGCAGGCCGGAGTCCCCACACACGCCGAGCCCGACGCAGCCGACCCGGTGGCGGTCGCGGGGCGCGCCCTCGCTCTTTCTCGCGGCGAGGGCTACACCGATTTGATCGTGGACACCGCCGGGCGCCTGAATGTGGATCGCGAGTTGATGGCGCAGCTCGCCCAGATACACGACGCCCTCGATCCCACCGAGACGCTGCTGGTGTGCGACGCGATGACGGGCCAGGAAGCGGTCAACGTGGCCGAGGCCTTCAGCAGCGAGGTCGAAGTTACCGGTGTCATCCTCACCAAGCTCGACGGCGACGCACGCGGTGGGGCGGCGCTGTCCATGACCTACGTCACCGGACGTCCGATCAAGTTCGCGGGAGTGGGGGAGAAGCTGGCCGATCTGGAGGCCTTCTACCCCGACCGCATGGCGTCTCGCATCCTCGGGATGGGGGACGTTCTGACTCTGATCGAGAAGGCCGAGTCTGCGTTCGATGAGGCCGAAGCCAAGAAGATGGAGGAGAAGCTTCGCAAGGCCGACTTCACCTTCGAGGACTTCCTGAGCCAGATGCAGGCGCTAAAGAAGATGGGCCCCATGTCACAGGTCCTGGGGATGTTGCCGGGCATGTCGAAGCTTCCGGTCGGAGACATGCAGATAGACGAGCAGCTCCCTCGCATAGAGGCGATAATTCGCTCGATGACGATGCAGGAGCGCAATAACCCCCATCTCATCAAGGGGAGCCGGCGCTCACGAATCGCGCGCGGGTCGGGAACGAGTGTTCAGGAGGTCAACAAGCTCGTCAAGCAATTCGACGACGTACGCAAGATGGTCAAGATGATGTCTTCGGGCAAGGCTGGGGGCGGCATGCGGCTCCCCGGCGGCCTCAAGGTGCCGCCCAACCTGGGTCTTTGAGACCGTACGGGACGCCCGGCAACCCAAAATGTCGTTCTGGTGCCACTGAGGTACCAAATCCGACTCCTTATGCAGCTCAGGCTAGGTGAGGTCGGGTCTCGGTTGAGAGCGGGGGCCGGGTCGGGAGTGCTGCTAAACTCTGGCCAACCCCATAGCAAGCTGTTTTCGTGGCGCGAAGGCGCCGCCCCCGATCGAGGAGAACCATGGTCAAGATCAGGCTGATGCGAACCGGCAAGAAGAAGAGGGCCTCTTATCGGGTCGTCGTGGCCAACGCCACCAGCCCGCGCGACGGACGCATTATCGAGTCCATCGGGCACTACCAGCCCCGTGCGGATCCCTCTGTAATCGTGATCGACAACGACAGGGCCGTCTACTGGCTACGGCAGGGGGCACAGCCGTCCCAGCCGGTCCGCAAGCTGCTCGACATTTCGGGGGCGTGGGGAGAGTTCTCCGGCCGTCCCCGAGTCACAGCCGCCTCCACCGCCGGGAGCACTCCCGAGGCCGAGGTTTCACCTGCGGCTCCCCGGGCAACGCCGGCGGCCTCAGTCGCCGAGGGCGGCGAGGAAGGCTCCTCGGAGGAGTGACACGTGCGCTGATCGAGTATGTCGCTCCATGGTTGGTGGAGCATCCCGATGCGGTCCAGATCGAGGAGATCGAGAACGAGCGGGGCACGCTCGTGGTCGAGGTCACCGTTCATCCCGACGACGTCGGCAAGATCATCGGCAAGCGGGGCCGCATCATCCGCAGCCTGCGAACTCTGGCCAAGGCGTCGGGGCAGCGCGACGGGGAGAGCATCACGGTCGAGGTGGTCGATTAAGGACGGCGAACTGCCGGCCCCGCCCGCGCTGCTCTTGGCGGGACGGGCGGGCAAGCCGCATGGGCTTTCGGGCGAGCTCTATGTCATTCCGATCTCGGACGACCCCCGTCGCTTCCAGCCGGGCGCCGTGCTCGTTGATGCAGGGGGCGAGCTCCTCAAGGTGGAGCGCACTCGCGGCCACCACGCACGGCTCCTGATCAAGTTCGAAGGGGTCGACGACCGCACCGCCGCCGAGACCAAGCACGGCCCCCTCTACGTGCAGCCGGGCGATGTTCGCACGCTCGATGAGGGCGAGTGGTGGGAGCACGAGCTGGTCGGCATGAGGGTAGAGGACCCGGAGGGACACGAGCTGGGGCGGATCACGGGAGTCATGTCCAGGGTGGCCCAAGACTTGCTGGTAATCGAAACGCCCGTCGGCGAGAGGCTTGTCCCCTTGGTTGAGGCCATCGTGAGTGAGATCGACAGGGAGTCCGGTCGCGCGGTCCTCGATGCCCCGCCCGGTTTACTCGAGTAGTGAATGGTTTATGAACATCGACGTCATCACGATCTTTCCCGGGCTCGTCGAGGGCTTCGTCTCCTGGGGGGTGCTGGGCCGCGCGATTGCAGCGGGACGGCTGAACGTGCGTGCCCACGACCTCAGGGCGTGGTCGACCGACCGACATCGCTCGGTCGACGACGAGCCCTATGGGGGCGGGGCCGGCATGGTGATGAGCCCGGCGCCCTTCTTCGAGGCGGTCGACTCCGTGCGCGAGCCGGGTGGGCATGTCGTGCTGCTGTCCGCCAAGGGACGAAAGCTCGACCACGGGGGCGTGGCACGCCTTGCCGGGCATGCTCAGTTGGTCCTTCTGTGCGGGCGCTACGAGGGCGTGGACGAGCGCGTCGCTGCGGTGGCCGACGAGGAGCTGTCCATCGGCGACTTTGTCCTGGCCGGCGGTGAGCTCGGCGCGCTGGTGGTCATCGAGGCCGTGGCCCGCCTGTTGCCGGGAGTTCTGGGCAACGAGAAGTCGCTGAGCTTCGAGTCGCATGCGGCCGGGACTCTGGAGTACCCGCAGTACACCCGTCCCGCCGAGTATCGGGGGCTTCGGGTACCCGCAGTGCTGTTGTCCGGCGACCACGGCGCGATCGAGCGCTGGCGCCGAGAGCAGTCCGAGCGGCTGACCAGGGCGAGGCACGGGCCGGCACCGAGAGCGGCCGAACGATGAAGTCGATCTGCTTGCAGCCTCCTCGCGCTGCAGGGATCGTGCATAGTGGTGGACGCTCAGCCACGCCACACAGCCCCGGCGATGTGATTCGATTGCTAATCTCATGACACAAGACTCGCTCGCGAGGCCGGAAACCGGCTCGATCCCAACTGCTGCCGGCGTTTACCTGTTCAAGGATATTCAGGGCCGGGTCATCTACGTGGGCAAGGCGAAGACGCTGCGCTCGCGCCTGTCCAATTACTTCGGACCCGAGCTCCACCCGCGCACGAGGGCCATGATCGAAGCCGCCTCCGATGTCGACTGGATCGTGACCGACAACGAGGTCGAGGCGCTTCACCTCGAGCTCAACCTCATAAAGGAGCACCGCCCCCGCTACAACGTGCGCTACCGGGACGACAAGAGCTATCCCTACCTCGCGGTGACCCTCGATGAGGAGATTCCTCGAGCGCGAGTGATGCGCGGATCCAAACGCAGGGGAGTGAAGTACTACGGGCCCTTCGCCCATGCCTACGCGATTCGCGACACGCTCGACCTCCTGTTAACGACGTTTCCGGTACGGACCTGCTCTCAGGGTGTGTTCGACCGCTGCCGGAGACGCAACCGCCCCTGTCTTCTGTACGACATCGAGCGGTGCTCGGGTCCGTGCGTGGGGGCGGTGTCGCCGGACGGGCATCGCGCTATCGTTGCGGAGCTGTGCGACTACCTCGACGGCCACACGCGCCCGGTGATCGACCGCCTCGAGAGCGCGATGAGAGAAGCGTCGTACAGGGAGGAATATGAGCTTGCGGCCAAGCTCAGAGACCAACTCGACAACGTCCGTCGCGCCATCGAGAAGCAGCAGATGGTGTCTTCGGAGCGTGACGACATGGACGTCGTCGGCTGGCACGAAGACGACCTCGAGGCCGCCGTCCAAGTGTTCTTCGTGCGTCGCGGCCGGGTCACCGGACGCAAGGGGTACATCGTAGACAAAGTCGAGGACCTTGCAACTCCGGAGTTGGTCGAGGGATTCCTGGAGCGTCTCTATGCCGACTCGGATGTTCCGCGACGCGTGCTGGTGCCGGTGCAGCCGGCCAACCGAGCGCTGGTCGAGGCGTGGCTGTCGAAACTCCGGGGAGGGCCTGTGAGTTTGTCGGTGCCACAAAGGGGAGCGAAGCGTTCGTTGCTGCAGACGGTTACCGATAACGCCAAGGAAGCGTTTGCCCGCCACCGGCTCAAGCGTTCGAGCGATTTTGCCTCCCGCTCCCGTCAGCTCACCGAGCTACAGGAGGTGTTGGGGCTGAGACAGGCTCCGCTTCGCATCGAGTGCTTCGACATCAGCAACACGGGCCCATCGGAGGCGGTCGGTTCCATGGTCGTATTCGAAGACGGTGTGCCCAAGAGATCGGACTACCGACGCTTTCAGATCAAATACACGAGCGGACCCGATGACTTCGGAATGATGGGGGAGGTCGTAAGGCGGCGGTTTCTGCGCTTCCGGCGCGAAGGCCCGGAAGCGGAAACGAACCGGAGGTTTGCGTACGCACCCAACCTCGTGGTAATCGACGGAGGCAAGGGACAACTGGGCCGTGTGGTCGAAGTCATGCAGGAGCTGGGAATCAACGACATAGCGGTGTGCTCGCTCGCCAAGCGGATGGAGGAAGTATTTCTTCCGAATCGGACAGAACCCATCATCATCCCTCGCAGCTCCGAAGCGCTTTATCTCTTGCAAAGCGTTCGAGATGAGGCCCACAGGTTTGCGCTCACCTACCATCGCCTTCGCCGCAGCAAGAGCATGACGCGCTCCGCGCTGGACGCGGTGCCGGGGTTGGGTGACGCCCGCCGCAAGAAGCTCTTGAATCACTTCGGCTCGGTCAAGCGAGTCCGGGCGGCAACCCTGGAGGAGCTCTACGAGGTGCCGGGGCTGCCGCGGTCGGTGGCCGAAGCTGTATTCGCGCAGTTCTCAGATCCAACCGCCGTGCAGCAGCGGGCGTCATGAGCCTGAGACAGCGCGCGCAGCACGTCGACGTCCTGGTCATAAGTGGGCTGTCGGGAGCGGGACGGTCCGAGGCCGCAAAGGCACTCGAGGACCTCGGATGGTTTGTGGTCGACAACCTGCCGCCGGCCCTGATCAAAACGATGGTGTCCCTTGCATTGGCACCCGGCAACGACATCGATCTCATTGCACTGGTTATCGACGCCCGGGGCGGCACATTCTTCTCCGAAGCGATGAAGGAGCTCGAGAAGCTGAGACGGGATGTGTGCAACTACCGGCTCGTGTTCCTGGAGGCCTCCGACGATGCTCTAGTCAGGCGTTTCGACGCCTCACGTCGCAGGCATCCCCTGGCGCCTGACGATCGCGTGGCAGTCGGTATCCAGAGGGAGCGCGATCTCATGCGGCCGTTCCGAGAGGGCGCGGACATCGTCGTGGATACCTCCGATATGTCCGTGCGCGCGTTGAGGACGCGGCTGGGTTCCTACTTCTCGGATGTGCGTGTGACCGACGGACTCAGCACGACGGTGATTTCGTTCGGCTACAAGTACGGGCTGCCGCTCGATGCCGACCTGGTTTTCGATGTTCGTTTCCTTCCCAACCCACACTGGGTGCCGGACCTTCGCCCGTTGACCGGGCTAGAGCAGGGAGTCAAGGACTATGTCCTCGGCCAGACGGTCACTGCCGTGTTCATGGACCGTCTCTGCGATCTGCTCATGGTGTTGCTGAACGGATACCAGGAGGAAGGTCGTCACTATCTGACCGTGGCGATCGGCTGCACAGGCGGGCGCCATCGCTCCGTCGTGTTGTCCGAGGCGATAGCTGCGACCGTTCGCGACCTTGGATTTCGGGCCAAAGTCGTGCATCGCGACGTCGAGCGTCCGCAGACGTGATGAGGGTAACTGGGGTGGGGGGCGGTCACGGGCTCGCCGCCACCCTGAGGGCGGCGCGCCTCTACGCCGACGAGGTGGCTGCCGTGGTCACGGTGGCCGACGACGGTGGCTCCTCGGGCCGCTTGACAAGGGAGCTCGGTATTCCCGCCCCGGGAGACATCCGCAACTGTCTGGTGGCGCTGTCCGAGGACTCGGCGCTTAGCCGCCTCTACCAGCACCGCTTCGGCGAAGGGACGTTGAGCGAGCATCCTCTCGGCAATCTCGTGATCGCAGGACTGACCGAGATGTCCGGCGACTTCGCCGCGGCGGTGCGGCTGGCAGGCGAGCTGTTGGGTGCCTGCGGGCTCGTCTATCCCGCGACAACTGAGGTGGTCTCGTTACGGGCCCGGGTCAACGGAGAGGTCGTGCGAGGACAGGTGGCCGTGCAGAGCGCGGGAGCCCCCATCCAGGCGGTCTATCTCAAACCGGCGAACGCCAGCGCGTGCGAGGGGGCGGTGCGGGTGATCCTCGAAGCCGACCAGGTGGTGTTGGGGCCGGGGAGCCTGTTCACGAGCCTCATTGCCACAGTGATCGTGCCCGGCATCAAGGAGGCATTGAGTAAGACCAAGGCTCGCAAGGTGTTCGTCTGCAACAGCTCCACCCAGCCGGGCGAGACGACCGCCCTAAGCGCCGGGGGGCATCTCGAGGCTCTGCTGGCGCACGCCGGGCCCTACGTGGCCGACGTCGTGGTGGTGCAATGTCCTGTATTGGAGCCCGCCGGGGTGGTGGTCGATAGGGAGACGCTCGAGTTCTGCGGAGCCAAGGTGGTGGAGGCAGATGTGACCGCTCCCGATGGAGGCCACGACCCCGTTCGGCTGGCCGAGGTGCTGCGAGCCCTGGCCTGAGGCCTCCGGACCCGCCCGCCCCGCCCGTTCCGGGCCCTGCGGCAGTGGGCAAACGTCCTCGGTCCGCTTCTACCCACAGTTTCCTGTGTGCAGATGTCCACGGTCCGCTTTTAGCACCACGGGGCCCATCCACTCCCTCGGCCTCCGGGCCAGCTTAGGATGACGCCAGAATCGGGACCAGCCGCTGGATAATGGGAGGTGTCGTCGATGTCGACGCGAGTAGGGATTAACGGCTTCGGGCGCATCGGTCGCAACTTCTTCCGGGCGTTTACCGCCAAGGGGGCGGACTTGGAGGTTGTGGCGGTCAACGACATCACAGACCCGGCCACCATCGCCCATCTGCTCAAGTACGACACTGTTTTCGGCCGCCTCGGCAAAGAGGTCAAGTCGTCCGACGAGGGGTTCTCGGTCGACGGCAACGAGGTGAGAGTGCTATCCGAGCGAGATCCGGGCTCGCTGCCGTGGGGCGATCTCGGAGTAGAGGTCGTGGTCGAGTCGACCGGGCTGTTCACCAAGCGAGCCGACGCCGCCAAGCACCTCGACGCCGGCGCCAAGAAAGTGATCATCTCGGCCCCGGCGAAGGACGAGGACATCACACTCGTCATGGGAGTCAACGACGATGACTACGATCCCGGACAGCACAGCATCATCTCTAACGCGTCGTGTACCACTAACTGTGTTGTACCTATGGCGAAAGTGCTGCAGGACAACTGGGGTATCGAGAAGGGCTTCATGACCACCTGTCACGCCTATACCGGCGACCAACGTCTGCAGGACCTGCCGCACTCCGACCTTCGCAGGTCGCGCGCGGCGGCCCTCAACATCATCCCGACCTCAACCGGAGCAGCCAAGGCTGCGGCGTTGTCGCTGCCCGCACTCAAAGGCCGCCTCGACGGCATCGCCTTGCGCGTCCCCGTGCCCGACGGTTCGGTTACAGACCTCGTGTGCAACTTGGGGGCCGAGGTGACGATAGAAGACGTCAACAACGCCTTCAGGGAGGCCTCTCAATCGGCGCGCATGAAGGGCATCCTGTACTACACCGAGGACCCAATCGTGTCGTCCGACATCGTCGGCGACGCGCACTCGTGTGTCTTCGACAGCCTCTCGACGATGACCAACGGGAACATGGTGAAGATCCTGGGCTGGTACGACAACGAGTGGGGCTACAGCAACCGCCTGGTAGACCTGACGGAGATGATCGCAAGCAAGCTGTGATTTAGAAGTGCCTAGGCGTGTTCGTCACGGGCGGGCCCGGGATCTTCCTCCAGATGCGTTGTCGTATCCGATCAGCTTGGATCAGTGGGGTTTTTGTGCCGTGACAAGCATCAGCGGCTCTTCGTCGATTGGCGTTGAATTGCTGGTGGACGAGGTTCTGGGGGACATGCAGGACATCACAGGCCCTTAGCTCACATCTGGTGGGCCTTTGGTGAGAGCGCGCGGGATTTCTTCGCTATCCGAGTCTCGACTTCCTCGCGCATCGTGTAACCGTGTCCTGAGATCAGATAAGCGATGTCGAGAGCTCGACGGTCACGGCCACGGCGGTCCCCGCTCGGCATCCGGGTCAGGAGGCGTCAGCTTCCCTTTTCTCCGATCTTCTGCGGTCTTCTTCTGATGGCACCCGTAGCAACGCCACTTGAGATTGGTGGTCGAAGCC
>JACDAL010000119.1 GCA_013695465.1 Actinomycetota bacterium | reverse complement strand
ATCGACCACTCGGCGTGAAGGAGGTCTCTAGGGGGACGGGTTTGAGCTTGGTTCGCTTTCGGAAGGCTGTCAGCGAGGCAACCTCGGGAGGACGCGCGCGGTAGCCTCCTGGAGTCTCGAATCGCTACGGGGGAGGAAAACGATGGGGGGAGACTTATCCCGCCGAGAGTTGCTCAAGCGCTCAGGGATTGCCGGGGCGGCTTTGTTGGCAGGGAGCGCCTGCAAGGATCTGGCGTCGGGGTTCACCAAGACCTCGACTGCCGGGCCCAACGACATCATCCTGTCCAAGGGGCCCGACACAACCGGCACCTTGGAAAAGGTGCTCGCCATGTTCAACAAGGAGAATCAGAGCTTCAAGGTCGTGCTCGAGATCGCGTCGGCCGATACCGGTCAGTACTTCGATGAGATGCGCACCCAGTTCCAGGTAGGCGGCGGGGAAATTGACGTCATCGGAGCGGATGTCATCTGGCCGGCCCAGCTCGCAGCCAACGGCTGGATCGAAGACCTCTCTGAGCTGTTCACCGAGGAGATGCAGCAGGACTATCTCGAGTCCACGATCGAGACCAGCGTCTACAAGGGAAAGATCTACGGTGTTCCCTGGTATTCCGATGCAGGGTTGCTCTACTACCGCAAGGACCTGCTCGACAAGGCCGGGCTGAAGCCGCCGAAGACGTGGGAGGAGCTCCTGAGCCAGGCCAAGAAGGTTCAGGAGCAGGAGGGCATCAAGTATGGCTTCGTGTTCCAGGGGGCCGAGTACGAGGGTGGTGTGTGCAATCAGTGCGAGTACATCTGGAACGCGGGAGGCGACATCCTGGACCCCAACGATCCTTCAAAGGTAATGATCGGAAGCCCGGAGGCGACCACCGGCTACGAGAGTGCCGCTACGAATGTTTCCTCGGGCGTGGCGCCCGTTGCCGTGGTGACCTACAAGGAGACGGAGTCGCTCACCGTGTTCATCTCGGGCGAGGCAGTGTTCCTGCGCAACTGGCCCTACGGCTACTCGGTCGCCACCGGAGGAGCAGCGGAGGGATCGGTGCTCAAACCCGAATGGGTGGGAGTCGCGCATCTACCGGTGGTCAACGCGGGCGATCAGGGCTACGCTTGTCTGGGCGGCTGGGACTTCTGCATCAACTCCTTCTCGGATAAGAAGGAGCAGTCGTGGGAGTTCATCCAGTGGATGAGCCAGCCCGAGATCCAGAAGATGTTTGCCATCGACGCCGGATACATTCCGGGGCGCAAATCGCTGTTCGAGGACAAGGAGCTGCTCAAGGCGCAGCCGGTCATGGAGCTGGGACGGTCTTCGTTCGAGTCGACAAAACCTCGCCCCAGCGCCAACCCCTTCTACTCGGACATGTCCCTGGACATGGCTCAGGCCTTCACCGGGACTCTTAAGGGAGACACTCCGCCGCAGGAGGCCATCAGCACCTTGAATGACAAGATGGAGCGCATCGCCAACGTTGCCGAACAGACTTTCAATCTCGGCGGCTAGCGCGCGTCGAAAGGGGGGAGCAGGACGATGAGTGTAGCTACTGAGAGGGCACCATCCAGGGGAATCGCCACTCCTTGGCGGTCCATCAAGGGCGAGTTCGGGGATTCGGACAAGCGCACCGGATACATCATGGTGCTGCCCACTCTGGTCATCGTGCTGCTGATCGCAGCAGGACCGATCGCATACGCGATTTATCTGAGCCTGTGGCGCATTCTTCCCGGCGACTGGACGTTCGTGGGACTCGGCAACTACGCCACCCTGTTCAGTGATCCCGAGTTCTATACCGCCCTGTTCAACACCGCGGTGTTCACAATCGGCAGCGTCGCGCTCGAGGGCGCTTTCGGCCTGACCATCGCCCTGGTGCTGAATCGAGGATTCGTGGGCCAGGGGGCCGCGCGCGCCATAGCGATCGTGCCGTGGGCCTTTCCCACCGTGGTCTCAGGCATCATGTGGCGGCTGATGTACACCGACCAGGTCGGTATCTTCGCCTACATCGCCGATTCGCTCGGGCTCGTCGACGGGCCCATTCTTGCCAACACGACCGCGGTTCTGATCGGCGCGATCATCTCTGATGTGTGGAAAACGACGCCGTTCGTGGCGCTGCTGCTGCTCGCGGGGATGCAGGTTATTCCTCTGGATGTCTACGAGGCCGCTCGGGTCGACGGCGCCACCAAGTGGCAGCAGTTCACGCGGGTCACATTGCCTTTGCTGAGGCCCGCCATCATGGTGGCGCTGCTGTTTCGCACGCTGGATGCGTGGCGCGTCTACGATCTTTTCTGGGCGCTAACCGACCGCTCGCTCGACTCGTTGTCCGTCTACACGTTCAAGTTCGTCCGCATCAGCCAGCTCAACCTCTCGGTCGGAAACGCAGCGGCGGTCTTCGTGTTCTTGAGCTCCTTGCTGATCGCCGCTGTCTTCATCAAGGTCCTTGGCACCCGGGCGCAGGAGGCATAGAGATGCGCAGCAAACCGTTCACCAGCCCGCTGCACGCGACCGGCTTCTATGTGACCGTCGTGTTTTTTGCCTTCGTCACTCTGTTCCCGCTGCTGTGGGTCCTCAAGATGAGCTTGATCTCGAGCACCGAGCTGTTCGCCAGCCCCCCCACGATCCTGCCTGAGAGCATCACGTTCAAGTCCCTGACTGCGGGCACGTGCCCCCTGTTCGCCGGAATCGAGGTGCCATGCCCGGTCAACTTCGAGACGGTGTTTATCGACCCCATCTTCATTGCAGGCCTCGCCAACACGCTGGTCATCGCGGGCATAACTACGGCGATATGCTTGGTGGTAGGCAGCATGGCCGCCTATGCCTTGGCTCGCCTCACCTTCTACGGCAACAAGCCCACGCTGAGCCTGGTGCTGGCGATTACCTTTTTCCCTGCGGTAGCCATCATAGCCCCGCTGTTCCTGCTGTTCCAGAAACTCGGGCTCATCAACACGTACTGGGGGATCATCATCCCCGATGTGTTGTTTGCTCTCCCCTTGACCGTCTATCTTCTTGTTGCCTACTTCCGCGAGCTTCCGGAAGACCTCGAGGAGGCTGCCAAGATGGACGGGGCCAACATCTGGCAGGCGTTCTTCAAGGTCACGGTGCCGCTGTCGATACCCGGGATCGTCACCACCGGTTTGCTGACCTTCATCTACGCCTGGAACGAGTTCCTGTTCGCCAACACCCTGTCGTTCGATGAGACGGTCCAGCCGGCGACGGTCGTGATCCCTCAGTTCGCGTCGACGTATACGACCGACTACGGCGCTCAGGCGGCCGCGTCGATCATCCTCACTGCCCCTTTGGTCCTTTTGGTCCTGTTCTTCCAGCGCAAGATCGTGGCCGGCCTCACGGCGGGAGCGGTCAAATAGCGGACTGGCCCGAGGGTTTCATCTGGGGCACTGCGACGTCGGCCCATCAGGTTGAGGGAGGTAATAGCAACAGCGACTGGTGGGCCTGGGAGCATGCTGCAGGCACGCCATGCCGGGAGCACTCGGGCGATGCCTGTGACCACTACCATCGTTATCCCGAAGACATAGCGCTGCTCGCCGAGCTGGGGTTCAATGCCTACCGGTTCTCGATCGAGTGGGCCCGCATCGAGCCCGAAGAGGGGGAGTTTTCCAAGGCGCAGCTCGAGCACTACCGGCGCGTGCTGTCGTGCTGCCACGAGCATGGCATCACTCCCGTGGTCACGTTTCACCACTTCACATCGCCTCGTTGGGTGGCCGCTCGAGGCGGCTGGGAGAGCTCATCCACGCCCGATCGCTTCGCCCGCTACTGCGAGCACGCCGCGGCTCATCTGGGCGACCTCATCGCCGTCGCATGCACGATCAATGAGCCGAACATCGTCGCTGAGATGGGCTACGAGCTGGGACGCTTCGCTCCCGGTGTCGCCAGTGGTGCGGCGCGTGAACGCGCTAACCACAACTTCGTGCTCGGTCATCAGCGCGCTCGCGAGGCGATCAAGTCCGTAGTTCACGATGTCCCAGTCGGGTTGACGCTGGCGATGCGTGACTATCAGCCGGTC
>JACDAL010000085.1 GCA_013695465.1 Actinomycetota bacterium | reverse complement strand
CCAGCAGCTGGCGCCGCTCGGAGTGGCCGACGATCACGTAGGAGACCTGCAGCGCCTGAAGCATCACCGGCGAGATCTCGCCCGTGAAGGCGCCGTCCGGGCGGGGATAGAGGTTCTGGGCGCCGAGGCCGAACTCGTAACGGTCGGAATCGATGAGCGTCTGCAGCGTGCGCAAAGCCGTGAACGGTGGGCACAGCACAACCTCGACCCGGGAGAAGTCGTGCCCGGCGAGCTCGTGCGCCAACGCCTGGGTCAAGCGCATGCCCTCGAGGTGGGTCAGGTTCATCTTCCAGTTGCCGGCAATCAGAGGCTTTCTCAGTTTCGTTCCTTTCTCAGCGCCGCCACTCCGGGGAGTTCCTTACCCTCGAGTAGCTCCAGAGAGGCTCCGCCTCCGGTGGACAGATGCGAGACCGCGTCGGTCATGCCGAGCTCGACCAGCGCGGCCGCCGAGTCTCCCCCTCCGGCGACCGTGAAAGCGCCTTTGGAGGTGGCCTCCGCGATGGCCCGCGCTACGGCTTTTGTGCCGGCCGCGTAGTCGTCTATCTCGAAGATGCCCATCGGCCCGTTCCACAGCACCGTGCGAGCGGCTGCGATGACGTCCCCGAAGCGGCCGGCTGTCTCGGGGCCGATGTCGACGCCCATGCGCTCCCCGATCTCCCCCAGCGGGACCACCTCGTGAGGCGAGCCCTCCTCTATCCCTTCGGCCGCCACCACGTCTGAGGGCACCAGCACGTCCACGCCTCTAGCCTCGGCCTCCTCGAGAGTGGACCTGATCTCGTCGAGCCGGTCGTGCTCGACCCGCGAGCCACCGACGTCGTGGCCCTGGGCCGCGAGCAGCGTGAACGCCATGGCGCCGCCGACCACCACCGAGTCCACTCGCTCGAGGAGGTTTCTTATGACCCCCAGCTTGTCGGAGACCTTGGCGCCCCCGAGCACGGCGACGAAGGGAGGCTCAGGGTCCTCCAGCAGTCGTTCCAGCTCTGCCACCTCTCGTGACAGGAGCAGGCCCGCGGCGCAGGGCAGAAGGGCGGGGACTCCCACCACCGATGCATGCGCCCGGTGGGAGGATCCGAAGGCGTCGTTGACATATGCCTGAGCCAAGCCTGCAAGCGCCGCGGCGAAGTCGGCGTCGTTGGCCTCCTCGCCGGGCTCGAAGCGCAGGTTCTCGAGTACGACCACCTCGGCATCTGAAGCACAGGCACGCTCCACTTCCTCGCCGATCACCTCTTCGAGGGCCAGCACATCTGTTACCAGGAGCTCGGCCAAGCGTCTGCCCACCGGAGCGAGGCGCAGCTCCTCCATGACCTTGCCCTGGGGGCGGCCGAGGTGGGAGCAGACGACGAGCCGTGCGCCTCGCTCTAGCAGTTTCTGAAGCGTAGGCAGCGAGGCGCGCACGCGCAAGTCATCCGCGATGGCCCCGTTCTCCAGGGGAACATTGAGATCCGCCCGCACCAGCACGCGCCGGCCTTCGACCTCGAGGTCGTCGAGGTTCGGCAGGGGGGACTCGGTGTGGCCGGCGTTCATTGCCCGGGAGTGTAAAGGGCGGCCCGCAGGCCGCTGTAGTGCTCGTGAGCCAATCTCCTGAGGGCAACCAGAGCAGCTTCGAAGACGACCGTTCCAACCACCAGCTTCTCCACCGCCGCGGCGCGGTCGCCCTCCGCACCTACGCCTGAGACCTCCTGCTCAGCGATGTGGCCGGCCGCCTGTGCGTGAGGCAGGAACACCTCTGCTCCGCAGTCGCGCCCGAGCTTGCGCAGCGCTACCAGGGCTTCGGCGAGAGATCTGCGGGCCGGTGCCTCGGCGCTGACCTCCCAACCGAGATCGGCCAGAAATAAATCGATCTCGGCCTCAGCGAGAGTGACCTGCGCGGAAGCGGACCCCGCGCTGGGTGGCGCGAGGGCTCGTTGAGCCACGCCGAACAGCTCGTGGCGGGGCAAGCTGGCGTCGTCTATCGCCGCTAGGACCGCCGCGACCCGGCCGATGCTCAGTCCTCCGACCTCTCTCAAGACCCGGATGAGATGCAGACGATGAGCATGCGCGGCGACGTAGTCGGCCTGGTTAGGAGCAGTGGCGTTTCCCCGCGCCAGGAGACCCTCTCTCAGGTAGTACTTGACGGTCGGGATCGCCACGCCGGTTGCGCGGCTGAGCTCGGAGATTCGCACAAACCCCTCCTCATGATGAGGGCTTGACAGCCGAATCAGATAGTAGCAGTATCCATTATAGATAAGCACGCTATCTGCCTTCGAGGAGAAGATCTTCATGGAACTGGAGCTGTCGGAGGCCGCCCGATCAACCGCCGGGGGCCTGCTGGTCGCGGTCGTGGCGATCGAATGGGGCGGAACCCACCTGTTGCGGATCGTACGCGGCCGCGTCCCGGTGACCGAGTTCCAGCAGGCCTTCGCTCGCGCCGGACACGCCCATGCCGGGGTGCTGGTGACGCTGGCGCTGGTTTGTCAGCTCTTCGCCGACGCCGCGGGCCTTGACGGGCCGGCCGCTATCGCAGCCCGAAACGGGGTGCCGCTCGCCGCCATCCTCATGCCCGCAGGATTCTTCTTGTCCTCGATGAAACGCGACGCGGTTCGTCCCAACCGACTCATCCTGCTGCTGTACGCGGGGACTGCGTCCCTGGCCATCGGGGTGCTTGCCCTCGGCCTCGGGCTCTTGATGAGCTGAACAAGCCGCGGATTTCCGGCACGAACACCTCTAGCCGGCGAGCGGCGGGCGGCGCGCGTGCCAATCGCTCAACTCTTGATAGGCCAGCGCGGCCCCCAGCGCGGTCGCCTCGTCTCGAGCCACCAGCTGCAGGCCGACCGGCATCCCGGTGGGCGTGAACCCGCAGGGGACACTCACCGCAGCCAGGCCCAAGAAGTTGGTCGGTCGGCACAGTCTCGTCATCCGCCCGGCCACCTCGGGCCTGAACCCCTTTCCCTTCAGAGCATCAAGCTCGTCGATTCGAGGAGCGGCCATCTCAGTCGTGGGCAGAACGAGAAGGTCGGTGTGTTCCAAGGCCGCCTCCCACGCGGCGCCGAGCCGCTCCAGCTCGCGCCGGGCCGTCACGAAGTCCACCGCCGTGAATCGCTCGCTGTGACGCAAGGCGCGCCTCGTCTCCTCGGTGTAGTCGTCCAAGCGATCCGGGTACCAGCCCGCCTCCCGGTGGGCGGTCAACGCCTCGGAGTTGAGAAAGATGCCATGTGGACGGTCCCAGTCGGAGAACTCCGGAAGAGCCACCTCCGAGCGCGGCGCCAGGCGGGACAGGACTTCGACCGCCTGCTCCACCAACTCCAGGACTTCGGCGTCGGCACGGGTGGAGTCCCAGGAAGGCGTAGCCATGACAAGCCCCTCGAGCCGGGGAGAAATGGGCGCCGCCCCGGTCAGGCCTCGCCACATGCGCTCGACCGAGGCCGCGTCGGCCGCCATCGGTCCCCACACATCGAGGCTCCACGCCAGCGGCACGATCCCCGCCATGGGCACAACGCGCTGCCGTGGCGTGAGCCCGGTGATCCCACACAGAGACGACGGGATTCGCACCGACCCGGCGGTGTCGGAGCCCAGTGCCCCTGGGCACATGCCGGCTGCGACCGCAGCGGCAGATCCTCCGCTGGAGCCGCCCGGGATGCGTTCTAGGTCCCAGGGATTCCGGGTGGGGGCGCTCACCACACCGTAGGCGAACTCCTGAGTGTTGGTCTTTCCCATGACCATCGCCCCCGCTCGGCGCAGGTGCGACACGACCGGCGCATCTGTAGCGGCGACATTGCCGGCCAGGACTCGGGAGGAAGCAGTGGTTGGGAGACCGGCGACGTCGATCAGGTCCTTGACCCCGACGGGTATTCCGTGGAGGGGGCACTGCGGATCGTGAGACGTCTGCTCTCGGGCGCGTGCTCGCGCGCCCTCGAGGTCGAGAGTCACGAACGCACGGACAGCCGGCTCGAGCTGCTCGACGCGCCGTAGGCACGCGTCCAGCAGCTCGGTTGCAGACAGCTCTGCGAGGGCGAGGGCGGACGCGGCGGCGGCGAGACTCAGCGTGGCGGGGTCGGACATGGCGCTGAGGCTACTTCAGGCCCTCGGGTGGGTAGAGGCCGGGCATGACGGCGTGGGCGACCAGCATCGTGTCCTCGCTGGGGATTTTTGGGGTTGCCTTTCTCATTGCAGTGGAGAACCTCTTTCCTCCCATTCCCTCCGAGCTCATCTTGCCGCTGACCGGTTTTCTCGTGGGTCGAGGCGAGTTCTCATTCACCGTCGCGCTGTTAGCGGCCACGGCC
>JACDAL010000048.1 GCA_013695465.1 Actinomycetota bacterium | reverse complement strand
TCGGTGCAGGCAGGGCTGGTGGCCCACAACATTCCCTGGACACCTAGGCCGGCGGACACCAACTCGCCGAGGATCGACGGGCCGGAGACGTTGGCTGGGAAAAAGGCGAAGAAGCTCGGTGACTGCCAGTGAGTGAGGCCCGGCATGATGACGTCATCGAGGTCCGAGATGATCTCCTCGAAAGGCTCTCCGTGCTCGGGCGCATGTTCGGGAAGCCGGCCACGTACATCACCCGGCGACAATTGAGAGGCAACCGGATAATCCTCGACACACTCCATGTAGGACGCGAGCCATTCGATAACAGCATGTCCGTGCTTGCGAAACTCTTCGGGTGTCACGACACCGCATCCACAAGGCGGCCTGCCGGCAAGGGCTTAGTCCTCGCCGAGGTAAGCTTTTCTCACCGCTTCGTTGCCGAGTAGCTTTTTGGCGTCGTCCGCGAGCACGATCTCGCCGGACTCGAGAACGTAGCCACGGTCCGCAATCTGCAGCGCAAGATGCGCGTTCTGCTCGACGAGGAGAATCGTGATGCCTTGCGCGTGGACCTCCTCGAGCAACTCGAAGATGCGTGCCACGAATTTCGGGGCAAGTCCCATCGAAGGCTCGTCGAGCATGAGCAGCTTGGGGTCGGCCATCAGCGCCCGTCCCATGGCGAGCATCTGCTGCTCGCCTCCGGACAGCGTTCCTCCCGCCTGTTTGTGGCGCTCCTTGAGGACGGGGAAGAGCTCGAAGACCCGGTCGATATCTGTCTTTTTCTTGCCGCGCGCAAACGTACCCATGACGAGATTCTCTCTAACGCTCATGCGGGGAAAGATGCGGCGGCCTTCGGGTGACTGGGAAATACCGAGCTCGACGATCTCGTGTGCCGGCAGGTTGTCGATCCGCTCACCCAAGAACGAGATCTCACCCGCGTACGGCCGCTTTATACCTGAGACCGTGCTCAGAGTGGTCGTCTTGCCGGCGCCGTTGCCACCGATAAGGGTGACGAGCTCGCCGCTGCGAACGACGAAAGATACTCCTCTGACGGCTTCGATGCCGCCGTAGCGGACCACGACATCCTTCAGCTCGAGCAGAACATCGCCGCTCACGGCCGGCTTGCTTCCTCCGCACTGGGCTCGGTGCCGCCGTCTCCTTCAGACTCGTCTTCGCCGGCACTCCCCAAGTAGGCCTCGACCACTCGGGGATCCCTCTGCACGTCGCGCGGTGCTCCGTCCGCGATCTTGACGCCGTGGTCCAGCACCGCCACACGATCGCAGACGCCCATCACGACCTTCATGTCGTGCTCGATGAGAAGGATGGTTATGTCCTCGTCGCGGATCTTCGATATGAGCTGCATCAAACCCGATTTCTCAGTGGGGTTCATTCCCGCGGCGGGCTCGTCCAGCAGCAGGAGGCGTGGTTTGGTTGCAAGCGCCCGAGCGATCTCCACCCTTCGCTGATCGCCGTAGGAAAGGTTACCTGCGACTTCGTTGGCATACTTGTGGATGCCGACGAAGCGCAGTGCCCGTTCCGCCGACTCCTGGCCATCCTTCTCCTCGCGGTGCAGTTTCGGCGTGCGGAAGATCGCGTCCAAGACATTCTGTCGATGATGCGCATCCGTTCCGACGATGACGTTCTCGATCGCGGTCATGTTCTGGAACAGCCGGATATTCTGGAACGTGCGCCCGATGCCGCCCCGGCAGATCTGATAAGCGCGACGCTTGCGTTTCCAGGGGCCGCCCCCCCCGGATTCGAGCAGGGGCGCGTCCCGAAACAGCACCTCGCCGCTGGTGGGAGAGTAGATGCCGGTGAGCAGGTTGAAAAAGGTGGTTTTGCCGGCTCCGTTGGGACCGATGAGACCGCGGATCTGCCCCTCCTCGATCACGAGGTCGACGTCCTTGACCGCCACGAGCCCCCCGAACTCCTTGGTGACATCCTTGGCTTCGAGCACCTTCGCCACAATCACGCCTCCGCAAGCGGGGAGTCGCCTTCGCCGCCGACGAGCTCGGCCTTGCGACGCTTGGAAGGCACCAGCCCCTGGGGCCGAAAGATCATGACCACCACGAGCACCAAGCCGAACAGGAAGAAGCGGTACTCATCCTGTCCCCTCAGCAGGGCGTCGGGAATGATCACTAGAGCGGCCGCGCCGACGATCGACCCGGTGATCGAGCCCATCCCGCCGAGAACCACCATTGCCAGGATGAGGATGGACTGAATGAGACTGAAGGTGGGCGGGTTGATGAAGTTGACCTGCTCGGCATAGATCACTCCGCCTACCCCGGCGGTACAGGCCCCGATCGCGAACGCCGCCAGCTTCATCCGCACGACTGGGACACCCATCGATGCGGCGGCGACCTCGTCCTCCCGAATAGCCACCCATGCCCTGCCGATGCGCGACTGGTCCAGCATCCGTATCGCGATGATCCACAGGACCACAAGTCCCAGCAACAACCAGTAGTACTTCGTATCCAGAAGGGTTCCCCATATGATCTCGACATCGCCTACCTGGATCGCGGGATGAGGGATCGAAGTCACGCCCCGAGGGCCCCCGGTTACGCCGGTGAGGTTGTTGGCAGTGATCCTGAGTATCTCGCCGAAGCCGAGCGTCACAATCGCAAGGTAGTCGCCGCGCAGCCGCAGCGTGGGCGAACCCAGGGCTATCCCGGTCAGCACCGCCACACCCAGCGCAATGAACAGAATGAGCCACATCCACATCTGAAACTCGGGTTCCTGAACGTCCCCGAACGACGCCCCCCCTTGGATCTGGCGTGAGTAACTCTGGGCGCCGGTCAGGATCGCGGCCGTATAGGAGCCCATCAGCCAGAACGCCACATATCCGAGGTCGAGAAGTCCGGCAAAGCCGACCACGACGTTCAGTCCCAGCGCGAATAGCGCGAACAGCATCACTCGCGCCAGGACACTTCCGCTGGTCGCCTGTTCGAGTTCCGTGGGAAGATCGACGAAGTCGCCCAACAGGGGCAGCAGCGCCGCAATCGCAATCACAACCACTCCGATTACGGGATAGGTCAGCTTGCTGTGATCGTTCACCCATGCCCGTCCGTTGGCCCACGCGGTGGTGACCGGCGCGGCCTCCTGGGCGATACGTTGCCTCAAAGCACGTGAACCCGCGGCCCGCTTCATGCGGGTCCGTTGGAGTTGAGCCCGGTAGGCCCGCTGCCAACTTCGGCGCCGCTCGGTGAACGAGGCTTCGGAGCTGTGGGTGCCGGTCGGCGCTCGCTCGCTCATATATCAGCCTCCCGCCTGCTCGCCGAGGATTCCGGTGGGACGGAACAACAGCACGATCACCAGCACGACGAAGGCGGTGACGTCGATCCACTGCGTGCCGATGCACGGCACCGCGTAGGCCTCGACCAGACCCAGCAGAAGCCCGCCCAGGATTGCTCCGCGGATATTGCCGATACCCCCCAGTACGGCGGCGACGAACGCCTTGATGCCGGGGCGAAACCCGATGAACCAGAACGCGGGGGCACTAAGCACCGTCTGATAGAGAAGCCCTGCCGCCCCCGCCATAAGGCCGCCGACGAGGAACGTGACCACAATCACCCGATTGATGTTGACCCCCATCAGGGAAGCCGCCTGGGGGTCCTGGGCGACGGCGCGAATCCCGCGCCCCATACGAGTCTTGCGCACGAAGTTGTCGAGGATGACCAACATGATGACCGTGACGACCACCACGAGCAGGCGCTTGTTCGATATCGGCGTACCTAAGAGGGTGAACACCGTCGAGGTCGCGAAAAGCTCGGGAACCGACTGCGGGGTCGGTCCCAGTATGTCGGGGAGCTTGACGACGAATACGAGCCCCGCGATGAGTGCCGCAAGCCCGCCGAAGCCGGTGAGCGTGCCGGCGTCGACCCAGCCGGCCTCACCCCGACGCACGCCCGCTAGGAGAAGGCCGCCGGCGACCACGGCTAAAGCGAGACCGATGATCATGAGCGGCATTCCCAAGGGGTCGGCGATCCCCCGGATGGGAAACAGGTAGTGCTCGCCGTCCATCAGCACGAACAGGTATTGGATGAACAGAGACGCTCCGATGGCGCTGATCAAGAACGAGAGACGGGGGGCGCCTCTCTTTCTCAGGGGCCGGTAAGCGAGCCGCTCGAGCAGCAGCGCCACCAGGCCCGAAGCCAGCATGCAGCAGACCAGGACGGCGATGAAGATGAGGACCGCCGACAGCCCTGTGGCCGGGTCCCCCTCGGTCACTCCGAAGAAGGGGATTGCATAGAGGGCGGCCACGGTCGAAACCATGAAGACCTCAGAGTGGGCAAAGTTGATGAGCTGAAGCACCCCGTACACCATCGTGTAACCGAGGGCAATCATGGCGTAAATCGAGCCGAGCGTCAGGCCGTTGCGCGTCTGCGCCCAGAATTGATCGGCGACATCGGCCGCGCAGTTGGTGACGAAGTCCACGCTCTCCCCCGGTTGGGTGAACAGATTAGAGGGCAGACCTGGAGGTCTGCCCTCTAATCATTATCATCTGCGTCGGAAACCTATCCCCCGATCGCCTCCGCCGCGTTGCCGAGAGGCTTCATCTCTCCCCCCGAGAGCTCGTAGAGGTAGAAGAGCGCCGCAGGGTCGTCCGCGGTCAGCTCGTGCTTGTCGTCAAACGAGTAGGTCTTGGCCTCGCCGTCGAAGGAGCCGCCGACCAGCGAGTCGAAGTACTTCTTGATACCGGCCCTGATGTCCTCGGCGTTCTCGGCGCCATCCTCGCGTGCCTGCTGGATGCCTTCGCCGATCATGGTGGCGACGTCGTAGCCCTCGCCCGCGTAGATGGGCACCGACGAGGCCTCGCCGCCGACCTCCTTGTTGTACTTCTCAACAAACCCTCCGCCGAGGTTGGTCGGAGCGATGAGGACGACGTTCTCGGCGCTGGAGCCGGCGAGGTCAATGAGCGTCGATGACAGCGAGCCGTCACCGGACATCAAGGGAATATCGAGTCCGGCGTCGCGTGCCTGCTTAACGATCTTGCCGAAGTCAAAGTCGTAGCCGCCGAAGAAGAGGGCCTCTGCACCCGAGGACTCGATGCTGCTGATCAGCGAGGAGAAGTCGTCTGCACCGGTCTCGATGCCCTCGAAGCCGACCTGCTCGACTCCGGCTTTTTCGGTAGTGTCCCGCACGGTCTCGGCCAGAGGCTGGCCGTAGTCGGACTTGTCGTGGGCGACGAAGAGGCTGGCTGGCTTGATGTTGCTTGCAATGTAGTCGCCGGCGTAGCCGCCCTGGCCGGCGTCGTTACCGCACGCCCGGAACCAGAACTCCCAGCCCTTTTCACCGAGGCTGGTGGCGGTGGCCGACGGAGTCATGAACGGGATCTGCGCCTCCTCGTAGGTGTCTCCTGAAGCTTCCGACTCCCCGGAGAACCCGGGGCCGAGGATGGCCACCGTCTCAGGGTCGGTGGTCGCCTGTTCCACTACCGCCGGAGCCTGGTCCGGCGATCCCTGGGTATCACCCTCCTCGAGCGTGATCTCCGCAGGGAAGTTGGCGTCGGCGTTGAGCTCGTCGAAGCGGATCTGAGCGGCCTGGAAGGACGGCGTAATGAGATAGCTTGCAGGTCCTGAGAGCGCTCCCTGGAAGTAGATCGTGACCGGCACCTTCTCGAGCTGATCTCCGCCACCCCCGCCACCTCCGCCACTGCTCTCTTCTCCGCCGCCGCAGGCCGCGGCCACGAGCGACAGCGCCATCACTGCGATGGTTACAGAGAACCACCTCGATCTCTTCATACTAATCCCCCTTGCTGAGTGCGGACTCGTCCACTGAATCCCCGGCAGATCCATCTGGTACTAGAGGCATAGTAGTTTACCGGTGTTTAGCTAGGAGCATCGATCAGTCCAGCATCCTGTCCAGCACGCGGTCCTGCTCGACCGAAAGCCGGGCGATCTCCGCGGCCAGACGCTCTCGCTCTTTGTACATGCGGCCGAGGTCGTCGCGGGCGAGGCGGAAGGCGCGGTCGGCTAGGGGGGTCTCGGACACCAGCATGCGGGTCTTCTTGTCTTCCACGACCTCGAGCTGAAAGGAGATCTGTTCGTCGACGATGCGCAGGTCTTCCCGGGCCCGCACGGTCATCTCTCCTAGACCGGCGAGGGTCCTGTGCGTGAGCGTAAGCCGCAATTCCATGGGCCGCGAAGTATAGAGATCGCCGCCCGCCGATGGAAGGGTAATTACTGGAAGCTGGGCGCAGGGGCCGGACCGACTCGATAGCATCGTCGTCCAGCCGGGATGTCGGAATTGGCAGACGAGATCGGCTCAAAACCGATTGTCCGAAAGGGCGTGCGGGTTCGAGTCCCGCTCCCGGCACCGTGGGTGAGTAGGGAAGGAACCGAGCGCGACTAGACCCTCCCGCAGCGGCCCCCTATCGAACGGACGCTCCTCTGGATCAGCGAGGGCGGCGTCCCTTCTGCACTCTGATCTGCTTCACGATCCTCTTCTCTTCCGGTTGGCCCGTGTTAATGGAGATATCGGCCGTAAAGAAGAGGGGAAAGAAGAATCCGGCTAGGCAGTTTCCGCAGCTTCGTCGAGGGCCGCCCGCACCTCTGCGAGGAAGGCTGCGGCCCCCTCCGCCCCGCTCTCCGCCACCAGCCTCACCACCGCCGAGCCCACCACGACCCCGTCCGAGTAGAGGGCCGCCGCGTGAGCGTGTTCCGGGCTCGACACCCCGATGCCGACCAGGACGGCGAGGTCCGTCGCCTCCTTGCAGGCCGAGGCGACTGCTGCCGCACGCTCGGAGAGCTGCTCTCGAGTGCCGGTCACTCCAAGAGTCGATACGGCGTAGACGAATCCGGTGGCCGTGGCAGCGATCGCCGCCACCCGAGCGGGAGAGGAGGTCGGCGCGACGAGCGGGATCCAGGCCAGGCCCTGGTCGGCGGCCGCCCGGCGTAGCCCCTCGGACTCCTCCAGGGGCAGGTCCGGAACGATCAGGCCCGAGACCCCGGCCTTGATGGTAGCGGCGCAGAAGCTCTCTTCACCGGCCGAGTGGATGGGGTTGTAGTAGGTCATGATCACTCGTAAAGACTTCCCCCCGGCTTCGGCCACCAACTCCAGGGCCTCGGACGGGCCCACACCGGCCCGGATCGAGCGTTCGCCCGCGGCTGCTATCACGGGCCCGTCCATGAGCGGGTCGGAGTAGGGCAGGCCCACCTCGAGAGCGTCGGCGGACCGGCTCACCGCAGCGAGGATCCGGGGAAAGGAATCTCGGTCGGGCTGGCCGCCCATGACATAGGGGACCAGCAGCTTGCGGCCCCCGGCGCGGCGCTCCTCGAGTCCCGACGACAGCGCGCTCACGTGACGTCCCCCATGGAAGAGATGGAAGACACGGTGGCAACATCCTTGTCGCCCCTGCCCGAAAGACCCACCAAGACCGTGCCCGGGCCGCCTCGGCGCATGACGTAGGCCAGCGCGTGAGCAGGCTCGAGCGCCGGGAGGATGCCTTCGGTCGACCCCAGGAGCTTGAACGCGTCCAGAGCCTCGTCGTCGGTGGCACTGTGGTAGCTAGCCCTCCCCGAAGCCTGGAGCCACGAGTGCTCGGGCCCGACTCCCGGATAATCGAGCCCCGCCGAAATCGAATGGGCCTCGGCGATGAGCCCGTCGTCGTCCTGGAGGACCAGGCTGCGAGCGCCGTGAAGAACGCCCGGACGCCCCCGGGCGATCGAGGCCCCGTGGCGGCCTTCGAGCCCCTCGCCGGCGGCCTCGACACCTATCAGAGCCACCGCCTCGTCGCGATAGAAACCTCGAAACATCCCGATGGCGTTGGAGCCGCCGCCCACGCAGGCCACCACCTCGTCCGGGAGTCTCCCCAGGAGGTCGAGCACCTGGGCGCGAGCCTCGGTCCCGATCACCGACTGGAGCGTGGCGACGATCTCGGGAAAGGGGTGGGGCCCAACCACAGATCCGATGACGTAGTGGGTGTCCTCGACATTTGCAACCCAGTCCCTGAGCGCCTCGTTGATGGCGTCCTTGAGGGTCTTGGAGCCCGCCTCTACCGATACCACCTCGGCCCCCAGCATCCTCATCCGCACGACGTTGAGGCTCTGGCGCTCGACGTCCACCGCCCCCATGTAGACAACGCAGGGCAGCCCGAAATAGGCGGCTGCGGTGGCGGTGGCGACTCCGTGCTGGCCGGCGCCGGTCTCGGCGATGATTCGTTTCTTGTTCATGCGGGTTGCGAGCAATACCTGGCCGAGCGTGTTGTTGATCTTGTGTGCCCCGGTGTGGGCGAGGTCCTCGCGCTTCAGCAGCACCTGCGCCCCGACTCGCTCCGAGAAACGCTCCGCCTCATAGAGAGGAGTGGGGCGCCCCACCACGTTCTTATGAAGAGCCGCGAGCTCACGATCGAAAGAGCCTTCGGCTCGAGCCGTCTCCCACGCCCGTTCGAGCTCGTCGAGCGCCCCCATCAGGGCCTCCGGCACGAAGCGGCCGCCGAACTCGCCGAAGCGCCCCGAGGAAGAATCCACGACGGTCATTGCTCGCCCCGCAACTCTCTCAGCTTGGCGGCGGGGTCGTTGGCAGTCACGAGGCTCTCGCCGATCAGCACCGCGTGCGCGCCGGCCGCCTCGAGGGCCTCGACGCCGGCCCGGTCGGAGACTCCGGATAACGTCACCAGAACACAGCTCTCGGGGGCCAGCGGGGCGAGCTTCAAAGTGCGCTCCGGATCTACCTCGAACGTCTCCAGGTTGCGGTGGTTGACGCCTATCAGGCTCGCGCCCGCCGCCACCGCCCGCTCCAGCTCGTGCTCGTCGTGGACCTCGACCAGCGCCTCCATACCCAGAGCTTCCACCGCCGCGACCAGAGCACTCAGCTCCTCGTCCAGAGCCCGCACGATCAGGAGCACCGCATCCGCCCCCCACGCCCGTGACTCGAGCACCTGCAGCTCGTCCAGGATGAAGTCCTTTCGCAAGAGCGGAAGGCCCGCCGAAGCCGCCGCCCGCAGGTCTTCGAGCGAGCCCTTGAAGTATTCGGGCTCGGTCACGACCGACAGCGCCGCGGCCCCTCCGGCGCCATAGGCGGAGGCGAGATCGGCGGCGTTGAGATCCTCGTCCAGGGCGCCTTTGGCCGGGGACACTCGCTTTATCTCCGCCACGATGGAAGTCCCCTGTCCCCCGAGCGCCCCTGTGAAGCTACGCGCCTTGGGTAGCGAGGCCACGCGCTGCTCCAACGCGTCGTCTCGCGCCCAGCTCCGCAGCTCGTCGACACGGCGGCGCGTAGAGGAAAGGATCGGTTCCAGGTAGCTCATCACAGCGACCCTATCGGGCGCGCGCGCCAAGGTAACCGAGGAGCGCGTCGCCGGTCTCTCGAGCGCCCCCGGAGACCGTCAACACATCGAGCCCGGCCGCTTCGAGTACCTCGGCCACCGGCCCTTCGGCCCTGCCGGGCGCGGTCCCCCCGACCACCTCCTCGGCCTTGTCCCCGGTGGCCTGGACCGACGTCTCGCCGACATCGATGTCCTCGAGCACGACCATCAGCGGGCTCAGGGAGCGCTCCCGCAAGTAGATGACCAGGCGCCGAGAACCGAGCCGGCCACCGGACACCTCCGCGCGCTCGGCTCCCAGAGCGACAAACGAGATGCGATGCTGGGGACGAGCGATCGACAACGCCCGCGCCAGCTCCAGGAACAGTCCCAGCGCTTCGGCTCCTCCCCGAGTAGGGCCGGCTTCGACTGGGGGGGTGTCGTAAGGGACGGTCACGGCCACGAGCGGCCGCCGCCCTGATGGCGGCGTCGCGACCACGTTGGTCGAGCGCACCAGGTTCGAGACCGGGACCGGATCGAGAAACGTGCCATAGCCCGCGGTTTGGAGGTGGGCCACGAGGTAGGCGGCCGCGATCTGCTCGCCCTGGGAGCCGGCCCGCCGGTCGGGATCGTCCTCATTGAACTGCCGGGCGTGCCGGGCGACGACTTCTTCCCGCACACGTGGGGGGCCGGGGGAGCTCACGGGGTTGGGGTTCGAAGACGGCTGGGGGCTGCAGGCCTGAGCCACTGCGAGAGCCAGCAGAAGTCCGGCAGCACGTCTCAGGGTAGCCACCCGCTTAGTATCCGCGTCATGGCAGACGAGGACCGGCCCATTGCATGGCCCGCCCTGAAAGAGGGCACACCCGTCCACGACTCCACGGGCGCCGAAATCGGCAAGGTGGGCCGAGTGGTCGCCGACAAGGAGAAGGACATCTTCTCCGGCATCACGGTGACCTCCGGGATCCTCTCCACCGAGCGTTTCGCGCCGGCCGACTTCGTGGGCCGGATTACCGAGACGAGCGTTGAGCTCAGTCTCGAGGCCGCTGAGGCGGAGCGGCTCGAGCCGTACTGACCGTGGCCCGCGGCCCGAGATTTGGTGGCGGTGAAGCGCTCATCTGATCACCAACGACCTGCGACGGCGCAGGCAGCGTGCTCCCTCGGCCGGCAGGTGGCGGGCTCTTAGACCTAGAAGGCGATAAGTCAGTCGCGGGCGGCGGCGGTCGCGTCCAGGTCGCCGGCGGCGGCGGCGGCCCGCAGCAAGGCCTCCGCCTTATTGCGCGTCTCCTCCGCCTCGGCGGCCCCCACGGAGTCGGCCACTATCCCTGCCCCCGCCTGCACATAGGCGCGGCCCCCGGTTTGTACCAATGTACGAATGGTGATGCACGTGTCGAGGTTTCCCGAGAAGTCGAAGTAGCCCACGATCCCGGCATAGGGCCCCCTCTTTGTGGGCTCGAGCGAATCGATGATTTCCATCGCACGCACCTTGGGAGCCCCCGACACCGTGCCGTGAGGAAAACAGGCCGTCAATGCGTCGAACGCGCTGCGGCCGGGTGCAAGCGTGCCCCGGACGTTCGAGACGATGTGCATGACGTGAGAGAAGCGCTCGACCATCATGAGCTCGTCGACCTCGACCGAGCCGAAGCAGGCGATGCGCCCGATGTCGTTGCGGGCGAGGTCGACCAGCATGACGTGCTCCGCCCTCTCCTTGCGGTCCGCGAGCAAGTCCTGTTCCAGTCGCAGATCCTCATCGGGGCTCCGGCCCCGAGGTCGTGTGCCGGCGATCGGCCGAGTGACGACCTCGGTGCCCATGACTTTCACGAGCGGCTCGGGAGAGGAGCCCGCCAGCTCGAAAGCGGGGTGCTCGGCGGTCTCCTCGAAGCGCAGGAAGTACATGTAAGGGCTCGGGTTGATCGTCCGGAGGACGCGATAGGCGCCGAAGGCGGAGCCCTGTATCGGGGCCTGGAAACGGCGCGACGGGACCACCTGAAAGATGTCCCCGGCGTAGATGAGCGAGCGCGCCTCCTCGACCCAGGAGGCGTAGTCGGCATCCGAGACCTCGGTTTCGAAGATCGGCGACTTCGGCGGCGCAATATCAACTGCCCCGGCACCAAGGGGCGCCGCGAGCCTGCCCACGACGTCGTCGCAGCGCGCCACTGCATCGTCGTAGGCGCGCTCAGGATCCTCGGGAGTGGCGACGTTGGTGATCACATAGGCCTTCTGGCTGAGGTGGTCGAGGGCCACCAGGGTGCCCGTCAAGATGAGGGCCGCGTCGGGAAGATTCAGATCGTCCGGCGGCATGTTCGGGAGGTGCTCCAGCTCCCTGACGCAGTCGTATCCAAGGAAGCCTACGGCCCCACCGTGAAGCGGCGGCAGGCCCTCCAGCACCGGCGCCCGGCACGCCTCCAGGAGACGCCTCATGTAGGCGAGAGGCGGCTCTTTCTTGTCCGGCCGCAGGGGAGGCGTTCCCTCGACGACGACCCTGCCTCCGACTGCCTTGATGACGGCAAAGGCGTCTCCTCCGATGAATGAGTAGCGGCCCCAGCGCTCGCCGCCTTCCACGCTCTCGAGCAGGAACGCGTTCGAAAGCGTTGCCTCGAGCCGCAGGAAGGCCGCCACCGGGGTTTGGGCGTCGGCCATAACCGTGCGCCACACCGGGACAATTGGGTGGCGGGTCGCCAGCTCGCAAAACTCCTGACGGCTCGGGTACAGCGCCCTCACAAGATTCGGTGAAAACAAGAGCGCTGCCCGGTGTGGCAGGCGGGTCCCTCGGGCTCGACCAGCATCAGCACCGCGTCCGCGTCGCAGTCATAACGCAGCTCCACCACCCTCTGGAAGTTGCCGGACGTGGCCCCCTTGTTCCAGTATCCGCGCCGCGACCGGCTCCAGAACCAGGTGGTGCCGTCCTCTTGAGTGCGCCTGAGAGACTCCGCATCGACGTAGGCAAGCATCAGGACCTCCTTGGTGGAAGCGTCCTGGACGATCGCCGGAGCGAGACCGCGCTCGTCGAACGCGATCGTGGCCGAGTGGCCGCCGGGGATCGCGGCCGAGTGGCCGCCGGGGATCATGGCTCGAGGTCGTAGGGAAAGGGGTCCGTGAAGTACTCGATGCCGTCCTCGGTGATCAATACGGTGTCTTCCAGACGCACACCCCCGATGCCGGGAAAATAGAGGCCGGGCTCGACCGCTACGACGTCGCCCGCCACTAGCTTTTCCGAGCGCCGGCCCAGCAGCGGGGCTTCGTGGATCTCGAGACCGACGCCGTGGCCGAGGGAGTGGTTGAAACCCTGCTCGAGGGGGCCGGCTCCGTCGTGGCTACGCTGAGTGGCGAAGCCGAGGGCCTCGAAGTGATCGGTCACGCGGGAATGGGCATCGTCTGAGCCCGGGCGCAAACTCTCGTAGGCGATACGAAGCGCCTTGCGGCAGGCCCCGTGCAGGCGGGCGAGATCCTCGGACGGACGGCCTGAAACGAAGGTACGGGTCATGTCTGTGTGCGCCCCCGAGCGCCGGTCGCGTGGGAAGCAGTCGATGACCACGGACTCATGCGCTCGGATCGGGCCGGAGCCGAGCTCGTGCCCCTTGAGACATTGGTCTCCGGGCTGCACAAGGATTTCCTCCGACTCCGCCCCCTGGGCCAGGAGTCGCGTGCTCATCGCCTCCCTCACGAGCTCGGCGGTGATGATCTCGCCCTCGAAGCGAAGGTAGCCGTCCGAGGTCTTCTCCGAGGCGCGAAACAGGTGGGCCGCGGCCAGCATCGCCACATCGGCGGCGCGCTGGGCGCGCTCGATGCCCTCGAGCTCCCCAGGGGTCTTGCGCCGCCGCCGAGCGCTCCACGCGATCGCGTCGATCTCGAGCCCTATCCCATTTGCCCGAAGGTGGTCGGCGATTGCGACCGGGAGGGTCGGTGGAACCGTCAGCGAGTCGGCGCCGGCCCGCCGCACCGCTCGCAGGACGAGCTCGGGTTCTATAGCGTGGCTGGGAACCGACTCGTCTCGAACGAGCTCCCACGAGCCTAGGTCGGCAGTGCTCCAGACCTCGTCCACGAGGTCCTCCCGGCGTTCGAGGATCGCGGTTTCGAAAGGCCCCGTCACCGCGATGCGGCGACCGTCGACGTCTATAAACGTGAGCGGGTCCGAGATAGCCTCACCGATCTCGTGCCGCATCTCAGGGCTGTGAACGCCGTCGCCGTAGAGCAGGAAAGCGGTCACGTCGTAGTCGATGTCATGGGCCGGTAATCCTAACGGGAATGCCCCTGTGGGCCAGGGCCTGCTTGGCGTCTGCGACCGAGAAGGTGCCGAAATGGAACACGGAAGCGGCTAGCGCAGCGTCCGCGGCGCCGAGGTGGGGGTCGACCGCATCGGCGAGGTGATCGGGCGTGCCGGCGCCTCCCGAGGCAATCACCGGGATGGGGACCGATTCGGCGACCGTCCTGGTGAGTTTCAGGTCGTACCCCCCGGTAGTCCCGTCCCTGTCCATGGAGGTGAGCAGTATCTCTCCTGCGCCCAGACCGGCCGCTCGCCGTGCCCACGAGACCGCGTCCAAGCCGGTCGCCACCCGGCCCCCGTCGACATAGACCTCCCACCCCATTTTTTCCTCCCCTCCCTGCCCTCCCTCCCGGCGCGCGTCCCGAGTTCGGCGGGCGTCGATGGCGACCACGATCGCCTGCGAGCCGAATTCAGCGGCCGCCTCCTGCACCAGCTCCGGTCGCCTGACGACGGCACTGTTGACCGCCACCTTGTCGGCCCCGGCGCGCAGCAGGCGGCGCACGTCTGAGACCGAGCGCACCCCGCCACCTACCGTCAGGGGAATGAAAACAGACTCGGCGGCACGCTCGGCGGCGTGCAGGATCAGCTCCCTCTGCTCGGTCGAAGCAGTGATGTCGAGAAACACGAGTTCGTCCGCGCCTTCGCCATCGTAGGCAAGCGCAAGCTCCGCCGGGTCGCCGGCGTCGCGCAGCTTCACGAAGCGAACGCCCTTGACCACCCGGCCGCGGTCGACGTCGAGGCAGGGAATGATCCGTTTCGCGAGCACGGGACAACCCTAGAGTGCTCCCAGGTCGGGCTTTTTCTGGACAGCGTGCAGTTTCCTGCCCGCTCCGACGCTAAACGCGAAGGGCTGGTTTCCTTAAGCCTGTGGGCTCTTCGCCAGGAAGGGGCGTGTGGGGGTCGGTGTCACACCTTGCGGCCGCGTCGGCAGATAGACCTTTAAAGTGGTGCCGAGCCCCTTGCGCGAATAGACGGCAATGTCGCCTCCGGCCCGCTTTATCGCGCCGTAGACGGTCGAGAGCCCCAGGCCGGTCCCCGAAGCGCGGCCTTTGGTGGTGAAGAACGGCTCGAAGATCCGGCTCTTCACTTCGGCGCTCATCCCCATGCCCGTGTCCGACACCGTGATGCAGGCATGGGGGCCGGGCTCGAGGCCCTCGAAGGGGCCGATCGCATTCGGCTCCACGTGCACCTTCGACGTCTCGAATACAAGCGTGCCTCCGTCCGGCATCGCATCCTGAGCGTTGACTGCGAGGTTCAACAAGAGCTGGTGCACCTGGCCCGGATCCATCTCGACTGCGGCGAGGTCCTCCTCGAGCCGCACGACTGTGGTGATGCTCTCCCTCAGCGCGCGCTTGAGCAGGGTCTGGAGTTCCCCTACGAGCTGGTTCAGATCGATCAGCTCCGGATTAATGATCTCCTTGCGGGAGAAAGTGAGGAGTTGGCGAACGAGCGCGGTGGCCCGCTCCGAAGCCTTGAGGATCTCGGCGAGGTCCTCCTTCTTGGGGTCGCCGTGATCTAGCTCATCGTCCACGAACTGCGCGTAATTGCGGATCACGGACAAGAGGTTGTTGAAGTCGTGCGCCACTCCCCCGGCGAGCTCGCCGATCGCCCCCATCTTGTGCGCCTGGAGCAGTTGCAGCTCGAGCGCATCCTTGTCCGCCTCCGCCTGCTTGCGCCGGGTGACGTCGAGCAGCACCCCCCGGTAGAACAGTGGCTGATCCTCACGTCTGACGATCGTTGCCTCGTCCGACACCCACACAACGCGTGCGTCCTTAGCCAGCAGGCGGTATTCGCTCACGAACGCTTCCTTCTGATCGGAGCCGGTGGCCTGTGCCCGCTCCGTCATGGCGCGCTCGCGATCCTCGGGATGGAGGCGATCGCGCCAGGTCGGGCCTGCGAGCCACTCCTCGGGCGAGAACCCAAGGACGGGGGCGATCTGGGGGCTGACGTAGGACCAGGGCGAGTCATCGCGCAGCGGGGAGATGTAGACGATCGCCGGCACGTCCTCGACTAGGGAGCGGTACTTGGCCTGGGCCTCCCGCAAGAGCCGGGTGTGCGCGCTCTCCTCCATCTTTTCGTTAAGGCGGTGCAGGGATTGCTGCTGGAAACGAGCCCGAATGGAGGCATAGGCGCGATAACCGAGCACCATGACCCCTGCGGGCGCGACCAGGAGCAAGATGTTCAGCGGCCGGACCCACACGCGCCCGGCGCCGGAAAGGCGCAGAAGCGGGGGCCGGAGCCCCCGCGTCGCGCGGCCTTCTTCAGGCATGGTCTAACGCGACTCCATACCGTGTGATCGGCGTTACCGATGCCTGCTTTAGCCACCCTCGCGAGGTGGCGAAACGCCCAGAGTGGGCCTGCAGATACCAAATCGGGGCGGTGGCCTCGCGCTAGGCCGCCGAGCCGGCCTCGATCGCCTCGCGAATGGTGAAGGTGCCCTCGTAGAGCGCCCGACCCACGATCGCTCCCGCGGCCCCCACCTTGGCCACTGCGCGCACCTCCTCGAGCGAGCTGATGCCACCCGATGCGATCACCGGAAGTGCGGTGGCATCGAGCACCGCCTGCAAGCCCTCGAGGTCCGGCCCTGCCATCGTGCCGTCACGCTCGACGTTGGTGTAGACGAAACCCCACGCCCCCAGCCCGGAGACCTCGGCAACCACCTCCAGCACAGAGGTCCCGGTTCCCACAGTCCAGCCGTGGCTCTGGAGGAGCCCCCCTCGAGCATCGAGGGACACCGCCATCCGCTCCCCATGGACGCGGCACAGCTCGGCGATCGCGCCGGGGTCCTCGATTGCGACCGTGCCCAGCACCACCCGGGCCGCCCCAGCGGCCAGCAGCTGCTCGACGTCGGCTGCGGATCGCACCCCCCCGCTGGCCTGCACCGGACACTCGGCCGCCCGCACGACCTCCAGTAGCAGGTCACGGTTCTGAGGCTCTCCGGTGCGGGCGCCGTCAAGGTCGACGATGTGGAGCCAGGCGGCGCCGGCGCGACAGAAAGATGCCGCCACCTCGGCGGGGTCCTCGGAATAGACCGTCTCGCTCCCGAAAAGTCCCTGAAGCAGCCGCACGCAGCGGCCACCGGAGATGTCGACTGCCGGGTAGACCGTGAAGGTCACGCGGCGACCCAGCGGCCCAGCAGGGCCAGCCCCGCGGCAGCGCTCTTCTCCGGATGGAACTGGACCGCCAGCAGGGGGCCGCGCTCGATACGGGCCGCGACGCGCTCACCGTGGTCGCACCAGCCCGTCACGAGCCCCTCGTCCGAAGGGTGAACCACATAGGAGTGGTCGAAGTAGAAGTACTCGCCCGCCACCTCGTTCCAACCGATGTGCGGCACCCGCACGTCGCCGGATCCCGCTGCAGGGCGGAGGCGGGCGACCCGGCCCCCGAACAGCCCGAGTCCGGTGCCCCCCTCCTCGGAGCTCTCGAACAGGACCTGCATGCCGAGACAGATGCCCAAGAAAGGGCGCTCCTGCTCGACCCAGTGCCCGATGAGCTCGGCGAGGCCCGAGGCCCTCAGATTATCGACGCAGCGGTTGAAGATGCCCTGGCCCGGCACGCAGAGGGCGTCGGCCCCCGAGGCCTCGGTGGCGCTCGAGGTCACCACCACCGAGGCGCCCGCGGCCTCTAGCGCACGGGCGACGCTTGGCAGGTTGCCCATGCCGTGATCGACGACCGCGATCCTCACAGGACCCCCTTCGTCGAGGGCACCTCGCCGGCGGCCCGCGGCTCCATGCTCACCGCATCGGAGAGCGCACGCGCCACAGCCTTGAAGATGGCCTCGAGTCCATGGTGGGCGTTCTTGGACTCCAGCAATGAAACATGGAGGGTGAGCCCGCCGGTGCGACACAGCGCCATCAGGAACTCCTCGGCGAGGGCGACGTCGAAGCTGCCGATCACCTCCGCTTGAATCTCGGCCCGGTACACGAGCAAGGGGCGGCCGGAGAGGTCGAGAGCCACGCTCGCCAGCGACTCCTCCATCGGGACCAGCGCCCACCCGTAGCGGCGGATGCCGCGTGCGTCGCCCAGCGCCGCGCGCAGCGCCTGCCCCAAGACGATCCCAACGTCCTCGACCGTGTGGTGAGCATCCACTTCGAGATCGCCTGTGGCAACTATCTCGAGACCCAGATGGGAGTGGCGGCCGAGCTGGTCCAGCATGTGATCGAAGAACGCAACGCCGGTGGAACAAGCAACGTGCCCGCCGTCTAGGGACAGCGCGACCTTGACGCTGGTCTCGGTGGTCGTGCGCTCTATCAACGCCCGACGCTCACTCATCGAGTACCTCCGCCAGCGCGCTCAGGAACTCATCGGTCTCCTCGGGGAGTCCCGCGGTCACCCGCAGGCAGCTTTCCAGCCCCGGCCGTCCTTCATAGGAGCGCACCAGGACGCCTCGTTCCAGCAGACCGTTCCACACCACATCGGCATCTCCCGCCTCGAACAGCACGAAGTTGGCGTGCGAGGGCCACGTCTTCAGCCCGAGGCCGGCGAGTTCCACGATCAGCCGGTCGCGCTCCTCGACCACCGCCTGGGCCGCCTCGACCGCTTCGGAAGCATGGGCGAGGGCGGCTAGGCCGAACGCCTGGGCGGGAACGGAGAGGTGATAGGGCAGGCGCACCGTCGCCATCTCGGCAATCACCTCGGGCGCGGCCAGCAGGTAACCGAGCCTGACCCCGGCGAGCCCCCAGGCCTTGGAGAAGGTTCTGACCACGACCACGTTGGGATGCTCCGACAAGAGCCCGATGGCACCGTCCGAAGGCGCGGCGAACTCTGCGTAAGCCTCGTCGACGATCACCAGGCCCGGCGCCCTCACCGCGAGATCGCGCACGGTGTCCAGGGGCTCGAGCGTGCCGGTCGGATTGTTGGGTGAGCACAGCACCACGATCTCGGGCCGCTCGGTCCCGAGCGCCTCCAGCGCGTCCTCGAGATCGACCGCCCAGCCGTCGTGGCGCCGTCGCGACGTGGTGCGGGTACCGGCGATGCGAGCGATGAGCGTGTGAAGAGAGTAGGTCGGCTCGAACGTGATGGAGGTCCGCCCCGGCCCCCCGAAGGCCAGGAACAGGTGCAGGAAGACCTCATTGGAGCCGTTGGCGACCCACAACCCCTCCTGCGGCCAGCCGGTGTGGGCTGAGAGAGCGGCGTAAAGAGAGGTGCCATCCCTGTCGGGATAGCGGTTGAGGGCGGCGTTGCGGAGGGCGCCGGTGGCCTCCTCCACGACGGCCCGAGGAGGCGGGTGAGGAGATTCGTTGGTGTTGAGCCTGATCCGGGCAGGAAGCTGGGGCGAGACGTAGGGCGCCATGCCGGAGAGGTCCGGGCGCACCCGCAAGGGAACCATTAACTTCGGCGCGGAGCAAGTCGCCGCGCGACCGAGCGAGCGTGCGCAGGGAGGCCCTCGGCTTCGCTCAGGGCGACGATGTGCGGAGCCAGGCGCTCGAGCGAGCTGCGCTCGAGCCCGCAGAGGTAGGTCCTGGTGACGAAGTCCGAGACACCGAGGCCAGAGGCCCACCGGGCCGAGCCCCCTGTGGGCAGGACGTGATTAGTGCCGGCGACGTAGTCGCCCGCACACACGGGCGAATAGGGCCCGACGAACACCGCGCCCGTGTTTCGGACCCGGTCGAGTGCCTCGAACGCCCCCTCGAACAGCAGCTCGAGGTGCTCGGGAGCGAGTGCGTTGGCCGTATCAAGGGCGTGGTCGAGGTCGCGCACCAGCACCGTCACTCCCCCTTCTATAAGGGCGTTCTCGAGGTCGTCTGCTCGCTCGTGACTAGCGACCATCCCCTCGAGTGCGGCCGCCGTCGCTTCCGCCAGCTCTTCAGACCAGGTGATGAGAGCGTGGCAGCCGAGGGGGCCATGCTCGGCCTGAGCGACGAGGTCGGCGGCCACAACCACCGGATCGACGCGCTCGTCGGCTATTACCGCGATCTCCGTCGGACCCGCCTCCGAGTCCGTCCCCACCCAGCTCTGCACGAGCCTCTTGGCGGCGGTCACGTAGACGTTGCCGGGCCCGAAGACCTTGTCGACTGGGCGGACGGTCTCGGTCCCGTAGGCAAGGGCTGCTACGGCCACGGCACCCCCCAGGCGATAGACCTCGCTCGCGTTTGCCACTGAGCAGGCTGCCAGGACGGCCTCGGCAATCTCGCCGTGCCGCGAAGGGGGCGAGGCAACCGCGACGCCCTCGACTCCCGCGACGCGGGCGGGCGTGAGCGCCATGATCACGCTCGAGGGGTAGGCGGCCCTCCCGCCGGGCGCATAGATGCCGGCCCGGCGCAGCGGCCGCACCAACTCGCCCACGTACTCGTCTTCGGAGCGCTCGATCCAGCTCTGTGGGAGCTGGCGCTCACAGGTCCTCTCGAGACGGGCGGTCATGACCTCGAGGGCGTCGATGAGCTCCGGGCGGACCAACGCAGGGGCCCGGGCCAGCGTGTCCTCGTCGACCACGAGCTGGGCCGCGGTCAGCTTCACTCCGTCGAGGCGCTCGGTGTGCTCGATGACCGCGGCATCGCCCCGCAGCCGGACGTCGTCGACGATGGCCTTGACCTCGGTGGCGATGTCGAGGGCGCGCGTGGCGGGAACGCGGGGACGAGGAATGTGAACCGGCGCCTGCCGGTCGCGACCGTCGATCAGCTCCAGCATGAACCGAGCCTATTGTCACGCTCGACTTTTTCACGCCACGCGCTCGCGGGCTCCGGCGTAGGGATCGCTCATTCGGGCGGAGCGCTCAGCGTTCGAGGTCCTCCACCGGCCAGTCGAAGCCACAGGCTCGGCAAACGGCCGAGCCCATAACCACCGATAGCCTCGTGCTGCCGCACTGAGGGCAGCGATCGAGCCTTCCGACCCAGTCGGGGTCGCTCTCCTGGCACTGGGCGCACAGCAGTATCTGACGACCTCCGACCACCCCCCGGGCCCACGGCGAGGAGCCCTTTACCGGGTCGGTCTGCGGGCGTCCGCAGGTGGCGCAGGGCATGATTCCAAGTGTGTCGCACGACCGGACCGAGCCTCGCCACTGGGACGCTATCGTCGCGCGGTGCAAGCGGCTCAGCTGGCGCCACTGGGGGTAGGAGAGATCCTCGATGTCGCCATCAAGATCTACTGGCGCAATGCCCCGACGCTGTTCAGGCTCGTCTTTCTGGTGGTGGCCCCGGTACAGGCGTTGAGCGTCTTGATCTTCTCCTCGGCCCTGCCCGACGTGGCCGTATTGGGCGGGGGCTCGGGGCTGCTGCAACAGCAGCCGACCACCCAGCTGCCTCTGTTCGAGTCTGACGAGCTGTGGACCATCGCTGCCGGACTGCTCGTGCTCCTGACACTGACGATCATCGCGGGGGCGGTGTCGACCGCTGCCTGCTTCAAGGCAATCACCGACGCCTACCTCGAGGCGGCCCCTGAGTGGAAGTCCTCGTTGCGCTTTGCGGCCTCACGCCTGCTTAGCGTCGTGTGGGTGACCTTGCTCACCGGGCTCGTGCTGGCGTTGCCGTTTCTCCCCGTCGGTGTAGTGATCGCCCTCCTAGTGGCCGCCGGAGCCGACGGTGGAGCGCTCGTCGCCGTAGTCGTCCTCTTGCTGCTGGCGGCGTTCGCGGCCGCAGTGTGGCTCTACGTCTCGGTTCAGGTCTCGGTCCCCGCCCTGCTGACGGAGGAACTGCGGGGCACCAAGGCACTGCGGCGCTCGGGCGGCCTCGTTCGGGGCCGGTGGTGGCAGACGTTCTTGATCCTCGTCCTCGGCGGGCTGCTCGCGAGCATCGTCTCGGGAGCGATCTCCGGCCTCCTCACCGCCGTAACCTTCACGGACCTGGGGGACTCCCTGCTGCCGAGCCTTGTCCTCAACGCCATCGGCACCACGATCGCGACCGTGCTCACTACGCCCTTCACCGCGGCCTTCATCACCGTCCTCTACTTCGATCTCAGAGTGCGCAAAGAGGGCTTCGATCTGGAGCTTCTGGCTCAGCGTGTCGGCGTGGACCCGCCCACCGGTGCAGGCTTCGCGACGACGCCACACTCGCGCCCACCCGCAACGGACGGCTCTCAGCCCCCCTACTGGCCACCGCCTCCGGGGTGGCGTCCTTCCGCCGAAGACCCGCCACAGAGTTGAGGCGCCTGCTCCAATTTCTCGTTGCCTGCTGCGTGCTCGCTCCGAGTCCGGCCGCTGCGACCGACGTCACCGCAGAGGAGCTCGCCCGGCTCGCGGGACGGGCCCACTCAGACACAGGGGCCCTGGCGGAGCTCCGGCAGGTGACCTCCGTCGGCGGGGCCCCGGTGGATGTCGCCTCGGCTCTAGAGGGAGCGCACGGCGAGCGCCTTCGGAGCCGGCTCAACGCTCTCGCAGAGCAACGAGAAAGCACCACTCCTCTCGGGCCCGAACAAGAACGAAGCGAGGCGCGCGAGGTTCTGTCTCAACGCCGCTATCGCGAGCAGGAGGTGCCGCGGCCTCTTGCCGGGGTGCTCGCTTTCCTCGGACGTTTGCTCGAGCCGGTGGGCGACGCCTTCACGACCGCCTTCAGGTTCCTGGCTCGTCTGCTGCCGGGCGGCGACAGCTCGGTGTGGACGATGCTCGCGCTTCTGGTGGTAGCGGGGGCCGCCGCCGTTTCCCTGCGGCTGGGCGGGCGCCGGGCGCAGGCTTCGGCGCAGGACACATCGCAGTCTCGTCTCCGGAGCCTCGACGAGCGTGCGCTGGAACGAACCGCCGATGCCGCTGCGCAAGCCGGCGACTACGGCAGGGCCGTCCGGCTCCGCTTCCTCGCCGGCCTGTTGCGGCTCGACAAGGCCGACGCGATCATCTGGCGGCCGTCACTGATCACCTCCGAGGTCGAAGCGAAGATCTCCTCGCCGGAGTTCGAAGCGCTCGCCCGCTCCTTCGACGAGATCGTTTACGGGGGGCGCGCAGCAGCGCTCGAGGACTCCGAGCGTGCGCGCGCAGGATGGCAGCGAGTGCTACAGGAAGTCTCGAGTTGAGCCTCCCGGAATCTTCTCCCCGCCTCCCCACCCGCTTGCGTCACCCCCTGGCCGTCGTTGCCGCGGTAGTGGTGGCATTCAACGTCGTGGTGTTCGGGCTCGACCGCCTTGCCGGGGGACCGTCCGGGCCGCGTTCGTCGTCGTTTGCGACGGCACCCGACGGGGTCGCCGCCTACGCCGAGCTGCTTGGGCGCGCCGGGCACCGGGTCGAGCGGCTGAGGGCCGCGCCCGCCGATACCCCCCTCGATCCCCGGGCCACTGCGATCGTGCTCGACGCGGGACCGCTGTCCGGTGAGGATGCCGGCGCACTGCGCGATTTCGTTGCTGCTGGTGGGCGCCTGGTGGCCGGCGGGCGCATCGAGGGGCGCTGGCTTCACCAGGTACTCGACGGCTCGCCGAGCTGGGCGGGCGGCGGAGTGAACGAGGCCCATCTGCTGGTGCCGACCTCCGACGTGGGCGCGGCCCAAGTTTTGCGAGCGGGGGCTGAAGGCTACTGGGCCGAGCCGAACGCCTCGCTTCCGGTGATGGGACGAGGGTTCAAGACGGTCGTGAGCGTCCTCGAAGGGGGGAAGGGCCGGGCCGTCCTGCTCGCAGACGCTGCGGTGTTCCACAACCGCCACCTGGGAGAAGCCGACAACGCCACCTTTGCTCTTGCGGCCGCAGGTCCTCCGGCGCGGCCAGTGGTGTTCCTGGAGTCTGTTCACGGTTTCCAAAGCTCGGGCCTCGCCGCGCTGCCGGCGAGCTGGCGGACGGCGCTCATCGGCCTGCTTGGCGCGGCCCTCGTCTTGTTGTGGGCGTGCGGCCGCCGGCTGGGCCCGCCCCAGGACTTGCAGCGGCCCTTGGCCCCCCCGCGAGTTGGATACGTCCTGGCGCTCGGATCTCTTCTTCGCCGCACCTCCTCTCCACAGGAGGCGACGGCCCCGCTCCTCGCGGCCGGGCGCGCCAGGTTGGGCCTGCGGGCGGGGCTATCGGCTGAGCCCTCCGAGGCCCAGCTCGAGGCTGCGTCGCGCTCGCTCGGCATGCCCGAGGGCCTGGCGCAAGCACTGCGAGAGAAGGCAAGCGGCCCGGACGGCGTCATTGCGCTGGCGCGCGCTCACGCGTGGCTCCACTCCTCAACAAATGGGGGCCATAGCCGGTGAGAGAGCTCCGAGACCGCATCGTGGCGGAGGTTTCCCGGGTCGTCGTGGGCCAGGACGAGGTCACCGAGCAGCTGCTGATCGCGGGATCGGTCGGAGGGCACGTGCTTCTGGAAGGAGCCCCGGGGGTGGCCAAGACTCTGCTTGCCCACGCTACCGCCCGGGCCCTGGGCGCGTCCTTCCGCCGAGTCCAGTTCACCCCCGATATGTTGCCCTCCGACCTCACGGGGACGATGACGCTGAGACAGGGCGAGCTCTCGTTCCGCCAGGGACCGGTGTTCACGAACCTTCTGCTGGCGGACGAGATCAACAGAACTCCGCCCAAGACTCAGGCGGCCCTGCTCGAGGCCATGCAGGAATACCAGGTCACCATCGACGGCGAGCCGCACCCGCTCCCGGATCCTTTCCTCGTCGTCGCCACCCAAAACCCGATCGAATACGAGGGCACCTACCCTCTGCCCGAGGCGCAGCTCGACCGCTTCGTGCTCAAGGTGGACGTCTCCTATCCTTCGGAGGAGGAGGAGCGTGCCTTGCTGCGCCTGGCGCGCCGAGGAGTCGCATCAGTGGGTCTCGACGACATCTCCCCGGTGTGCACCCGCTCTCAATGGGAGGAGGTGCGGGCCTCGGTCGACGAAGTCGAGGTCTCGGACGAGGTGGTCGGTTACGTCGCCGCGATCGTGCGGCGCACTCGAGCGCTGCCGAGCGTCGAGCTGGGGGCCAGCCCGCGCGCCGCGGTCCATCTCTTGAGCACCTCCAAGGCACGCGCCCGCATGAGCGGGAGAGAATTCGTCACGCCCGACGATGTCGCCGCGATGGCGCCGGCAGTCCTGCGCCATCGCCTCGTCCTCAGCCCCGAAGCCGAGCTCGAACGCTATCGGCCCGACGACGCGGTTCGGGCCGCGCTGGACTCGGTCGAGGTCCCCCGCTGAGCCGGGGCCGCCCGGCCTCCGCTCTCGGTAGGGGGGGCAAAAGCGGACCGTGGACATCTGCCCACGTTTTCTTGTGGGTACAAGCGGACCGGGGACATCCGCCACCGCCGGCGGCGGGCCGGGAACGTGGGGGGATCGAGACGAGGGAACGGGGCCGGGGGGCAGATCAGGACCTCCGACCGCCGCACGAGGCGTGACCCCGACCCCGCTCGCGGCCTGGCTGCTGGGGGCGAGTGCGGTGAGCGCGCTGCTGTTCCCGTGGCCTCTGGCGCTGTTTATCTCGCTCGTGGTGGTGGGGGCCGCGGCCGCCGACGCCTTCAGCGCCCGGCGGGAGGTGCGGCTCTCGAGCGACATCCCCGGGCTGCTGGCGCGCGGTGTGCCGGTCGCATTCTCCATCGAGCTCGACCCCGCGCAGGCCACCGCCCGATTGCGCCAGCCCGCGCCCCCGGACCTAGTCGTTAGCCCGGCGGAGTCACCCAACCGGCTGTGTGGGACCGTGACCGCTCTGCGGCGCGGCCGCCATCTCCTCCCGGCGCCGGCCCTGCGCCTCGACGGCCCGCTGAGGTTGGGTAGGAACTTCAGGCGCGCAGGCGAGGACCACGAGGTCCTCGTCTACCCCGACCTTCCCGAGGCGTGGCGACTCGCGCGCGCGGTGCGGACGGGACGTCTCTCCGTCGAGGGCCGCCGGCCCCGCGGCCCCCTGGGGCTGGGGACCGACTTCGAGTCGATTCGCGACTACCAATGGGACGACGACATCCGCCAGGTGAACTGGAGCGCGACGGTTCGGATGGGGCGGCCGATGAGCAACCAGTACCGGGTCGAGCAGGATCGTGACGTCATCTGTGTGGTCGATGCGGGGCGGCTAATGGGTGCTCCATTGGACGGCGCGACGAGACTCGACATCGCTCTCGATGCCGTCGCCGCGTTGTGCTTCGTGGCCGACGAGCTGTCGGACCACTGTGGGGCCGTGGCGTTTGACTCCTCTCTGCTCCGAGAGATCTCGCCCCGGCGCAAGGGGGCCCGGACGGTGGTGCGGGCGCTGTTCGACCTGGAACCGTCCCGGGCCGACTCCGACTACGAGCTCGCCTTCAGGGCCGCGTCGCAGGCGAAGCGCTCCTTCGTGGTCGTGCTCACCGACCTCCTCGAGGAGGCGGCAGCCCGCCCGCTGATAGAGGCGGTTCCGCTGCTGGCAGGCCGCCATGCCGTGCTGGTCGCGAGCCCCGTCGACACAGACGTCGAAGCCCTGGTATCGGCCCCAGTAGAGTCGGTGGAAGACGCCTACGCCGCGGCCGCCGCGATTGATGTGCTGGAGGCTCGCCGACGGGCGGTGGCTCGCCTGCGGGCGTCGGGGGCCGAGGTCGTGCAAGCTCCGCCGCGACTGTTCGCCGCCGCCTGCGTCGAGAGCTACCTGAGAGCCAAGCAGCGCGCCCGGTTGTGACTCATGAGTCGCGGCTAGGAGAGGGAGCCACTTTGCCGCGCCACAGCGCCAGCCCCCAGTAGAAGCCGCCCAAGAAGAGGCCCACCGAAAGAGCTCCCAGGGGGCCGAGGCCTCTGGGGGTGACGAATCCCTCCACGAGTCCGGCCAGCACGAGCCACGGCGCGGTTCCCAGAGCCAGGCGGGCGGCCGCGCTCGCCTCCTGTGCCAGCGCTTGTGACCTGCGCCGATAGCCCGGCGCAACGATGCCCCATCCCATGCGCAGCCCCGCGGCGGCGCTCACAATGATGCAAGACAGCTCGAGGACGCCGTGGGCTGCGACCAGCTCTACCAGGCGCGCGCCGTTGCCGGCGCCGCTCGCAAGCCCCGCGACCGCTCCGAGCAGAAGCCCGTTATAGATCACCACCGCTGCGGTTGCGAGTCCGAGGGTGATGCCCCCGGCGAAGGCGAGAAAGCTGACCTGCACGTTGTTCGTGAAAATCGTGGCAGCGAACACGGCCTGCTCACCGGCACTGAGGCCCAGATCGCCCCCACCGCCCGGCTCGCCTGCCTGGCGCAGCTCCCCTGGTACCAGCCCGGATGCGGCCCCCGGGTCGTCGCGCGCCCAGGTTGCGCCCAGGCCCGCGGGCACGAGCAGCAACAGAGCGGCAACCAGAAGGACGAGCGGACGCTCCACGATCAGGCGCCAATAGGCGGTGGCAAAGAAACGGGCGGCCGAGTCTCTGCGGGTGGGCGAGTCGTAGACGAGATGGCGGGCTCGCCCCACGAGGCCCTCGAGTCTCGCAGTCACCGGCTCGTGGGGCCACCCGCGCCGCGCCACTCCCAGATCCGCAGCAGCCGCCCGATAGAGGGCCGCGAGACGGCGCACGCCTTGTGGCCCCAACCGCTCGGGACGGCGGCCGGCGCGCTCGATAAGTTGCTCGAGCTCATCCCAAAGGGGGCCGCGTTCTGAGAGGAAGCGTTCGAGTCTCATGTCAACTCGATGATGGGGGCAGAGATCCGGGGCACAATCACCCTGTGAACTACGAGGACCTGATCACCATCCAGACTCCCGAAGGTGTGGACCTCGATCTGTCGCTGGCGGGTCTCGGCTCTCGCTTCGCTGCTCGCATCATCGACGAGCTCATCAAGCTGGCGATCATAGTGGCTCTGTTCGCGGGGGTGGCATCGCTCGGGGCCCCAGCCGGAGTCTCTTCGGAGCTGGACGGGGATAACCCGATGTCCGACGAGGTTCTGGTGGCCGTGGCCGTGGTGGTCGTGATCGTATTTCTGGTCAATTTCTTCTACGAGGTCCTGTTCGAGACCCTGGCGTCGGGCCGCACGCCTGGAAAGCGCGCCACGGGCCTGCGAGTGGTGCGCCTGGACGGCCGGCCGGTGAACTTCACCTCAAGCGCGGTCCGCAATCTGCTGCGGGTGATCGACTCGTTGCCTTTCGCCTATGTGGTGGGAATGGTCTGCATCCTCGTGAGCCCCCGCAACCAGCGCCTCGGCGATCTCGCCGCCGGAACCCTCGTAGCGCGTGAGATGAAGGGCGCTCCCCCCGCCTCCGAGCGCGCGCACGAGGCGGTCTCGGTACCGGCGCCTGCTTGGGACGTGACCGCGATCACGGCGGAGGAGTCGGCCGCGGTCAGACGCTTTCTCGATCGGCGGGAGGGACTCCAGTTGGACGCACGCGCTCGCCTTGCATCCCAGTTCGCGGCCAGGCTCGGCCCCAAGGTGGCGGGCGCATCCGATGACCTGGGACCGGAGGAGTTCCTCGAGGGTTTGGTCGCGGCCAAGGCGGCGCGCGCCTGATCCTGGGTCCACCTCAGGCCCAAATCCCCCCAACCCCCACGCTGTCGCTAAGCTGCTCCCCGATGGGCACATCGACTTGTGGTCGCGCCGATGCACTGCGTGCCTGGACGGGCTCGGTTGCTCTCGAGGTGGCAGACCTCCGGATCGCCGGACTGGCGCTGTGCGCGGCGGCGCTCGTGCTCCCGGTGATGCCTCTCTATCCCGGCGTAACCTGCCCGCTGCGGGCCTCGACGGGAATCCCCTGTCCCCTGTGTGGGATCACGACCAGCATCCGCGCAACTATGCGGCTCGACTTGGCCGAGGCCGCGGCTCTCAATCCCGGCGGCCTCGCTGCAGTGGTAGCAGCCGCGGTTCTGCTGGTGACACGCCGCCCCCGGATTACGGTACCGGCGGCGGCGCTGCCAATCCTCATTGCCTGCCTGTGGGTCTTCGAGCTGGTGCGCTTCGACCGGCTCTAGGTATCCGCTCGCTCACCGCTCTAGGTATCTCCGCTCGCTCACCGCTCTAGGTATCTCCGCTCGCTCACCGCTCTAGGTATCTCCGCTCGCTCACCGCTCGACGTATCTCCGCTCGCTCACCGCTCGACGTATCACCGCTCGACGAAAGGAGAGTCAATGTCCGATCCAACTCCGGCCTCGGAACCACCGTCTCAAGCCTCCCAAGGGACGCCCCGCCACTCGCCTAACGTGCAGGGACCATCGGGGCCGCGCGCCAACTTCGGCCAGCGCTTGCTCGCCTACCTCGTCGACGGCCTGATCGTGGGCGTTGCCAGCTACTTGGTGCAGCTTCTGTTCGGGGACGCGGGGGACTTCTTGAGCGTGATACTCGGGCTCGCCTACTTCGTTTATCTGGAGGGTAGCCCGGCAGGGCAGACCGTCGGCAAGAAGCTGCTCAACATCCGCGTGGTCGACTTCCAGTCCGGGGGTCCGCTGGGCTTCGGAAAGGCCGCCATCCGTTACGTGGGCCGCATCGTCTCGGGCATCCCCTGCGCCCTCGGCTACTTCTGGATGCTGTGGGACAAGGAGCGCCAGACCTGGCACGACAAGATCGCAACCACCGCGGTCGTCCCCACCGCCGACTATCCGGTGGAGAAATGGCCGGGCTGACCTGAATCGGGCGGCGGAGCGTAGTGGCTAGGCGGAGATCGAGAGCCCCGAGCCGAGGGTCGCCTTCAGCTCGGCGTGCAGTCCGTTGCGAGTGTCGACGCAGAACTCCGAGCCCAGCCGCAGAACGGTCGTCTTGGCTTCGGTCGCCAAGTGCAGAAATACCTGGGTCGTGCCGGGGTGGTCCGCAAGGATGTCCTTGAGCCTGCCCACGAACTGGGGTGTGCACGCGCCGGGTAGCAGACGGATCTCAAAAGGCCTCTCATCGAGGCGGGGCTTGGCCAGCTCGTAGGCGTTGAGCTTTATGGAGTCGTCGCGTGCGTCCTGGTCGACACGGCCCTTGACGAGTAGGATCGCATCTGCCTGTATGACCTCCGCGTACTGCTCATAAGCGCTCGGGAAGACGATCACCTCGACGTTCGCCCCGGATAGGTCCTCCAGCAGCAATGTGACCATGATCTGGCCCTTGCGGGTGACGCGCTTTGTCAGGCCGGCGACCACGCCTCCGATGGTAACGACCTCCCCAGGCTTGCGCTCGGCGAGAGCTGAGACCTGACAGTCGGTCATGCGCGCCATAAGTCCCTGCACCGCGAACAGGGGATGGTCGGAGACGTAGAGACCGAGCATCTCCTTCTCGTGAGCCAAAAGGATCGACTTGGGATGCTCCTCCTGTGGAATCGTGATCTCGGCTTCGAGCGGGCCTGCCTGAGTCACCTGTGAGAACAGCGAGAACTGGCCTGCCTCCTCGCGCCTGCGGCGTTCGATCGCTTGGGCGCAAATACCCTCGCAGCTGTCGAGCAGGCCCTTTCGAGTGTGACCAAGGGATTCGAACGCGCCGGCCTTGATAAGGGACTCGACCGTCTTCTTGTTCAGGCACGTGTAGTCAACCTTGCGGCAGAAGTCGAAGAAAGAGATGAACTCGCCCTTGTTCCTGCGAGCTTCGAGGATGCGCTCGACAACTCCTTCGCCGACGTGGCGAATGGCGCTGAGCCCAAAGGTGATGGAGTCGGCGGTGGGGGTGAAGTCCATGCCCGATGTGTTGACGTCGGGGAGCAGCACCGGGATCCCCATCTTTCTCGCCATCGACAGGTACTTGGGCTTGTCATCCTTGCGGTCCTTGACCGAAGTCAAGAGTGAGGCCATGTATTCGACGGGGTAGCGGGCCTTGAGCCATGCGGTCTGATAGGCGACGTAGGCGTAGGAAGCGGAGTGGGCGCGGTTAAAGGAGTAATCGGCAAAAGGTTGGATCAACGCCCACAGCCGGCGCGCTTCCGGCTCCGAGACGCCGGCGCGCCCGCATCCCTGGATGAAGCGCGGCTCCTCGGCCGCCATGATGTCGCGCTTCTTCTTGCCTATTGCCTTGCGCACCAGATCGGCTTCGCCGGCAGTGTAGCCGGCAAGCTTCTGCAGAAGCATGACGATCTGCTCTTGATAAACGAGCACCCCGTAGGTCTCGCGTGTGATGTCCTCGAGCGCGGGGTTCAGGTGGCTTATCCGCGAGGGATCGTTCTTGCGCTCGATGTAGGTGGGGATCTGCTCCATCGGGCCGGGCCGGAACAGTGCTATCAAGGCCATGATCTGCTCGAAGCAATCGGGCTTCAGCTGAAGCAGCAACCGGCGCATGCCCTCCGACTCGAGCTGGAAGACGCCGTCCGACTCGCCGCGCTGCAGCATTTTGTAGACATCCGGATCGGAAAGGTTGAGCGAGTCGACGTCGAGGTCCTCGCCCCGGTTGTGCTTGACGTAGGCCCGCGTCAGGTCGATCACCGTGAGATTGCGCAACCCGAGGAAGTCCATCTTCAACAACCCCAGAGCCTCGACGCCGTTCATGTCGAACTGTGTAACGACCTCACCGCGATCACCACGCTTCAGGGGCAGGTGCTGAACAAGAGGGTCGCGACCGATGACGACGCCGGCCGCGTGGATGCCGGCCGCGCGCTTGAGGTTCTCTATCTTGAGCGCGGTGTCGATGATCTCTTTGGCTGCGCCGCCTTCCTCGTATGCATCCGCAAGCTCGGGAGAGGAATCGAGCGCCTTCTTGAGACCCGAGTCACGCCCCATTATCAACGGCGGATACATCTTGGTGAGCCGGTCGCCCTCGACGTAAGGAAAGCCCAGTACGCGGGCTGCATCCCGGATCGACTGCTTTCCCTTGATGGTTCCGTAGGTGATGATCTGTGCGACGTGATCGGAGCCGTACTTGTCCTGAACGTAGCGTATGACGTCGCCGCGCCTGCGCTCGTCGAAGTCGATGTCAATGTCCGGCATGGCGATACGCTCGGGATTCAAGAAGCGCTCGAACATGAGGTTGTAGGCAAGTGGATCGAGCTCGGTGATGCCGAGGGCATAGGAGACGAGTGACCCCGGGGCACTGCCCCGGCCCGGTCCTACACGGATTCCCTGGCGCTTGGCCCAGTTGACGAAGTCGGCAACGATCAGAAAGTAACCGGCGAAGCCCATGTCTGCGATGACTCGCAGCTCGTATGCGGCGCGCTCCGACACCTCGGTTGTGATCTGAGGGTAGCGCCGCTTGACTCCCGCCCGAACCTCGTTGTCGAGATGGCTCTCGAGTGACTCGCCTCTCGGAACCTCGAAGCGTGGGAGCAGCAGGTTGCCGAGCGCGATCTTGACGTTGCAGCGCTCAGCAACGTCAAGCGTCGTCTCGCAGGCACCGGGCCAGCGCGCGAACCTCTTCGCCATTTCCTCGGGCGTCTTGAGATAGAACTCCTCGGAATCGAACTTGAAGCGTCCCGGCTCGGACAGCTCGGAGCCGGTATTGATGCAGAGCAGAACGTCGTGGGCCGCTGCATCGTCCTTGTGCGTGTAGTGGGAGTCGTTGGTGGCGACCCAGGGGATGTGGAGCTCCCTGCCGATGCGGACGAGCTCGTCGTTGAGCGGCACCTGGCTCGGGATTCCGTGGTCCTGGAGCTCGAGATAGAAGCGGTCCGCGAATAGTTCCCGGTACTGCGCCACCTTGCGCATGGCACCGGGGCGGTCTCCTGCGACGAGGAGCCGGGGGATCTCTGCTGATAGGCAGCCCGAGAGGCAGATAACGCCCTCTGAATGCTCCGAAAGGATCTCCCAGTCGGTCCGGGGCCTGTAGTGGAAACCCTCTAGCCAAGCTCGGGACGACAGGCCGACGAGGTTCGAGTAGCCGGTATCGTTCTCAGCCAACAAGGTGAGGTGGTAGGTGCGCTCGTTGTTCTCGGCTTGTTGGGGCTTCATCCGCCGGTCCCCGTCGAAAAGGTAACCCTCCATACCGAGGATGGGCTTGACGCCGCTATCGACTCCGGAGCGGTAGAAATCGAGCGCCCCGTACATGACCCCGTGGTCGGTGATGGCGCAGGCGGGCATCCCGGCGGCGGCCGCGGCCTCGAACATCTCGCCGATGCGACTGGCGCCGTCGAGCATCGAGTACTCGGTGTGTGCGTGCAGGTGGACGAAACTCACCGCGGCGTGGCCCCCGATGTCATGGGTGTCGACCCTCGAACTACAGGCGTGTCATTAGTCCTTCATTACTACCACAGCCCCGGCTGCGGACTCGGTGCATCCGAGGTTTGGTGGTGATGCGGCGGCTGTTCAGGGCGCAGCCGCCGGGGGAAGCAAGGGCTCCCGCCGGGGCGCAAGGGGGAGGCGGGCCGGGCTTTCGGTTGCCCCGGCGCCCGGCCCCGCTCCGCTATGCGGCCCCCACAGCCACGGGCTAAGTGTGGAGCGGGGTCCGGCTACTTTCAAGGGGCTTGGGGCCGGGCCGCGAAAGTATTTCTGTCACCTCCATGGCGGCGTCCTACACGGCTCTGGCGCGGACCGCACCGAGGGCGTAGAGACGGGCCAAATCGGCCATGAACGGCTGCGGGATTCTTCGATCCTCGACCGTGAAGCGTAGAAAGCGCCAGCCGCGGCTCTCGAATGCGTTCTGTCGACGCCGGTCGTAGAGCCACTCGGCTCTCGCCGAGTGGCACTCATACCCATCGGCCTCGAGGGCGATCAGCTTGTGAGGGTAGGCGGCATCGACTCTCCCGAGCAAGACTCCCTGCTCCCGCAGCTCGAACTGGCGCACGGGAGGGGCGAGCCCCGCCTTTGCAATGACCTCAAGCATCGCATCCTCTAGATCGCTCTCTGATACCGAGCCCGGTTCGAGGTTTTCGAGGCTGGCCAGGATGGCGCGCAGGACCGCCGTCCCCGGCCTCCCGTTGATCCCAGCGCGGCGAAGCTGATCGGCGAGCAGCGGCTGCGTCACCTTGTTGCGGGCAAGAGCGTCGGCCGCGGCCCGGCCCACCAGCTTGGAGGACACGAGGCCGCCGAGATCGAGGAGGGTCCGGGCGGGCGTCGTCACAGGCAGGCCGCCGAGGGTGGTCACATCCTCAGGAGGCAGGTAGTTGGTGCGATGCACGATCACGCCTTCCGGAGCCCGCATGAAAGATCGCATCGTGACCACCTCGACCGCTTGGGCTCTGAAGCCCAGCAGTCCATGAACCCTCGCAGCGGAACGCCCGGCCACCACTCCCTCGAGCAGGAGACACGCCTGCATCAGCTCCTGTCGGGAGGACTTCGGGGCTCCGTCGATGAAGTACAGCCTGGGCCCGACCCGCACCCACACCCCGGCCCGCACTCGACGTTTGATCGCATCGGTCGACATCCCGCAATCGAGGGCCTGGGCTCGGGTAATGAATCCGAACTGGGTCCGGGCATAATCCCTGCAACCGACGTCTGGGCTCAACCGTCTCACGAGCTCATTAATTCATCTGCCTGCGACAAGTCTCCTGGCGTGGCGCCAACCTCGACAGGGTGGCGATCCTCGTAGCGGATCGCGGGGCCCCTCCGGGTTGCGCAAGCCGCCCCTGGGCTGGCTCTTTGCCAGATTGGGGGCGGATTCCGCACGATTCCTGACACAAAGCCAGATTGGGGCGTGGTTCCCGCTCGGTAGCCGCACTCCGGCCCGCCCCGGGAGCCCCCAGGGTGGCGACCTCGTAGAGGATCGTGGGGCCCCTCCGGGCCGCGCGACCGCCCCTGGGCTGGCTCTTTGCCAGATTGGGGGCGGATTCCGCACGATTCCTGACACAAAGCCAGATTAGGGGTGGTTACCGGCTCCCGCTCGGTAGCCCACTCCCCCCGGGAGCCCCCTCAGGGCCGCGCGACCGCCCCTGGGCTGGCTCTTTGCCAGATTGGGGGCGGATTCCGCACGATTCCTGACACAAAGCCAGATTAGGGACGGGCTCCGGCGCCGGTCCGCCCTGCTCGGGCCCCCGCTTGAGTCGGGGGCCGGGGCCGGGCGAGGGGCGGCTACTCGGCCCCCGCTTGAGTCAGGGCCGCGGCGAGGTCCGCTGGCAGCGGGTCCTCGACCTCCACCGCTCGGCCATCGTCCGGGTGCGGGAAGCGCAGCCGGACCGCGTGGAGGAAGGGCCTGGTGAGGCCGAGCGCACGGGCGAGCTCGGTGGCCCCTCCATAAAGCCGGTCGCCGAGGATCGGATTGCCGAGGTGGGAGAGGTGGACCCTGATCTGGTGAGTGCGCCCGGTCTCGAGCCTCACCTCGAGCAGGGCCACAGCGTCATAAGAGGCCAGAACCCGGTAGTGGGTCACCGAAGCCCGGCCCTCGGGAACGACCGCCATCACCCGCCGCTTCGTCGGGTGGCGCCCGACCGGAGCGTCAACCGTGCCCGAGGGGGACGGGAGTGGTCCTCGCACGAGGGCCAGGTAGGTCCGCTCGACCGAACGAGCCCTGAGGGCCGCGACCAGAAAGCGGTGGGCGTCATCGTCCTTGGCGACCAGCAACGCGCCCGAGGTGTCCTTGTCGAGCCGATGCACTATGCCGGGGCGTCGAGAGCCCTGTGCCGACAGCGGAACATCCATCCCCAGAAGCGCGTTCACCAGGGTCCCCCCGGCGTGAGAGGAGTCGGGATGGGCGACCATCCCAGGGGGCTTCGACACGACCAGCACCCGGTTGTCGGAATAGAGAACGGAAACGGGGATCTCCTCGGCGGTCGGGGCGACCTCCTCCGCCATGGCGACGGGGCCCTCGATAACATCGCCCTGCTCGAGGCGATAGCTGGGACGCACGACCGCGCCTGCGACCGTTACTTCCCCCGCCTTTATCGCCCTCTGCACACGCGCCCGAGTGACTCCCGAGTGGCGGGTCACCACCACGTCGACTCGCTCGCCCTCCTCCTCGGGGCCCACTACGACATGGATCACGCAGCCGGCCGGGCGCGGGCTCCGAACAGCAGCACGAGGGCGACCCCTACCACGATGCAAGAGTCGGCGACGTTGAACACCGGCCACACATGGAGGTCGACGAAGTCCACGACCCGGCCCCCGTAGTCACGCACGATCCGATCCAGCAGGTTGCCGGTTCCGCCCCCCACAATGAGTCCCAGGGCCGCAGCCACCCGGACATCCTCGATCCCGCGCGCCCAGACCAGCACCGCCACGATGATGACGACGGTGGCGGCGAGAAAGAACAGGGGGAACCCTTGACCGAGGCCGAACACCCCGCCCGAATTGAAGGCCAGCCGCAGCGTTACGGCCCCCGGCACAAGATCGATCGGCCCGTCCTGCAGTCCGTTGAGAGCGAGCTCCTTGGTTATCTGATCGGCGGCGACCGCCACCCCCGCCACGGGGACGAGAACCCGATAAGCTCTGGCTCCCTTGCTCAGGCCGCCTCTAGAGGCCGGCCGAGGCGGCCCCTCTTCCGTGGTCGCCCGAGGCGACCCATTTCCCGTGGTCGCCCGAGGCGACCCATCACCTGACACGCTCCTCGCGGCGCTTGCAGTCCTGGCATAACGAGACATGGGGCAGGGTCCGCAGCCGGGCCGCGTCGATCGCGCGGCCGCAACGCTCGCAGGTCCCGTAGCTGCCCTCGTCGATGCGCATCAGAGCTTTGTCGATCTGAGCGACCAGATCGCGGCTGTTGTTCTGAAGCGACAGGTCCCGCTCCCGGTCGAAGGTTGCCGTGCCGGCGTCGGCGAAGTCCTCGCTGAGGGAGACCTCGCCCGAAAGGTCCGATTGGGTGCCCCTGAAGGTCTCGAGGTCGATCTCGGCGATCTGGCGTTCGAGCTCCGAGCGCATCTTCTCGAGGTGCTTGTGTATCGCCGCCAGCCTCTTCTCGGATAGGGCGGGGCGGGTCGCTCTGGCAGGGGGCCGAGACACGGTCGCAGCCGCCTTCTTGCGAGTTGTCCTCGTGGTGGGACTCTTCTTGGGGGTTGCGGCCTTGCTCGTGGCCGGCTTCCGAGTGGGACTCTTCCGAGCAGGGGTCTTCTTGGCGGGCTCTTTCTTGGTAGCAGCCCCATCCGAGGCCGGGTTTTTCGCCGCCTTATTGGTTGCGGCCCGTTTAGTGACGGCCTCGGAGGAAGTCTTCTTGGTGGAAGTTTTCTTCGCGGCGGACTTGGCTGGGGCTTTCTGCGCCCTGGAGCCCTCCGCGCTATTGCCCGGCTGAGCCCGGGTTCGAGCCTTCTTAGCGGGGCTCTTCTTGTCGCTGGTCGCGCTCTGCCGCTTCTTGGCCGGGCTCATGGGCGCGGGAACCTAACACAAGCCCTGATAGTGCCCGTCCGGAAATCGTCCGGCCCCGTCCGGCAATAGGGGACTGAGCAGCCCGAATAGGCCTTAGGGGGGAGGAACACGCTCCCGGTCTGAACGTCCGGGCGATGCCTCGACAGAGCACCCGGCAGCCGCTTCGCTCCATCGACCGATCGTCGCCTAACACGATGATTGCTAACGAGACGGTCTGGCCGGGGTGGTTGAGAGGCCCACGCGTAGCTCGACAAGCTACTGGAGGTGAATCCAATTCGCTACGGCCGGCACTCCCTGTGAGTTCAGAATGAAGAGCATGTACCAACCGGGAGGCGCAACCGTACCGCTCACCGGAGCTTGTGCCGCTAGCTGCCCGTCGCTCGCCGAGAAGCCCAGAGTGACGTATCTCTGGTCGGTGTCGATCTGATGTGTGACCGAGCCCGGGCGCACAAGAGCGATCTTCGAGATGTTCGTCGCGTCTGGGGTACTGATCGAGAAACTCGAGTTGTAGCTGATCTGCTGTGGGGAGGACTGGATCGTGGGACGAGGCCCTCTAAACAGGTACGGAGGGGAATAGACCTCTACTTTGGTCTTGAAATCACCGCTGTCCTGTCCCGCGCTCCATAACCTGCCGTCCGGCAAGAGAAGGCTGGTCGAGTGATACATGCGGCTGGCCTGCTGTGGCAGCATGTTGCTCCAGGTCCCGCTGCTCGGATCGTAAATCTCGAGGGTCTTTTTCGGGCGGGTGTACTTGTACGCTTCTCCCCCTCCAACCGCAGCCACCGTTCCATCCGCAAGGATTCGTAAGTCGTGAAGAAGTCGAGCATGATTCATCGAGCCCGTGTAGGCCCAGGTGGGGCTTGGCGACGACAAGTCAATGACCTCAGCGGTAGCCGTAGGTACCGCACTTCCTGCCCCCTTTCCCCCAGTGGTCAGGATCCGTGTTGGACCCGCGCCATCTCCACGTATGGGCAAGAGGACGCTGGCTCCTCTGGCTCTGACACCGAACTTCGTGCTTGCGACCGCAGACCAGGCGTTAGTGGAGGGATCGAAGCGTATTGTCTTGGAGCCAACTTTGTAGACGGACCCCAGCGCGTAATGCATCCACGGGTAGCTCCCAACCGAAAGCGAGGCACTGTTGGGAAGCCGCTGCATGGTGTTTGTGGTTGCGTCGTAGCGATCTACGGTGGTTGCGTTTGAGCCGCGACGCTCTTGACCACCGAAGGTCAGCGCCGTGGTCCCGTTGGAAAGCCCTACGGTCGTCGGATACCACCGTTTTTGCCCTAGGGGCGCGGTAGGTGTCCAGGTTCGCTGGATTGGATCCCACAGGTCCGTCGTTGCAACCCCCACCCCATCTTGCTTCTTCCCGGTGGTGTGATCGTGTCCTCCCACAACCCACACACGTCCGTCACCGAGGACAACATGTCCTGCGCAGAAGAAATCTCGGTCGTACGAAGCGGCTGCATTAGTTACGTTGTGCGTCCTCCAATTGACGGTTACTACCCGGCTGGTAAGGTCGGTGTTAGCGGGGCCTTCGGGGTACTCGAAGGTAAGAATCTCGTCATTGTGGGTAAGGATTGCGTGAATCGGGACGGCGCCGATCTCGTAAGGCGCCGCCCACCGTCCCTGCGAAGCCGCATCCGCCAACAACTGGTCGGATGAGGTCCCCAGCGTCATCAAACTGAGGATTCCCGTCAGGGCCACAGAAGCGATGAATCGAAGTCTCACCATCGGCTAGGTATCGGCTCCGTTGGGCCTTGCTTGAATGATGCCCTCGGTGCAGCACCGCGCCGTGTTCGACGGCAAGTAGAGGACGCCTCAGACTGAGCTCGAACACGTCATGCGGCCGGGTTTCATCAAGGGTACCGGGGCCGGGCGCGCTTGCCGTGTGTCCACCGCCCAGGACACTCGAACGCCACGGCTGATCTTCGGCCGGATAGAAAGAAGGAAATCGGGGGGCGGGGACCAGGCTATCTTGGGCACATGCCTCAGCCCCTCTACCGAGAAGTCGATGCTCGGGTCTCCTGGCCCGAGCTCGAGGAGCGCGTCCTGAGCCGGTGGAAAGAGGACCGCGTCTTCGAGGCCTCTCTCGCAGAGAGGTCCGAGGAGCGGGAATGGGTCTTCTATGAAGGTCCCCCGACGGCCAACGGCCGCCCAGGCATCCACCATGTCGAAGCACGCACCTTCAAGGACATCTTCTGCCGCTTCCAGACTATGCGTGGCAGGCTCGTTTACCGCAAGGGGGGCTGGGACTGCCACGGCCTGGGCGTGGAGATCGACGCCGAGAAGAAGCTGGGCGTCACGCACAAGCGCCAGATCGAGGAAGAGGTCGGCATCGCCGCCTTCGTGGAGCTGTGCCGGGAGTCGGTCACCGAATACGTCGACGAGTGGGCCCGGCTCACCGACCGCATCGGCTTCTGGATCGATCTCGATGGTGCCTACTGGACCATGTCGCGCGACTTCATCGAGAGCGTGTGGTGGCTGCTCAAGCAGATATGGGACAAGGGCCTCTTGGAGGAGGACTTCAAGGTCGTCCCCTACTGCCCCCGCTGCGAGACCGCGCTCTCTTCCCACGAGCAGCACCAGCCGGATGCCTACAAGACGGTTGAGGACCCCTCCGTCTACGTCCGCTTCACGCTCGTCGACGAGCCTGACACCGCCCTCCTGGTGTGGACCACGACCCCCTGGACCCTGCTTGCCAACATGGCGGCCGCGGTGGGACCCGGGATCGACTATGTCAAAGTCGAAGACCCCCTGTCCCCGGGGCACTTCCTTATCGTGGCCGAGGCGCGCGCCGCGGCCCTTCTCGGCGATGGCTTCTCTGCCGTGGCCACCTACAGGGGACAGGACCTGGTGGGCCGGGCCTACAATCCGCCCTTCCGTTTCGTGCCTACGGAAGGCAGCGCCCACACCGTCACTCACGGGGAATTTGTTACCACCGAGGATGGTTCGGGCATCGTCCACCTCGCCCCCTACGGCGAGGAGGACATGGGAGTGGCGAAGCGCGACAACCTCCCCATCGTGCAGATGATCGACCCCTCTGGTCAAGTAGCCGAGCGCGGCGAGCCGTTCTCGGGGCTGGGAGTCAAAGAGGCCGATCCCCGCATCGTCGAGGACTTGAGGGAGCGGGAGCTGTTGTTCCGCTCCGAGCTTTACTCGCACGCGTACCCACACTGCTGGAGGTGCGACACGCCGCTGCTCTACTACCCGCGCAAGGATTTCTACATCCGCACTTCGCAAATCAGAAACGAGCTGCAAGCCTCCAATGAGGACACCGAGTGGCAGCCGCCCACGATCAAGTACGGACGGTTCGGGGACTGGCTTGCCAACAACGTGGACTGGTCCTTGTCGCGCGACCGCTACTGGGGCACACCGCTGCCGATCTGGCGCTGCGACAACGATCACCTCACTTGTGTCGGCTCCTTCTCAGAGCTCGAAGAGCTTAGCGGCGAGGACCTTTCAGAGCTAGACCCTCACCGGCCCTACATCGACGAAGTCTTATTCCGCTGCCCGCAATGTGGAGCGCAGGCGCGACGGACCAAGAGCGTGATAGATGCGTGGTTCGACTCCGGCTCTATGCCGTTCGCGCAGTGGCACTATCCCTTCGAGAACGAGGACATCTTCGACGCGCGCTTTCCTGCGGACTTTATCTCCGAAGCGATCGATCAAACGCGCGGCTGGTTCTATTCGCTGTTGGCGGTGGCGACGTTGTTGCGAGGACGCAACTCCTTCAAGAACGTCGTGTGCCTCGGACACATCGTCGATGGCGACGGTCGCAAGATGTCCAAGCGGCTCGGGAACGTCATTGATCCCTGGGAGGTCGTGAACAAACATGGTGCCGACGCGCTGCGCTGGTACATGATCACCGGCGGCACTCCGTGGTCGGCGCGGCGCGTGTCCCACGACATCATTCAGGAGTCACTGCGCCGATACCTGTTGACGCTGTGGAACACATATTCTTTTTGGGTTACCTATGCGTCGCTTGAAAGCTTCGATCCTAGAAACTGCTCCGTGCCGGTGGCCCAGAGATCAGAGCTGGACCGCTGGATACTTGCGGAGCTCGACGATACCGTTCGTCACATGTCGGCTTCGCTCGAGGCGTTTGACGCCACCGGCGCAGGCCGCAGGCTCGACCGCTTGGTAGACGATCTCTCCAATTGGTACGTGAGGCGGTCGCGCAGAAGGTTCTGGAAGTCGGCGGCCGAAGCCGACACAAAGGCCGCATTCCTGACGCTTTGGGAATGCCTAGTAACTATCGCAAAACTGAGCGCGCCGTTCACTCCCTTCGTCGCAGACGAGATCTACACGAACCTCACCGGGACCGGGGCCGAGGAACACGAGTCCGTCCATCTCGCCCGCTGGCCGCAGCCGGACGCAGCTCGCGCAGACGACTCCCTGCGAACGGGAATGGCGCTCGCGCGGCGGCTGGTTGCGCTGGGGCGCGCTGCCCGCACCGACGCCCGGGTCAGAGTCCGCCAACCGTTGTCGCGCGCGCTGATCGTCATGCCGCGGGCCGAGGCCGATCTGCTCGAGGACCTCGAGCCTCTGATGGCGGAGGAGCTCAACGTCAAGGCGGTCGAAGTCGCTCATGGGCTTCAGGAGCTGGTCACCTACTCGATCAGGCCCAACTTCAAGCTGCTCGGCCCCCGCTTTGGCGCCACAGTCAAAGACGTCGCCCGCGCCCTGTCGGCGGCCGACGCCCAGGCTCTCACAGAAT
>JACDAL010000037.1 GCA_013695465.1 Actinomycetota bacterium | reverse complement strand
CTGCTCCCGCCCGCCGAGTCGCAGCCCTCGACCTCGGCATCAAGGCGAACATGCTGGACCTGCTCAGTAGGAGCGGCTGCGAGGTCACTGTGCTTCCGGCCTCGACCCCGGCCTCCGAGATCCTCGCGGGCGGCTACGACGGCGTGCTGTTGTCCAACGGCCCCGGCGACCCCGCGCCTCTGAGCGGCGTGATCGCCACCGTCTCCGAGCTGATCGGAAGAGTCCCCGTATTCGGCATCTGCCTCGGACATCAGATCCTGAGCCTGGCGCTGGGCGGAACGACCTACAAGCTGCCGTTCGGTCATCGCGGTGGCAACCACCCGGTCCGCCGCGCCGAGGACGGCCGGGTCGAGATCACCTGTCAGAACCACGGCTTCGCGGTGACGCCCGGCTCGCTCGATAAGACCGGGGCGAGGGTCACGCACGTGAACCTCAACGACCAGACGATCGAGGGGATCGCCCTGGATGGGGTTTGTTTCTCGGTTCAGTACCACCCCGAGTCGGGCCCCGGCCCCCGTGACGCCCGCTACCTGTTCGATCGCTTCACGGAGCTCATGGCGAGGTTCCAAGCTGTTCCCGCTCCGCTCCCCGAGCCCGCCCGGAGCGCATGAGGTGCACCTCCCCGCAAATCCGCTCTCGGTGCTGACCGTATTTCCGGTGCGGAGCACTTAGGGTGCGACCAGACTCTAGAAGGGAGCAGGCAGCTTGGGCAGAGGAGACCGCAAGTCGGTCAGGTGGAAGAAGGACCGACAGCGCAAGAAGCGCGACCGGGGACGGCGCGCGGCTGATGCCCGGGGCGCCGAACGCCGTCGCCGCTAGGCCAACCAAACGATCTTTGCGCATTAACCCGCGCAGAGCGCGGGTACCAGTGAAAAAGTCGAGCTGATGCCGGGTCGTACAGACCTCACCTCGATCCTGGTGGTCGGCTCCGGCCCGATCGTCATCGGCCAGGCGTGTGAGTTCGACTACTCGGGAACACAGGCGTGCCGGGCGCTGCAGCAGGAGGGCTATCGAGTCGTCCTGGTGAACTCGAACCCGGCCACGATCATGACCGACCCCGAACGGGCCGCGGCCACCTATATCGAGCCGATCACCGCCGAGTACGTCGCCGAGGTCATCGAGCGAGAGCGCCCCGATGCGCTACTGCCGACGCTCGGAGGCCAGACCGCGCTCAACGTCGCCGTGGAGCTTTTTTCCTCGGGCACCCTCGACGCATTCTCGGTCGAGCTCATCGGCGCCTCCGCCGAAACCATCCGGCGGGCCGAAGACCGGCGCGTGTTCAAGGAGACGATGGCCGAAGCAGGGCTCTCGCTCCCGCGCTCGGCCTTTGCCTACTCAGTGCCCGAGGCCTCCTCCGCTGCAGAGGAGATCGGGCTTCCGGTCATCATCAGGCCCTCCTACGTGCTCGGCGGCGGAGGTTCGGGAGTGGTGTCCGATCTTGATTCCCTGCGGCGGGTGGCGGCCGAGGGACTGCGTCTGTCGAGCATCGGGGAGGTGCTGGTCGAGGAGTCAATCGAAGGCTGGAGAGAGTTCGAGCTCGAGCTGATGCGCGACCGCAACGACAACGTCGTCGTGGTGTGCTCGATCGAAAACCTGGACCCGATGGGCGTGCACACCGGGGACTCCGTGACCGTGGCCCCGGCGATGACTCTTACCGATGTCGAGTACCAGGCGATGCGCGACGACGGGATCAGGGTCATGCGCGCGGTCGGAGTCGAGACCGGTGGCTCCAACGTGCAATTCGCCGTCGAGCCGGCGACCGGCCGCAGGGTCGTCATCGAGATGAACCCGCGCGTGTCGCGCTCGAGTGCGCTGGCGTCCAAGGCGACTGGGTTCCCGATCGCCAAGATCGCCGCCAAGCTTGCGGTCGGATACTCGCTGGACGAGATACCCAACGACATCACCGGCGTGACCCCGGCTTCGTTCGAGCCGTCGATCGACTACGTGGCGGTCAAGCTGCCGCGCTTCTCGATGGAGAAGTTTCCGACGGCCGGGGGACTCGGAACCAAGATGAAGTCGGTGGGCGAGGTCATGGCCATGGGCCGCACCTTCCTCGAGGCGCTGAACAAGGGCCGGCGAGCGCTCGAGCAAGAGCCGGGCGCTGGGAACAGGCTTTCCCTGGAGCAGGTGAGCGAAAGGCTCACCGAGCATCATCCCGACCGCCTCGAGCTGGTCGAGCGCGCCCTCGAGCTCGGCCTTGCACCAGACGAGGTAGCGGCATCGGCCCGCCTGAGCCCCTGGTTCGTCGCCCAGCTGGAACGCCTCGTCGAGCAGCGCTCCGCGCTTCGCCGGATCCCCTCTCTGGAAAGCTCGAGCGAGGCAGAGCTGAGGCGCGCCAAGCGGCTCGGCCTCTCCGACGCAGAGATCGCCTCGTGCCTGTCCTGCTCCGAGGCAGAGGTCAGGGCGCGCCGCAAGGCTCTCGGGGTGCTCCCGAGCTATAAGACCGTCGACACCTGCGCCGCCGAGTTCGAGGCGCTGACGCCCTATCTGTACTCGGCCTACGAAGACGAGGACGAGGGGCTACCGAGTGCCGCCCCCAAGATCATGATCCTGGGGGCGGGGCCCAACCGCATCGGCCAGGGCATCGAGTTCGACTATTGCTGCGTGCACGCGGCCCTCGCCTTGAGGGAGGCCGGCTACGAGACCATCATGGTCAATTGCAACCCCGAGACGGTCTCGACCGACCCCGAAACTTCCGACCGCCTCTACTTCGAGCCGCTGACCTTCGAGGACGTCATGAACGTGGTCGAGCGAGAGCGCCCCGACGGCGTGATCCTGACCCTGGGTGGACAGACGCCCTTGAAGCTGGCCGCTGCGCTCGACGACGCCGGCGTGAGCATCCTCGGCACCCCGGTCGAGGCCATCGACAGGGCCGAGGATCGGGAGCGCTTTTCCGCGCTCCTCGCCGACCTCCGCCTCCCGCACCCGCCCGGTGGCGTCGCCCGTTCGCTCGAGGAAGCCGTCGCCACGGCAACCACCATCGGTTATCCGGTCCTGGCGCGGCCGTCCTACGTGCTCGGGGGACGAGCGATGGAGATCGTCTACTCGGAGCCCGAGCTGAAGCGCTACCTGTCCTCTCACAAGGGGGCCGCAGCGGTTTGGGCCGAGCATCCGGTGTTGGTCGACCGCTTTCTGGAGGGCGCCATCGAGGTCGATTGCGACGCCGTCTTCGACGGCGTGGAGATGCTCGTGGGCGGTGTGCTCGAGCACATCGAAGAGGCAGGCATCCACTCCGGCGACTCGGCCTGCACTCTGCCGCCCATCACATTGAGCGAACGTCAGATCCAGCTCGTCTCCGAGCACACCGAGGCGCTCGCCGGGGGTCTGGGTGTGCGGGGGCTCGTGAACGTCCAGTACGCGCTGAAGGACGAGACCGTCTACGTGCTCGAGGCTAACCCGCGTGCCTCGCGCACGGTGCCGTTCGTGTCCAAGGCGACCGGCGTCCCTCTGGCCAAGGTGGCGGCACGGGTGATGGCAGGCGCCTCCCTGGCACAATTACGGGACGAGGGGCTGGTGCCTCGGGCAGCGGGGCAACAGAGGAGAGGGCACATCGCGGTCAAGGAGGCGGTGATGCCGTTCGACCGCTTCCCCGGCACCGATACCGTGCTGGGCCCCGAGATGCGCTCGACCGGGGAGGTCATGGGCATAGACGACAGCTTCGGGCGAGCATTCGGGAAGGCCGAGATAGCCGCCGGAGTAAAGCTCCCGGCCAAGGGCACAGTGTTCATCTCCGTGGCCGACCGGGACAAGCGCGCGGTGGTGTGGCCGGCGAAGAGGCTCGGCGAGCTCGGCTTCGAGATCCTCGCCACCAAGGGAACCGCCGAGGTGCTGCGGCGCTGGGGTGTGGACGCGGCAGTGGTGCCGAAGGCGTCGGCGGCTAATGGGCCGGGCGGAGGGCAAGAGGCCGCGAGGGCGGACGGGGCGGGCGGCCGGGGTGGCCGGGGTGGCCGGGACAATGTGGTCGAGCGGCTGCGCCGGGGCGAGATCGACCTCGTCCTCAACACTCCGTGGGGGCCGCGCGCCCGCAGCGACGGTTACTTCATCCGCACCGCGGCGGTCGAGGCGGGGGTGCCGTCGATCACGACCGTGGCCGGAATGGCGGCTGCGGTGCAGGCAATCGAGTCGCTCGCGGGGCAGCCGGCGCGCGTACGGTCACTGCAGGACTACCTTTTTTCGCCGAGTGGTCGTTAAATTTCGCTATATGACATCTGATGACCACTCGGCGATCGGTGCGCGCTTACGGTCGCCGCAGGACTACCTTACATAGCCATGCTGATCGCCTCGGGGGAGGTCCTGACTCACAAGAAATACGGCGAGCACTTCCACTCGCTCACCCTCGTTGCGCCCCGGATCGGCGAGCAGGTGGCGCCCGGCCAGTTCGTCAACGTCTCTTGCGATGGGAACCGCTCGTTCATCCTGCGCCGCCCCTTCTCCGTCTACCGAGTACACAAGCGCGGCGGTTGGGCGGCAACCATCGAGATCGTCTTCGACATCAGGGGGCCGGGGACCAAGCACCTGGCAGAGCTGCGTGCCCACTCCACAGTGAAGTTGTTGGGGCCGTGCGGTCAGGGCTTCAAGCTGCCCGCTGCCCGCTCGCACTGCCTGCTCATAGGAGGCGGGATAGGAGCCGCGCCCTTGTTCTTTTTGGCAGACGAGCTGCGTAACGAGGGCCACCGGGTCGACGTGATCATGGGGGCCCGCTCGATCCATCGCCTGCTCAACGCCATCGACGTCAGACGGCTGGCGTCTGTGTCGCGCATCACCACCGAGGACGGCAGCATGGGCCAGCAGGGAGTGGTCACCGACGTGATCGATGACATGGTCGAGCGCTGCTCCTCCGACATCGTCTACGCCTGCGGCCCCCATCCCATGCTGGCCGCAGTGGCGCAGATGTGCAACGAGCGGGCCCTGCCCCTTCAGGTCGCGGTCGAGGAGCTGATGGCCTGCGGCTACGGGGTCTGTATGACCTGCGTGATACCCGTACTTACCGGCTCGAGCCGCTCCGGTTCCGAAGAGCGCGTCTACGCGCGCGTCTGCACCGAGGGCCCCGTGTTCGACGGCGCCACCGTGTGCTGGTTCGAGAGCGAGGGCCGGGTGACGCCCGAGTGGGCCGAGCCGTCGTCGAGTGGCAGCCCGTCCCGCACAGGGGCGGACGCTCCTCAAGCAGAGCTAGCCCCTCCGGGGAACTGATGGCGTCGCTGGCGGCCGAGCTAGGCCCGGTGGCACTCCGGACCCCGGTGTTGCTTGCCTCCGGCACCTTCGGAGCGGGCCGGGAAGGGGCGCAATTCGTGGAACTGTCACAGCTTGGCGGCATCATCGTCAAGTCGATGACTGCCTCGCCGTGGAAGGGCAAGCCCACCCCGCGAATGTGCGAGACACCCTCGGGAATGCTCAACGCAATCGGCATCCAGAACAAGGGCGTCGACTTCTTCCTCGCCGAAGACCTCCCCTGGCTGAGGCGGCAGGATGCGACCGTGTTCGCCTCCATCGCCGGAAACAGCGTGGGAGAGTTCGTGAAGGTCGCCGACAAACTGCGCACCGGGGGCCGCGGGATCGCCGCGGTCGAGCTCAATATCTCCTGCCCCAACCTCGAGGACCAGAGCAATATGTTCGCCCATTCCGCGGAGTCGACCGCAGCCGTGACCTCGGCGGCGGTCCGGGCGCTGCCGCGGATTCCGGTGTTCGCCAAGCTATCGCCCAACGTCACCTCACTGGTCGAGATTGCGGGCGCCGCACTCGGTGCAGGGGCCGCGGGTTTGTCGCTCATCAACACGGTCTTCGGAATGGCGATCGATGTGGAAGACCGCGTCCCCAGGCTCGCCGGCACGATCGGGGGCTTGTCGGGACCCGCCATCCGCCCCGTTGCGGTGCGCGCCGTTCACGAGGTCCACCGCGCCTTTCCCGAGGCCCCCATCATCGGGCAGGGCGGCATCGCCTCGGCGAGTGACGCCCTCGAGCTGATCCTCGCAGGCGCCACCGCCGTGGCCGTCGGCACCGCCAACTTCATCAACCCGCGGGTTGCGCTCGAGATCACGCAGGGCATCGAGGCCTATATGGAGCGACACGGGGTGGCCTCGGTGGGAGAGCTCGTGGGGGCAGTCAAGCTTGCCTCCTGACGGCCTGCTCTCGTCCGGCGCCACGGTGGCTGATGTGCGACAGTCTCACGCTACCCACCCAATTCGGTGGCTGATGTGCGACAGTCCCACGTTAACCATCGCCCCCGCCGGCCTGAGCCTGCCGTGAACCCGCTGTGCGTCGCGCTCGACACCACCGAGAGGGCAGAGCTGGAGCGCCTCGCCTCGCTGACCCTCCCCAGCGCCGGCATCTTCAAGGTGGGCCTCGCATCCTTCTGTTCCCTGGGCCCCGACCTAGTCGTCGAGCTTTCGAGGCAACGACCGGTCTTTCTGGACCTCAAGTTTCACGACATCCCGGGCCAGGTTGCCGAAGCCGCGAGGGCCGCGCAAGATATCGGCGCTACCTACATCACCGTCCACGCCGCAGGCGGCCCCGAGATGCTGGCGGCCGCGGTCTGCGCCGCTCCCGAGTGTGCTGTGCTGGGAGTCACGGTGCTCACGAGCCTCGACCAGTCCCTGCTCACCCGCATCGGCGTCTCGTTTCCAATGGGGGAGCAGGTCGTTCGTCTCGCCGAGGTCGCGCTGGAGGGGGGTGCCGCGGGACTGGTGTGCTCCCCCCTCGAGGCCGCCGAGCTGCGATCCCGCTTCGGCCCCCGTGACGCCGGGGGGCCCCTGCTCGTGACCCCGGGCATCCGCGGGCCTCAGGAGGAAGCGGGAGACCAGCGCAGGACGCTGTCGGCCCCCGAGGCCCGTGCTGCGGGCGCCGATGTCGTCGTCGTGGGGCGACCAATCACCGAAGCCCCCGACCCTGCGGCGGCGGCCCGGGCGTTGCGGGCGCAGCTCGCCCCGTGACCCCGAACGGTGGTTCCCGTGCCAGGCCCGCCGGCGGGGGCGAGAAGCCGTGACCCCGGAGCAGGTGAGGGCGCTTCTCGAGGACTCGGGAGCACTCCAGAAGGGACATTTCCGGCTCTCGTCGGGCCGCCATTCCGACCTATATGTGCAGAAGTTTCGCGTCTTCGAGCGGCCCGACGCCACCCGGGCCCTCGGCGCCGCCCTCGCCGATCTGTTCGATTTCGCCGCGGTGGTGAGCCCCGCCGTGGGAGCAGTCGTGCTGGGCTTCTCGGTGGCGCTCGCCCGGGGGGCGCGCAGCGTCTTCGCCGAGCGCGTCCACGGCGAGCTGAAGTTACGCCGCGGCTTCACGCTCGGGGCCGGCGAGCGGGTGCTCGTGGTTGAGGACGTCGTCACGACGGGGGCTTCGGCCCGCGAGGTGGTCGAGCTGGCCAAGGGGTGGGGAGCCGATGTCGTGGGAGTCGGCGCGCTCCTCGATCGCTCGGAAGGCGAAGTCGAGCTGGGGGCGCCGCTGAGCTCTCTGCTTCGGCTCGAAGCCACGTCGTGGGAACCGGAGGCATGCCCCCTGTGCGCCGCCGGGACGCCGCTCGAAGACCCAGGCAGTCGCCGACTCTGACGCTCTCCGGCCCCCTCAGCACAGCCTGCGACGTGCCTGCGGTGGCAAATGTCCTCGGTCCGCCCCTGCCCACGATTTCTTGTGGGTAAAAGTCCTCGGTTCGCGTTTGCCACCTCGCGTCGAGGTCCCCAAGCTGCCAGATCCGACTCGATCTCCTATACTGCCGACCGCCGGAGGGGCGGGGACGCGGAACCTCCGGACGACCCAAACGAGTAGCACTGCCAAGGAGGTCCGTTTTTTATGCCCTTGCCACCACCTCTCACCCAGGAACAACGCCGGGAAGCACTTGCCAAAGCCGCCGACGCCAGGCGGCGCCGGGCCGAGCTCAAGGATCAGCTCAAGAGCGGGAGCACGACCCTGAGAGAGTTGCTGGACCGCAGTGAAGACAACGTCGTGGCCAAGATGAAGGTGACATCGGTGCTCGAGTCCCTTCCGGGAGTGGGCCGCGTGCGGGCTCGTCAGATCATGGAGCGACTCGACATCTCCGAGACCCGGCGCATGAAGGGCCTCGGGACGAAGCAGAGACAGAACCTGCTCGGAGAGTTTCCACGGCGTTAGGGCGCGCGATCAACCCGAAGTTGTGAGCGCTCCGCCCCCGGGGAGGCTGGTGGTCGTGTCCGGCCCCTCCGGAGCGGGCAAGGGGACGGTGGTGGGGGGAGTGCTCGCCCGCCGGCCCGAGACGATCCTATCGGTGTCGGCCACGACACGCACTCCTCGCCCCGAGGAGCGAGATGGGACCGACTACCGCTTTTTGAGCCAGGAGAGCTTCCGGGCGCTTGCCGAGATCGGTGAGCTGCTCGAGTGGGCGGAGGTCTACGGGCACCTATACGGCACCCCACGCCGCCCCGTGGAGGACGCCCTGGCCGCGGGTCACGACGTGGTTCTGGAGGTCGACGTCCAGGGAGCGCTGCAGGTGAGGGAGTCTCTCCCCGATGCCGTGCTGGTGTTTATCAAGCCCCCCTCCCTCGAAGAGCTCGAAGCTCGCCTCACGGGGAGGGGAACCGAGAATGCGGGGACCCTCGCCCGGCGGACGGAAGCGGCCCGTGGCGAGCTCGAACACGTCGATCGTTACGACCACGTCATCGTCAACGACCGGGCCGATGACGCCGTGACGGAGTTGCTCCGTATACTGGACGGGTAAGAAAAGTACGCAACCGCCGAACTCCGCCACCCAGCTTGTGATCAGGAAGGATTCCCCCAAATGATGATCGAGCCGAAGATAGAGAAACTGCTCGAAGACGTCGACTCCAAGTACACGTTGGTCATCCTGGCGGCCAAGCGCAGCCGCCAGATCAACTCCTATTTCTCCCAGCTTGGCGAAGGCATTGCCGAGTTCACGCCGCCCCAGGTGCCCCTGCGCGCCGACCGGGCGCCCAAGTCCCTGTCCATCGCGCTTCAGGAATTGGCAGAGGGCAAGATCAGCTACGAGCGGACCGCCGACGGCATCAAGTAGCCGTCGCGGCCGGTGCCGCTCGCCGCGAAGCGAACCGCCCTCGGTAGCCGGCGCCACCCCCGCTTCATGAGTGCGCGGGTCCGAGTACTGCTCTGCGTCACCGGAGGTATCGCCGCCTACAAGGTGGTTGAGGTCGCCCGCAGCCTGTCGGAGCTGGGGTGCGACGTCACCGTGGTGATGACTCGCTCGGCGGAGCTTTTCGTGGGCCGCCAGACGTTCGCATCCGTGACCGGCCGGGAGGTCGTCACAGAGATCTTCGCCGACTCCGGCGAGGTGGCGCACGTGGAGCTCGCCCGGACCACCGATCTCGTGGTCTTGGCTCCGGCGACTGCCCACACCCTCTCCCGGCTCGCCATCGGCGCCGCCGACGACCTCCTCTCTGCCACGCTGCTGATGGTTCGCTCCCCCCTGCTCATCGTGCCGGCAATGCACACCGAGATGTGGGAGCATCCCGCCACCCAAGCCAACTGCGCCCTGCTGTCCGCACGGGGCGCTCGCTTTCTGGGGCCCGCATCCGGGCCGTTGCTATCCGGCGATAGTGGCGCCGGCAGGATGGTCGAGCCCTCCGAGGTGGTGAACGCGGCACTCGATCTGCTGAAGGCGCCCTCAGAGCTCGCTGGGTTGCGGGTGCTGGTGACCGCCGGCGGGACCCAAGAACCGATCGATCCGGTCCGCTTCATCGGCAACCGCTCTTCGGGCCTCATGGGTTTTGCGCTCGCTTCCGAGGCCGCCCGGCGAGGGGCGAAGGTCACCCTGGTTGTGGGCGACACCTCCTTGCGGCCGCCTTCCGGAGTCGACCTCATGCAAGTCAGGACCGCCGAGGACATGAGAACCGCCGTCCTGGAGGCTGCCTCGGATGCAGACGTGATCGTCAAGGCGGCCGCGGTGGCCGACTTCAGGCCGAGCCGAGCCGCTACCAAGAAGCTCAAGAAGGCGGCGGGAGCGCCTTCAGTCGAGCTGGTGCCCACTCCAGATATCCTCAAAGAGCTCGGCCACAACCCCCGGCTGAGGAAGGCCGGCTCCCTGCTGGTCGGTTTTGCGGCCGAGACCGAGAGCGACCCCCAGGAGCTGGCCCGCCTGGCGGCCGATAAGCGCACCTCCAAAGGCGCCGATCTGCTCGTCGCCAACGACGTGTCGAGCTCCGACTCCGGGTTCGGGGCTCGCACGAACCGTGCGGTGATAGCGGGCCCCGAGGGGAGCGTGGATGCCGGACTGGTGACCAAGACGAACCTGGCCGAGGCAGTGATGGATGAAGTGGTGCGACTATTGAAGGGGCGAGCAGATGCCTAAGGACGCCAAGATGACCGTGGCCGATCTCATGAGCAGCCCGGTCGTTACCGCCTCGGAATCGGACACCATCGCAGAGGTCGGCAAGCGCATGATGGAGGTCGGGGTCGGATCCGTGGTCGTGGTCGAGTCCGGCCGGGTCACGGGGATCCTGACCGAGCGCGATCTCGTTCGGTTCGCGGCTAAGGGAGGCGAGGCGGCTACCGCAACCGTGACTCAGTGGATGACCGAGGACCCCTATACGGTGTCGCCCGACGAGGACTCGGTCGAAGCATTCAAGAGCCTTTCTCAGGCCTCCTACCGCCACATCCCGGTAGTCAAGGACTCCGAGCTGGTCGGCATCGTCTCGATGCGCGACATGATGCGTATCGCCCGGATCGCTCCCGTCGACTTCCACGACGTCGAAATTCCAGAGGGGCTCGAGGGAGTGCATGTGGCGCACACCGACCTGGGCGACGTGCGCGGGAGCGAGGGCTTCTACCACTACCGTCAGTACAGCGCGGTCGAGCTCGCCGAGAAGAGGACCCTCGAGGACGTCTGGTTCATGATGTTCGAGGGCCATCTCCCCGATCACGGCGAGCGGAAGGCGTTCGAGGAGGAGATTCGGCCGCTGCGGGTTATCCCCGACGAGGTCAAGCGGCACATGGCTTCGATTGCAACGCTTGGCGACCGCTTCGTGCCCCTCGAAGCGCTGCGGGCCGCCTACGGTTTGTATGCGTCGTCGCAGGACTTCAAGCCGAACCTGGACACGGAGCGAGCTCAGCTACGCTCCGAGGCGCTGAGAACCTGCGCCGTGTTCCCGATCCTCATCATGGCGCTCTACCGGCTTCACAACGGCGACGAAACGGTCGAGCCGAGGGATGATCTCTCACACTCGTCCAACTACCTCTACATGCTGACCGGCGAGGTCCCCTCCCCCGAGCACGCCCGCGCCATGGAGCAGTACCTCATCGCCACGATCGATCACGGCTTCAACGCTTCGACCTTCACCGCCCGGGTAATCACCTCGACCGGCGCCGACCTCGGCTCGGCGGTGCTCGGGGCCCTCGGCGCGTTGTCGGGACCGCTCCACGGCGGCGCCCCCAGCCGCGCACTCGACATGCTGCGGGAGATCGGTTCGGAGGAGAACGCCGAGCCGTGGTTGCGAGATGCCGTCGAGCACGGCAAGCGGCTCATGGGCTTTGGGCATCGCGTCTACAAGACGGACGACCCTCGGTCGGTGCTCTTGCGGGGTGTGGCGGAGAGGCTTGAGCCCGGCAGTCCCAAAGTCGAGCTGGCCAAGTACGTCGAGAAGAAGGCCGTCGAAATCCTCAAGGAGCTCAAGCCCGGCCGCATGCTCTATCCAAACGTCGAGTTCTACTCGGGCGTGGTGATGGAGATGATCGGCATGCCCCCCGAGCTGTTCACGCCCACGTTCGGCTGCAGCCGGGTCATCGGCTGGACTGCGCACATCCTCGAGCAGGCGTCGGACAACCGTCTCATCCGGCCGGCAGCCAGCTACACGGGGCCGGAGCCGCCGCAGGACGTGCCCGAGCTCGACTGAGGGCCCGCCGGGCTGGGCCGAGCCCTGACCCGCCGGCACCGGCAAATGTCCTCGGTTCGCGTTTACCCACAGTTTCTTGTGGGCAGCTGTCCGCGGTTCGCTTCTCCCACCCGCGCCGTCCACCACGATCGGTCGAGCGTCGGCGGGTGGGGCTAGGATCGGCAACACATGAGCCGACCCTTGCACCTGTTCACTTCCGAGTCCGTTACCGAGGGGCACCCCGACAAGATGGCGGACCAGATTTCCGACGCCGTCCTCGACGAAATCCTCAAAGACGACCCCGACGGCCGGGTGGCGTGCGAGACCATGGTTACGACTGGGTGGGCGGTGGTGGCCGGGGAGATCACAACCTCGACCTACGTCGACATCCCCGTGGTGGTGCGGCGCACGATCACCGACATCGGCTACACCAGCTCCAAGATCGGCTTCGACGGAGCCACCTGTGGGGTGACCGTTGCCCTGCAGGAGCAATCGCGCGACATCGAGGAAGGCGTTAGTCACAGCCACGAGGAGCGCGCCGGCTCGGGAACCTCGGATCCGCTCGACGCGCAGGGGGCCGGCGACCAGGGCATGATGTTCGGCTACGCCTGCCGGGACAACGACGACCTCATGCCGATGCCCGTGTGGCTGGCGCATCGGGTGGCGGCGCGGCTGGCCGAAGTCCGCAAGTCCGGCTTGCTCCCCTACTTGCGCCCCGACGGCAAGGTGCAGGTCACTATCGGCTACGACGGTGCGGTTCCCCGCACTCTCGAGACCGTGGTGTGCTCGATCCAGCACCAGCCCAACGTCGACATCGAGACGCTTCTCGAGCCCGACCTCATGCAACACGTCATCGAGCCGCTGATACCCGAGTCACTCGACGCAAGCAGGGCGAGAGTGCTGATCAACCCAACAGGCCGGTTCGAAGTGGGTGGGCCGCGCGCCGACACGGGCCTCACGGGGCGCAAGATCATCGTCGACACCTACGGAGGCATGGCACGGCACGGTGGGGGCGCCTTCTCGGGCAAGGACCCCACCAAGGTCGACCGCTCCGCCGCCTACGCGGTCCGCCACGCGGCCAAGAACGTGGTCGCCGCCGGGCTCGCCGATCGCTTCGAGCTGCAGGTCGCCTACGCCATTGGCGTGGCTCATCCCGTGTCCCTGGCGATGGATTCGTTCGGCACGAACAAGGTTGCGCCGGAGAAGATCGAGGCGGCCGTGCGAGCGTGCTTCGATTTGCGCCCGGCGGCCATCATCCGAGACCTCGACCTGAAGCGGCCGATCTACCAGGCAACCGCTTCCTACGGCCACTTCGGGCGGTCCCCGGACGAGTCCGGAGGTTTTACTTGGGAGCGAACGGATCGCGCCGACGACCTCCGCCGCCTCGCCGGTTAGCCATCTTCCGGCCGCGCTGATGCGGCCCCCCGCTCTCCAGCAAGTCGCGGTGGTCCCGCTGGTGCCGGCGTGGCGCCTCGACCGCAGCTTCGACTACTCCGTCCCGGTAGGGATCGCGGAGTCGATCGAAGTGGGCTCCGTCGTCAGGGTGCGCCTGGGTCACCGCAACGTACGCGGTGTAGTGGTAGCGGGAAGCGAAAGCCCGGCCCCCTCAAGCCTCGAGCCGGTGTTAGCCGTGATCGTGACGCCGGCGCCGGCGCGCCCCCCGATCACCGACCTCCTGAACTGGATGGCCCGGCGCTACGTGGCTCCCCGTGGTGCCGCCTTCGCCCGCGCGGTACCTCCCAGAGTGCGGGTAAAGGTCCGTCCCCCCGAGCCCCTGGCGGCGGCCGCCGCTCCGGCGCGGCTGCTGCCGGCGTACCGTGGCGGGGAGGAATTGTTGGCCGCGCTGAGATCGGGGGCCGGGGGCGCATGGAGTCTGCAGAGCGCCTGGGCAGAGGACCGAGGCGCCCTCATCGCCGAGCTGGTAGCTGCGGCCTCCCCTCGGGCGGCGCTGGTGGCTGCACCCGAAGTGCGCCACGGCTCCCTGCTCCTCGAGGAGCTGGCGCGGCGATGGCCGGAGATTGAGCGCGTCGATAGCTCCCGATCTGAGGGCGACCGCTCTCGAGCATGGCTGCGCCTGGCCGCGGGCCACGGCGGGGGAGCGGGCGGGCGCGCCACGGTGCTTGCCCCGGCTCCCGATCTGGGGCTCATCGTGATCGACGACGAGCACAATCCCAGCTACAAGGAGGATCGCGCTCCTCGCTTCGACGCCCGGCGCGTGGCCCTTCAGCGGGCCGCACTGCAGGACGCCGTGTGCGTGCTGGCGAGTGCGTCACCATCGTTGGACTGGTTTGGACCCTCTGGGCTGCGCACGGTCGAGCCCGGCCACGCGCGCCGCAGGGCCATGCGGCCGGTGATCGAGTTGCTCGAGCCGGCGGGCGAGCGCGCCTTCTCGCACGCCTTTCACGAACGTGTCGCCGCCGCGCTGGGACGTCGTGAGAAAGTTGGGCTCCTCACCCCCCGGCGCGGCTACGCGCGGACGATGTGGTGCGCCTCCTGCCGGGCGTCCCTTCGCTGCCCGGTGTGTGAGGCGGGATTGGCCTACGACCGAGCCCCTCAGCGGGTGCGCTGCCCCCGCTGCGACTACCAGGCTCCGGTGCCGCCGCGCTGCCCCCGCTGCTCGGCCACAGAGCTGCGCGCGCTGGGGGCAGGGTCCGAACGCCTCGCCGAGCAGCTGGCGCGTTCGTTCCCGCGCGCAACCGTGGGCCGCCTCGACCCCGACACTCTCGAGAACTCCCCGTCTGGGGAGCTCCAGCCTTGTGACATCTACGTCTCGACTTGGGTCGGAACCAAGCCCGAGTTGCGTCCCGAGGTCTCAGTGGTGGGCATCCTCGACGTCGACGGCCTTGTGCGGAGGCCCGACTTCAGGGCCGTAGAGAACGCCTATCAGGCGTTGGTGGCCATGGCCGAGTGGGCCGGCCCCGCGTCCGAGGGGGGAAGGCTCCTGATCGAGACCTCGGAGCCCACTCACCACGCCATACAGGGCCTCATGCGAGCCGACCACGGCTTCTTCGTCGAGCGCGAGCTCGCTCAGCGCGCCGAGCTCGGCTACCCCCCCTACTCGGAGCTCGTCGTGGTAAAGGCCTCCGGGCCGGAGGCATCGGAGCTCGCAGATAAGGCCGCAGCCGCCTGCCGGGATGCGGGCGCAGAGGTATTGGGGCCAATCGTTCGTAGGCCACAAGGGGGTCCCGAGGAGCGGCAGCTCCTCGCCAAGTGCCGGCTCGGAGCGGACCCGGTCGCCGAAGCCCTACGCCCCCTGATGCTCGCGACTCCCAGGGACAGCCGCCTGTGGGTCGACGTCGACCCCCGCTGACCCCCACCCCCCCGCTGAAAGGGCTTCCGGTGCAAGTTACACGGACGTGGTTTAGCATCCAGTGATGCCCAACGAACCCAGGCCGACGGCTTCCGGCGACCTCGTCATAAGAGGGGCCCGCGAGCACAACCTCCGGAACGTCAGTCTGGAGCTGCCGCGCGATGCGCTGATCGTTTTCACCGGCATCTCCGGCTCGGGGAAGTCGTCGTTGGCCTTCGACACGATCTACGCAGAAGGGCAGCGGCGCTACGTCGAGTCGCTGTCGGCCTACGCTCGCCAGTTTCTCGGCCAGATGGACAAGCCCGATGTCGACTTCATCGAGGGTCTGTCTCCGGCGATCTCGATTGACCAGAAGTCTGCGCCGCGCAGCCCCCGGTCCACGGTCGGGACCATCACCGAGATCTACGATTACCTGCGTCTGCTCTATGCGCGCATCGGGCGGCCGCATTGCCACCAGTGCGGGCGACCCATTGCGCGACAGACGCCCGAACAGATCGTCGACCAAGTTCTTCAGCTTCCCGAGGGCACGCGCTTTCAGGTGCTGGCTCCGGTTGTGCGTGGCCGCAAGGGCGAGTTCGCCGCCCTCTTCGAGGACCTCATGCGGCGCGGCTTCGTGCGCGCCCGGGTCGACGGCGAGGTCAATGAGCTGTCCGACAAGCTGAAGCTCGACCGCTATTACACCCACAACATCGACGTCATCGTCGACCGTCTCGTGATCAAGCCCGGCATCGATTCCCGGCTCGCCGACTCGTTCGAGACCGCGCTCAAGCTGGCCGAGGGAGTGGCAGCGGTGGACCTTGTCGACGACGTCTCGGAGGACATCATGTTCTCCGAGCACTTCGCCTGCATCGACTGCGGGATCAGCTTCGACGAGCTTGCGCCGAGAAACTTCTCCTTCAACTCCCCCTACGGCGCGTGCGAACGCTGCGACGGGCTCGGGACCCACCTCGAAGTAGACCCCGACCTCATAATACCCAATCCGGAACTGTCTCTGGACGAGGGTGCCATTGCGCCGTGGTCTCACAAGACTCTCGAGTACTTCGATCGGCTCATGGACTCTGCGGCCAAGACGTTCGGGTTCAAGACCACCGTGCCCTTCAAGAGGCTGTCCAAGAAGGCGCGCGATGTCCTGCTCCATGGGTCCGATGAGGAGGTTCACGTCCGCTACAAGAACCGTTTCGGGCGGGTCCGCTCCTACTGGAGCCCGTTCGAAGGCGTCATTCCGTGGCTCGAGCGGCGGCGTTCGCAGACCGACTCGGAATGGGCCCGCGAGCGCTACGAGCAGTACTTCCGCCAGGTGCCTTGCCCTCTCTGCAACGGCGCTCGCTTGCGGCCGGAGTCGCTTGCGGTCACGGTTGCAGACAAGAACATCTTCGAGCTGTGTGAGCTGTGCATCTCGGATTCCGACGACTTCCTGCGAAAGCTCGAGCTGTCCGATCGCGAGGCGACGATTGCCGAGCGATTGCTGAAGGAGATTCACGCCCGGTTGGGCTTTCTGCTGGACGTCGGGCTCGACTACCTGAGCCTCTCGCGCGGCTCGGCGACATTGGCCGGCGGGGAAGCCCAGCGCATACGGCTGGCGACCCAGATCGGATCCGGACTCGTCGGCGTGCTCTACGTCCTCGACGAACCCTCGATCGGCCTGCACCAGCGTGACAACAGGCGCCTTATTGATACGCTGGTGCGCCTTCGAGACCTCGGCAACACGTTAATCGTTGTCGAGCACGATGAAGAAACGATCCGCGCTTCAGACCACATCGTTGACATCGGTCCCGGGGCAGGGGACCATGGCGGCAAGATCGTGTACTCGGGGCCCTTGCAGGGCCTGAAGAAACAGGCGGATTCTCTTACCGGCGACTACCTCAGCGGTAAGCGCGCCATCCCCATCCCCACAAAGCGCCGGCGTCTATCAGAGACTCAGGACATCGTCGTGCGAGGGGCACGCCAGCACAACCTCAACAACATCGATGTTGCCTTCCCGCTCGGCCGCTTCGTTGCGGTGACCGGCGTGTCCGGGTCGGGGAAGTCCACGCTCGTCAACGATGTGCTTTACAGGGCGGTACACCAGAGGTTGAACCGCAACGCGCGCCTGGTGGCAGGTCGACACAGGTCGATCGAAGGGCTCGAGCAAATCGACAAGGTCATCGATATCGACCAGTCCCCGATCGGGCGCACGCCGCGCTCGAACCCGGCCACCTACACCGGCGTATTCGACCATGTTCGCAAGCTCTTCGCCAAGACGATCGACGCGCGGCGGCGCGGCTATCAGCCCGGCCGCTTTTCGTTCAACGTGCGCGGCGGGCGTTGCGAGGCGTGCGCGGGGGACGGCAACATCAAGATCGAGATGCACTTCCTGCCCGATGTGTATGTCCCCTGTGAGGTGTGCAAGGGCAAGCGCTATAACCGCGAGACCCTGCAAGTTCAGTACAAGGGCAAGAACATCTTCGAGGTGCTCAGCATGAGCGTCGAGGAAGCGTGCGAGTTCTTTGCCCCCATCCCCCCGATCGCCCGCCATATGACCACGCTGCGAGATGTGGGCTTGGGCTACGTCAAGCTGGGCCAGCCGGCGACGACATTGTCGGGAGGAGAGGCGCAGCGAGTCAAGCTGGCCTCGGAGCTGTCGAAGCGTGCCACCGGCAGGACGCTCTACATCCTCGATGAGCCCACCACCGGGCTGCACTTCGACGACGTCGCCAAGCTGTTGGGGGTGCTGCACCGGCTCGTCGACGCCGGCAACACCGTGGTCGTGATCGAGCACAACCTCGACGTCATCAAGACGGCGGATTGGGTGTTGGATTTAGGGCCAGGCGGCGGTGTCAACGGCGGCGAGATCGTGGTTGCGGGCGAGCCTGAAACTGTGGCGGCCTGCGAGGCCAGCTTTACAGGCCAATACCTCCGGCCATTGCTCGAACGCGTTTCAGGACTCGAGCCTGTCCTGAGCAAGGAGCATGCACCAGCATGATCCGCGTCGAAGGACCGGAGCAGGTGGCGAGCGAGGCGAAGAGCTTCACGGGGCAATATCTCTGTGACAATACTCATAAATGAAGGCAGCACTGCGGCGGTGATGTAAGAACGCTGAAATGCGCCTTGGAGAGATGCGCGACGAGATACTACATCATCTGCAAGAGCCCGGACGACAGACTCATCGCTGTTTTCAAATATTTTGCCCGCCCCTGCCTCGATT
>JACDAL010000021.1 GCA_013695465.1 Actinomycetota bacterium | reverse complement strand
CGTAGACGGTTACCGCAGCCAGCAAAAGCCAGGTTGCCACCCCGGTCCGGGCGGCCCCCAGCGAGGCGGTCACCAGGCTCACCAGCAGGTTCAGGGACAACAGGATCAAGAACGGGCGCCGGAAGATATCGCCGAGTGCCGCCGACATCAGGGGCCCCGCCCTGATCTTGAGATCGGTCTCGGCCATGGGCTCGATCCTACGAGGCTTGAGCGGCCCGGGAGGCGGATTTCCCGGCTCGCGCGAGGGCCGCCGCCTCCAGCCTTCGGATCCCTTTGGTAAAGGTTACGAATCGAGGAACTTTTCCTTCGACCGAGGATCGGATTGCGAGCCGGACGTATCTTGGTGACTAATGAGCATCACCGTCGCAGAGCCCCAAGTCGTCGTCGACCTGATCGACTCTTCTCAGGCGCCCTTGCTGGCGCGCCCGTACTACCAGGGCTCGGACCCAGGTCCCATCGTCGCCGCGCTCGCTCATGTCCCCGAGGTTCTCGAGGTGGCGATGCCCTTTATTTCCGCGCTGTACGGACCCTCGGCGTTGCCGGTGAGATTGAAGGAGATCGTGGTCGTACGTACCTCGGCTCATCTCGAATGCCGTTACTGCATCGAGTCGCACAGCGTGGTCGCTCTGGATGCCGGATTCTCGTGCTCCGAGATCTTAGGTCTGCGAGACCTCGACGACACTGTCCGAGAACGGTGGAGCTCGGACGAGGCCGGGGAGCCGGCCCTCATGGAATGGATCGACGCGGTCGCAGGAGCCACCGGCTCCGTGTCGAAGGATAGTGCGGGCCGCATGCGAGAATACTTCTCGGATGCGGAGATCGTCGAGCTCACCCTGCTGATCGGCGCTACGATGATGCTGAATCGTTTCTGTACCGCGCTGGGCCTGCCTTCCTCGAACGGAACACTTGAGCGACTTCGCGCGGAGGACTTGCTGTGACCCAAGTTGCCGAGGCCATTGCTTCCGGCGCGTTGCCGGGTCGGCTGTGGATGTACAGCAACTATCACTGCAACCTGGCGTGCAGCTATTGCCTCACCGAGTCTGCTCCGAAGGTGGCGAAGCGAGAGCTGCCGGCCGAGCTCTTGCTCAGTCTCGCCCGCGAGGCGAAGGAGCTCGGCTTCACCTCGGTTGGAATCACGGGAGGCGAGCCCTTCTTGCTGCCCCATCTACCCGACACGATCGAGCGACTCGCCGAAATACTGCCGGTCATCGTACTCACGAACGGAACCTTGTTTACGAAGGAGCGGCTCCAGCGTGTGCAGCGGTTCGCCGGTAAGCCCGTGGCGCTGCAGATATCCCTCGACTCACCGGACGCCGTTGTGAACGACACCATGCGCGGCCCCCACAATTTTCGCAAGGTGATCGAGGCCATCCCTGCTCTTGTGGAGCGGGGAGTGCAGGTTCGCATTGCCACCACGATGGAGGAGATGGATGAATCCGATATGGTGCGGTTGTGCGCTCTGCACAGGGAGCTGGGAGTGCCGGACGAGGATCACATCGTTCGGCCGATCGTACGCCGTGGGCGGGCGGTCGACTCCGCAATGGGTGTTGAGGCACAGGCCGCAGACTTGCCGCCCGAGCTCACCATCTCGGCCGACGGCGCCTTCTGGAGTCCTTTCGGCCCCACGGTCCACTCGGGTGCGCTAGACACCGATCTTCTGGTGAGCAGGACGACGTCGCCGCTTCAGAGGCCGGCCGGTATTCTGTTGCGCTTAGTGCAAGGACGTCCGCCCGGAGAGGACTCAAAGCTGGGTATCAAGTGAGCTTGAGTAGGACGAGCCCGGTCGAGCTCACAGCCGAAGCGAACCCCGCAAGCCGGATCGCGTTCTTCGTAACCCGCATTGTGCTGGGTCTCTTGTGGATTCAGAACTCCGGTTGGAAGACGCCGCCCGACTTCGGCCGCAACGCCGGGAGCGGACTCTACAAGTTCACGCGCTTCGCGGTCGAGCACGAGGTCTTTGCTCCCTATGCCTTCATCGTGCGCGAGCTCATACTTCCTAACTTCGTCGTTTTCGGCTGGCTGGTTCTCATCGTTGAGGCGTCGCTCGGAGCCTTCCTGCTGCTGGGGTTGGCAACGCGCCTTTGGGCGCTGGTGGGAGTGGCTCAGTCGCTCGCCATCGCGTTATCTGTTCTCAACGCTCCCGGTGAGTGGAGCTGGGCCTACTACCTGATGATCGCCGCGCATCTGGCGATCTTCGCGGCCGCAGCCGGACGCCATTGGGGGCTCGACTCAGTCCTGCGCCCGGCGTGGGCACGAAGCGACTCGCGCCTCGCTCGTCTGTTGTTGAAGGCGTCCTAGTGCTCCGCATCGGAAATAGGGTCAGCACCGAGAGCGTATTTACGGGGAGGTGCACCTAGGTGGATGCCTTGCGGCGCGCTCAGTTTGCCGTCGCGATAGTGGCACTTATTGCCGGCGTGGTCACTCTGGTCGCGTCCCTGGGGCTTCCTCTGACGTCTCCGCGCGGCGGCGCGCTCGGCGGCACGGGGATCACGTTCAACCTGTTGGGCGCGGCCCTAGTTTCAGTGCTCGGGATCGTCGCGCTTGTCGGGGCAGTCCTGCGGCGTCGAAGTCTCGTCTTGGCCGCCGCCGGAGGCTTCGCCCTGATCGCCGTCCAGGTCCTGCTTCAGTTCGGTCGCAGCGCAAATCTGCTGGGCACGCGCGGGTCTAGCCTGTCTCTTGCCCTGGGGGCTGCCGCGGGCCTGGGCGCGCTGGGCCTATGGGGGCGCCGAGACTCCTGAGGTAATCGACCGGCAACCCTGTGGCCTTGGGTTCAGGAAGGTATCGGTGGCACAACTGCTGTTCGACCTACCCGATGGGCGCAGTGAGGTGCGGAGAAGATTGGGCCGGGCGCCTGTGAAGTCCCCGAGAAACTGGACTCGCCCCCACCCCCAGGACGATATCCGAGCAGATCGCCGGCCGCCGTGCGCCGGCCTCGGACAGCCTCCTGTGGATCGCGTCGATGCATAGTGAGCGAGGTTGACCCGTAAGTGTTCCCAAGCGGATCCTGAATTGCCCCACACTCATGCGTGCATCGGCGAAGCCGTGGAGGTCGGACCAGTAGTCACAGCCCTCTGCCCACGAACGGACCGCCGTAAAGCCGGCTGCGCCTAACAGTTCGGCCAGCTTGTCGGGCGTGTCGTGGATGTCGTAGCTGCCGAGAGCTGAAACTCGGAGCGCGCCGTGAACGTCGAGCTCGTCGGCCACGATCTCGTCCACCGTGGCGATCAGGTCCTTACCCCAGGTCACCACTCCCACCGACCCTCCCGGTTTGAGAACCCGGCGCACCTCGCGAAGGCAAGAGCCGGCATCGGCTGAGTGGAACAGCATGAAAGCGAGGACCGCAACGTCGAAGCTTTCTGCGGCGACCCCGAGCTTGTGCGCGTCCATAGCGGCGCGCTGATGGCCCCGAGGTACAAGCTCGAGCATGCCCACCGAGCAGTCGACCGCAACGGTCGCAGAAAGAGTTGCGGCCCGGTCGAGATCTTCGAGCAGCAACCCCACCCCCGAGCCGAGGTCGAGGACCCGACCGGCTTGTGCAAGGGGCAGAAAGTCGAACAGCCTCAGGCTGAGTGGCCGCAACAGCGGGCCCCAGAGATCGCGGTAGCGCCCTGCGTCGATGGAATAGCGCGAGGCGACGCGGCCCATGCGGCTGTCTTGGGCGACGCCGACCCCGAGCCCGGAGGCCACACGGTTGGCGTAGTTGTAGTAGGCGATGATCCCGTTGGCGTCGACGATCTCACGATCGCTGAAGTTCGCGTCGCGCATGTCCTCGATGTCCTGCTCCTCGATATCCGAAGGACTGAGTGTCACCTTTCTCGCATAGCGGCACAGCGCCCGATACCGGGAGCTCATCATTTCGTAATGTTGCAGGGCGACCGCCCTGAGAAGCGAGTCGTCTCCGGTAAGCCTGCAGAGCTCCTCGCCGTGCTCACTCAGTCAGTAATGAGCGGTGTTGACCGCCGAAACGGCGACGGCCAGGAGCTCTCGCTCGGTGTCGCTCAACGGAGAGTCCCCGATCACGACTGCCTCGTAGAGGGCTGTGTGGGCCGGTGGGGCTGCGGGATTGAGCGACTGGGAAGCCATGAAGGGGGAAAGGTGCTCGCTTCCGGTTGCATGGGCGACCCAGGTCATCGCAGCACACCTGCCATGTCGTGCACCGCTTGCAGAGTGCCCCGGACCGTGCCCGTGACCTTCGACCTCCCGCTGCGGGGCAGGTATGCGACGGGGACCTCGGCCAGTCGCCAACCCGCCGTGTGGGCGCGCAGCACCATCTCGAGAGGCCATCCGCTTCGCCGATCGGCCAGGGCGAGGTCCACGAGCCCGGCGCGCGGGGCGGCTCGCATCGGCCCCAGATCTCTCAGGCGTACTCCGGTCCGACGAGCAAGCTCCGCGCACAGGGCGAAGTTGGCAAACCGAGCGTGCAGGGGCCACGCTCCAGCCGATGCTCGCCGCCGCCCCAGAACCAACTCTGCCTCTCCGGCAACCACGGGCGCCGCCACCTTGGCGAGATCGCATGGATCGAGAGATCCGTCACAGTCCATGAAGCACACGATCTCGCTGGTGGCCGTCTGCAGCCCCCTGAGGCAGGCCGCCCCAAAACCGCGCTGGCGCTCGAAAACAACCTCAGCCCCCAACCGCCGGGCGATGTCACCCGAACCGTCACTGGATCCGTTGTCCACCACGATCGGGTGCCAGCCGGCCGGCATGCGTTCCAACACCCACGTGATGGCCTCCGCTTCGTCGAGCACGGGGAGAATCACGTCGGGCACGATCTACCGACCTCGAGCGATGGGGATGGTGAGCCAAGCGGAGGCTTCTCCGACACACAGCCTGTCCACCGCCCGCGCGAATTCGGAGTCCGGCATTTCTAACGCCACTCTGCGTGCATCTGAGAAGAGGTCGAAGTCCGTTAATTCCGGGAGAGAGGCGCACCTTAGAGACAGGCGTTCGAAGCAGGCTCGTTGGGCTGCCCCGGTCCACGGAGTGCTCATCGGTACGTCCAGGAAAGCTTCGGGATGGGGACGCGTCAGGCCAACCGCCCAATAGCCACCGTCGGTGGTCGGCGCGAGGACCGCGTCGAACTCGGGGCAACGTAACTGTTCAAGTCCCTGAGTGAGCAGCTCCGGCGTCACTTGGGGCGTATCCATGCCCACCACCAGCGACGGCCCGTGGGCGTCCTCGAACGCGGCGGTCAGGCGCTCGCCGAGGGTGTTGCCGCGCTGGGGCAGCACCTCGATAGGGGGCGTCCAATCACCGACCGGCCCCTCCAACACGAGCAAGGGCTCGCAGCCGGGCGTGGACATCACGGCAGCGAGGGTCGCTATGAGCGCCACCTCGGCCAGGTCCGCCGCCTCCTGCGGGCTCAGGGGGGGGCACAGCCTGGTCTTGCTGAGCCCCGGTTGCGGTGACTTGGCCAGAAGGATCAGGCGGGGAACTGCGCTGTTCAGGTGGCCGGCGGGGGTGGACATGCGTTACAATTTAGCCATCCCGTCCTGCTCTCGGGCCGGGATTCCCTTACGATTCGCGTAACTTTTCTCTGCAGCTTGTCTTGAGCGCGGGCCTAGAGCGGCGAGGCTCCTAATCTCATCCGAGATGAATACAGTCGTAATGCGCAGCGGGGTGACGACCGCCGGCGCTTCCCTACCTCGCACAAGAGGCTTCGTCGTCGCAGGGCTCTGCTGGCTGGCGCTGGTGACGACCGCGTACCTCTGGGGGACCGCGCTGGTGCGGGCCCATCCCGCAATCAAGCTGCATGCACCTCCCCTGTTCGGCCACTTCGACCCCCGGCTCGGGCTCAGGATCGTGCCCGCCGTGATTGTGGCTCTGATCGTCGTCGCCCTCGGCCCCCGTGCGACTCGGCGGCTCCCGTGGCGGGGGTTGTTGCTGGTGTCCGCCTCGAGCGCCGCAGTGTGGGCGGTGGCGCTTGCGTACGTGAACGGAATCGACGCCCTGACCGCTCCGTTGGAGCGCAGCACCGAGTACCTGCGCGTCGTGCCGCAGGTATCTTCGGTGAGCGATTTCGTGGGGGGCTACGTCGACAGGTTGCGCAGCTTTCCGTTGCACGTGAAGGGCCATCCCCCGGGTGCGGTGGTTCTGCTCACCTGGCTCGAGCGGATCGGACTGGGCGGCTCGGCATGGGCGGCGGGGCTTGTGATCGCAGCCGGGGCGTGCTCTGTGCCGGCGGCCCTCAGTGCTCTGCGCAGCATCTCTTCGGTGGAGCGCGCTCGCAGAAGCGCTCCGTTCCTGGTCCTGGCCCCCGCCGCTCTGTGGATCGCTACCTCGATGGATGCCCTCTTCGCCGGGGTTTCGGCGGGAGCGGTTGCGTTGGTAGTCGTGGCGCTGACCCGCTCGGGCATCCGCAGCGATCTGCCGGCGGCGGCGGGTGGATTGCTGGGCGGGGGCGCGTTGCTGCTCACCTACGGCGCGGCCCCCCTCGCGGTGATCGTGGCGGCCGTTGCGCTGGCGCGGCGCCGCCTGCGTCCGGTGGTCATCGCGGCAGTCGCGGCGGGCGCGGTGCTGGCCGCGGCTGCGGTGTGGGGCTTTTGGTGGCCCGCGGGACTCGAGGCGACTGCGGACCTCTATCGTTCAGGAGTGGCAGGCGACCGCCCCTACTCGTTCTTCATCGTCTCGAACCTCGCCGCTTTCGCACTGGCCGTGGGTCCGGCGGCGGCCGCCGGGATCAGTCGTCTGTTCTCCGACCGCGCCCGCCTGCTGGTGCTGGGCGCGCTGGCGGCGGTCATCGCGGCCGATCTCAGCGGACTGTCCAAGGGCGAGGTCGAACGCATCTGGCTTCCGTTTGCTCCCTGGGTGCTGCTGGCGGCCGGAGGGCTGCCAGAGCGCTCGATGAGACTCTGGCTCGTACTTCAGGCGCTGATCGCCCTCGGCATCGCGGTTTTTGTGAGGACCCCCTGGTGAACGGGCTGGTCGACGCCGGCTGCGAATGTCCAGGTCGACTCCTGCCTGCCGCAGCGCGAGCTTCGGGCTGAGAGAGTGACCGAATCGTGATAGACGAGGGTGGTCGCATCTTGGTGGTGGAGGATGATCCCTTGGTGTCCGAGGTCGTGGATCGTTACCTGACGCGGGCGGGGTTCACGGTCGACGTGGTCGACAATGGTCTCGCCGCCCTCGACCAGGCCCAGCGCAATTGCCCCGACCTCGTGGTGCTCGACATCATGCTCCCGGGGCTCGACGGGCTGGAGGTCTGCCGACGGCTGCGAGCCCAGGCCCCCATCCCCGTCATCATGCTGACCGCTCTGGGGGAGGAGAGCGATCGCGTGATGGGGCTCGAGCTCGGTGCCGATGACTACGTCGCCAAGCCGTTCTCTCCGCGCGAGCTCACCGCTCGGGTCAATTCAGTTCTTCGGCGAGCGCGTACTCCCGTGGCCTTTGCCGGCGAAGGTATTCGCGGCCCCCTCTCTTCGGGAGATCTGAAGGTCGACGTCGGAGCCCATGAGGTGTCGCTTGCCGGCGAGCGAGTGATGTTGACCACGCGCGAGTTCGATCTATTGGTATGGCTCATGGTTCATCCGCGCCAGGTCTTCACTCGAGAAGAGCTCTTGGAGAAGGTGTGGGGCTTCACCTACGGTGACCGCTCGACGGTCACCGTTCATGTCCGGCGACTGCGTCAGAAGATCGAGGCGAGGCCGGAAGAGCCCGCTCGGATCAAGACCGTGTGGGGTGTCGGTTACAGATTCGACCCCGAGGACGCGGCGTGAGCAGGCTTGCCCCCATAGCCGCCGCCCTGTTGGGCGCCTCGCTTACCGGGCTCGTCGTCGTCGCCTTGGGGATGCCGGCCACCGACGCCGCGCTGCTTGCGATCTACGCAGCCGTGGCTGCGATCGTGGCGGGCGCGTTGGGATCACTCGCGCTGAGGGTCCTTTCGCATCGCTCGATGGGCATCCAGATCGGGATCGTCTCCTTGACCTCCGTGGTAGCAGTGGCGGCAGGTGCGGCAACCGCGGCCAACCAGATGTTCATCTCCTCACACGATCTCAGGGCGCTGGCGGTCGTACTGTCCGCTGCGGGGGCGGTGGGCGCGACCGGGGCGCTGATGCTGGGCCGGCACGTGGCGCGCGCCAGCCGCTGGCTCGGAGCCAGCGCAGGACTCATCGCCGAGGGCAGGACGCCCGGTGACATCCCACACCGTGCCTCCGAGGAGCTCAACGCGGTCGCCGATGCGCTCAAAGACATGTCTCGGCGGCTCGACGAGGCGCGCGAGCGTGAGCGAGCAATGGAAGCGTCTCGCAGGGAGCTGGTGGCGTGGGTATCGCACGATCTCAGGACGCCCCTCGCCGGCATCCGCGCGATGGCTGAGGCGCTGGAAGACGGGGTCGCATCCGATGAGGCCACCGAGAAGCGCTATCACCGCGCCCTGCGGGTCGAGGCGGACAGGCTTGCGGGCCTGGTCGACGACCTCTTCGAGCTGAGCCGCATCAACGCCGGCAATCTCCGGCTCGAGTTGGAGCGAGTATCGCTGGGTGATCTCGTGTCCGATGCACTCTCGTCTGCCGCGGCCGTGGCGCGGGCCGGGGGGGTCCGGCTTGATGGGCGTCTCACCACCGAGGCATTGGAGCTCGAGGTCTCGCCTCCGGAGATCGCCCGAGTTATCCGCAACCTGCTGGAGAACGCCATCCGCCACACGCCCTCGGACGGAGTCGTGACGGTCGAGGCGGGGGCTCAGAACAATTGTGCCTACGTCACGGTTGCCGACGCCTGCGGAGGCATTCCGGCCCCCGACCTCGACCGGGTCTTCGACATCGCCTTCCGGAGACAGCAGGCGAGGACACCGGGCGAGCAGTCCCGCGGTGGCCTGGGCCTCGCAATCGTCCGCGGCATCGTCGATGCCCACGACGGCGACATCGAGGTGCGCAACATGGGCTCCGGCTGCCTGTTCACAGTCCGTCTGCCGCTCCACCGCCCCTGAGAGAGTGGACCGGCTCGACTTTTTCATGGCAGCCCGCGCTGAGCGCGGGTTACGGCGCGAAAGTCATGGGTCGCGGTCGTGAGAGTCCTGGTGACCGGCGGGTGTGGCTTCATCGGCTCCCACGTCGTCGACGAGCTGGTGGCCGCCGGGCACGACGTCCGTGTAGTCGACGTGGCCCTGGAGCCCAAGCACCGTAATCAGGGGGCCGAGTACTACTGCGCCGACCTGCGGGACCGGGCCTCCTACGAGGACGCTCTGGAAGGGGTCAACGCGGTCTCGCATCAGGCCTCGAAGGTGGGCCTCGAGCAGAACTTCGCCGATGCCGGTGACTACGTCTCGCACAACGGGGCCGGAACCGCGGCCCTGCTGGTGGCGCTCTGCGAGCAGGGCTTCGGCGGTCGTCTGGTGCTCGCATCCAGCATGGTCGTCTACGGCGAAGGCTCCTATGAGTGTCCACGCCACGGTCACGTTGGCGCCCCTGCACGGCGCCCGGAGGACCTCGCCGCCGGCAGGTTCGAGCCTCCCTGCCCCCTGTGCGGGGTTCCGTTGGCGGCACGGCCCGTGACGGAGGACGCGGCGATCGATCCCCGCAATATCTACGCCGCGACAAAGGTGCACCAGGAGCACCTCTGCGCCGCCTTCGCGCGCGCCTGTGGCGCCGAGCTCATTGCGCTGCGCTATCACAACGTATACGGGCCCCGGATGCCGCGCACCTCCTCCTACGCGGGAGTGGCGAGCATCTTCTGGTCGGCGCTGTCCTCCGGGCAGGCGCCGCAGGTGACCGAGGACGGACGCCAGTCGCGAGATTTCGTTCATGTCTCAGATGTGGCACGCGCCAACCTCGCCGCCTTGACCGCGCCCGACGGGATCGAGGGGGCCTTCAACATCGCCTCCGGCCGGCCCCGGTCGATCATGGATCTCGCCTTCGCCTTGGCCGCCGCGTGCGGGGACGGAGCCCCGGCCCCCGAGGTGACCGGGGGCTACCGGCTCGGTGACGTGCGCCACATCTTCGCCTCGCCCGAGCGGGCCCACAGGGTGCTGGGATGGGAAGCTGGGATCTCTCTGGAGGAGGGCGTCGCGGCGTTAGCGTTTTGAGCGCCTCCCGGTGCCCTTTTCGGCACTCTGGCGCCCCTAAAACCTGTGAGCCTCCGTCCGAGACCGGGGGGCTAGCTCCCTTATCTTGCCTGGGTGCAACTTGTGCTCTCCTACGAGGTCCGGGCAGCCCTTGACGAGGGCCGGGCTGTGGTCGCGCTCGAATCCACCCTAATCACCCACGGGCTCCCGGCCCCCGACAACCTCGAGGTTGCTCTGGGGGCCGAGCACGACCTGCGCGCCGGCGGCGCGGTCCCGGCGACCATCGCGGTGCTGTCCGGAGAGCTGCGAGTGGGACTGGCACAGGACGAGCTGCACCTCCTCGCGGAGCTGGGACCCGATGCCCTCAAACTGAGTCTGCGAGATCTCGCCCCTGCGCTCGCCTCGGGATCGAGTGGAGGGACCACCGTCGCCGCCACGGCGTGGGTCGCGGCCCGGGCCGGGATCGCGGTGTTCGCCACCGGGGGTCTCGGCGGTGTCCACCTCGGGGCGCGTAAGACCTGGGACGTGTCGGCCGACCTGTTAGCCCTTCGTGAGGCCCCTGTGGTGGTCGTGTGCAGTGGGGTCAAGTCGATCCTCGACGTTGCCGCGACACTCGAAGTCCTGGAATCGGCCTCGGTGACGCTCGCCGCATATCGCTGCGACTCGGTCCCCGGGTTCTACGTCGCTGCCACTGCCCACCGGGCGCCGTGGCGCTTCGATTCCGCAGAAGAGGTGGCCGCTGCCTACCGGGCGGCGAGCGCGCTCGGCTTGAAAGGGGCGCTCGTTGTGGCCAACCCTCCGAACCCGGGACTTTCGCCTGCGGAGCACGACGAGTTGATGACGGAGGCCGACAGGGCCGCGACCGCTCGTTCGGTGTCTGGCAAGGAGGTGACACCGTTCCTGCTCGCGGAGATCGCCCGCTTGAGCCACGGGCGCACGCTGGTGCTCAATAAGGCGCTGGTGCGGGCCAACGTTCGCTTGGCGGCCGACATTGCCACGGCGTTGGCGTTGCCTCCTTGATGACGGCTCCTCGTCTGCTCGTCGTCGGCGACCTGGTCTCGGACATCCGGGTGGCGCCCGATGGGCCGGTGGCCGTCGGTGAGGAGGTTGCCGGGCGAATCTCGATCTCGGGAGGAGGCTCGGCCGCCAACCAGGCCGCGTGGCTCGCCCGGCTAGGGGCCGCAGTGACGTTCGTGGGACGGGTGGGCGACGACTTGATCGGTTCGGCGCTGGTGGAGGAGCTGGAGCGGGCCGGCGTGACGGTCGGAGCCGCACGGGACGGCCGCTACCCCACCGGGACGGTCGCCTGTCTCATTGGGGAGGAGGGGGAGCGAAGCCTCGTTACCTCCAGAGGAGCGAATGCCTACCTGCAAGCCTCGGATCTCGACGAGAGCTGCTGGGCTGAAGCCGAGGTCTTGGTCCTCACCGGCTACTGCTTCACCGCGCCCACGAGCGCCCCTGCGGGCCGCGCCCTGATGGCCGAGGCGCACCGGCGGGGGGTGCCGGTTGCCCTCGACCCGGCCTCCTCCCGGCTCTTCGCCGCCTATCCCGGGGCGGCTCTCTTGCGGGAGCAGACCTCGGGGGCGCGCTGGCTGTTTCCCAGCTCGAGCGAGGCGCGAGCCTTGGCTCCGGCCGATTCCGACCACCAAGCCGCCCGGGACCTGCTCCGCAGCTACCATGGAGTGGCAGTCACCCGAGGAGCGGCGGGCTGTGTGGTGGCGAGCCGGGACGCCCCCGACCCCGTGACCGTCGCGGCTGTCCATCCCGAACGCATCGTGGACGCCACCGGCGCCGGCGACGCCTTTGCCGCTGGGTTTCTGTACGCCTGGCTCAAGGGCTACTTACCCGAGGCCGCGGCACTAAAGGGGGCCGAAGTAGCGGCCGGGGCACTGGCCACCGAGGGCGCCCGCCCCCCGCCGCCTCCTCCGGACGCAGGTAGTCGATTGCCCAACTTGGGGCTGTAGGTACCGGAATGGCACGCAGGCGCCCAACTTGGGCGTTTCGCTACCTAGTCTGACGTCTGCGGGATACGTTGAGCCTGAGTGGAGAAGGCTTAGCGGCATGCCGGACTCAGGAGTCTTTGAGTACCTGGCGGCAGGGCTCCGGGGAGCGGTTTCACGTACGAACGCGCTCCCGAATTGCGCGTTTTGCGTGTTAGTTTTTGGGCTATCGGCCACGCTCTCTTACCCAAGAGGTTCACCTCGGTCTTGTTCTCACATAGCTACGTCAGGAGCGGTCCCCGCGGTGCCTAGGGACTACTTTTCGCAGTACATCACCATCGGGATCTTCGTCCTGGTCGGCCTTGGGCTGGTGGGGGTGACGCTTCAGCTCGCCCGCTTGGTGCGCCCCAACGTGCCCACCCGGGAGAAGTACACCACCTACGAGTCGGGGATTGATCCCATCGGGCGAGGGTGGACCCAGACCAACGTTCGCTATTACATATTTGCGCTGTTGTTCGTGATCTTCGATGTCGAGGCGGTTTTCCTCTTTCCCTGGGCAATTGTGTTCGAGCGATTGGGAACACAGGCGTTCATCGAGATGCTGATCTTCATCGCCATCCTGGCGTTCGCTCTGCTGTACGCAATCCGAAAGAAGATGCTCGAATGGCTGTGATCGAAAAGGTAAAGCTCCCCGCGCCTGTGTCCTGGCTTCTCAACTGGAGCCGGAAGTACTCGCTGTGGATGATGCAGTTCGGCCTTGCTTGCTGCGGCATTGAGATGGGCGCCGCCATCGCCAGTAAGTTCGACATCATCCGCTTCGGAGTCATTCCCTTCCCTGCTTCGCCCCGTCAGGCGGACCTGCTGATCGTGGCCGGCACGGTTACGGACAAGATGGCGGCGCCGATCAAGCGGGTCTACGATCAAATGCCCGAGCCCAAGTACGTGATCTCGATGGGTTCGTGTGCCAATTGTGGGGGCCCCTACTGGGACTCTTACTCGGTCACTAAGGGCGTCGATCAGATCATTCCCGTCGATGTCTACGTGCCGGGCTGCCCACCGCGACCGGAGGCCCTGCTCCAGGGGGTCATTCGGCTTCAGCAGAAGATCTCGGGAGAGGATGTGCGCCAGAAGTGGCTGGGGCACGACATCGAGGTGCCCCACATTCCGGAGCCCGGTCTCGCAGGAGGAATCTAGTGCCCCGACAGGCACGCGAACGTCGGCGGGAGGGGCATTAATGGGGCTTCTCGCAGACGACGCGCTGCGCAGAGTCGACACCGCCGTCGGCAACCGGCTGATGGATCAGCGCGTCGACTTTGGGCACGTCGATATCAAGGTCGCGCCCGAGAACCTTGTCGAGGTCGTAACCGCACTGAGAGACCTCGAGTTTCTCTCCTGCAAGTTCTTCACGTTCTTGACGGGTATCGATCGCAGCGAATATGCCGACGAACCGGGAGGGCTCGAGGTCCTCATTCACCTTTACTCCGTAGAGCACGTTTTCCACGTCAACGTGCACGTGCCCGTCGATTCCGAGCATCCCGTGTGCCCCAGCATCGTGAGCATCTTTCGCGGCGCCGAGTGGCAGGAGCGCGAGTGCCACGAGATGTTTGGAGTCGAGTTCGAGGGCAACTCGAACCTCTCCAACCTCTTTTTGCCTGAGGACTTCGAAGGGCACCCTCTGCTGCGCTCGTTCAAACTGCCCAGCCGTTTCGTAAAGGCGTGGCCGGGTGCCAAGGATCCCGAGGAAGCTTCGGCGGGAGGCCGCTGATGGCCACAACCGAAGACCGCGTCGTGGACGCCTCCGAGGTCGCCGCCGAAGTCTCTCGCGGCAACCTCCTCACGGAGGAGATGGTGCTGAACGTAGGACCTCAGCACCCAGCGACACACGGGGTGTTTCGGTTGTTGGCAACGCTCGACGGCGAGGTGTTGGTGAATGCCGATCCTGTGATCGGCTACATGCACCGAGGCTACGAGAAGCTGGTGGAGGCCAGGGACTACCGCCAGATCACCAACCTGGTGTCGCGTATGGACTGGCTTTCGGGAATCAACAACGAGTTGCCGCTCGCCCTGGCGCTCGAGACGCTGATGGAGATAGAAGTGCCTGCGCGCGCGCAGTACATGAGGGTTGCCATGTGTGAGATGAACCGCATTCTCAACCATCTCATGTTCTTTGCCTCCTTCGGCGCCGAGCTAGGCGCCATCACCCCCACGTTCTATGCGTTTCGTGAGCGCGAGGACATTCAAATGGCCATGGAGATGACCACCGGGGGCCGCATGCACTTCGGGTTCTTCAGGCCCGGCGGCCTGAAGGAGGACGCCCCCAAGGGCTTTTTCCAGCAAGCGCTGAAGGGAGTCAGACAGGTCATCGAACGTCTCCCCGATTACGAAAACCTGTTGATCGGAAACGAGATCTTCAAGCAGAGGACAGTGAACGTCGGGATCCTTCCGCAGGATGTCGCCTATTCCTACGGAGTGTCGGGACCGATTGCGCGGGGATCCGACATCAGCTTCGACGTCCGCAAGGATGAGCCCTACTCGTCCTACGATCATTTCGACTTCAATGTCCACTCGGCCCCCAACGGTGACTGTTTCGATCGCTTCTGGGTCCTCTTGCACGAGGTCGTCGAGTCGGCCAAGATCGTTGAGCAGGCTATTGAGGGCATGCCGGACGGCCCCATCATGGGGAAGGTGCCCCGTGTGGTCCAGGCACCCAAGGGAGAGGTCTACGTACGCACCGAGAATCCCCTCGGCGAGCTCGGGATGTATCTCGTGTCCGACGGCGACCGGCGTCCCTACCGACTCAAGATCAGGACGCCTTCCTATTCCAACGTTTCAGCTCTGCCTTACGTACTCAAGAACACCTACGTCTCCGACATGATTGCGATCCTGGGCTCCTTCTTCTTCGTCTTGGGAGATATCGACCGCTGATGCCGGAGATCGCCCTTACGACTTGGCAGATACTGTTGCTGAAAGTGGCCGTGATTCTCGTCGTGGTGCCCATGGGGGCGCTCGTGGGCGGCTACGCCGAGCACAAGGTCATGGCTCATCTCCAGCATCGTCTGGGGCCGATGTATCCGGGTGGCTTCCACGGCTGGGCGACGACTCTGGCCGACGGGATCAAGTTCCTGTTCAAGGAAGACATCATCCCTGCCGCAGCCGACCGCAAAGTGTTCAGTTTGGCCCCGGCTGCGATCATGGTGCCGATCATCATGGTCTATCTCGTAATCCCCATGGACCGCACTCTGGTGGTCGAAGATCTTGATGTCGGTATCTTCTATCTGCTTGCGATCTCATCGTTATCAACGATCGGGATCCTTATGGCCGGATGGTCGAGCGCTAACAAGTACGCGCTGATCGGTGCGCTTCGTTCGGCCGCCCAACTCATCGCCTACGAGCTTCCAATCGTATTGTCCGCCGCAGCGGTCGCCATGCTGGCGGGAACGCTGTCACTCAACGGAATCGTCGAAGCTCAGAACTTCCCCTTCATACTCTGGCCTCCTGGCATCGGCTTGGCGCTGTTCTTGGTGTTCGTAACCGGAGCAGTCGCGGAGATGACCCGAGTGCCGTTCGACATGCCGGTGGCCGAGTCCGAGATCATCACCGGGCCGTTCACCGAGTACACCGGCATGCGCTACATCTTTAGCCACATGTTCGCCGAGATGGGTCACATGGTCGCTTTTGGGGGGATCGCAACGACTCTGTTTCTCGGGGGCTACCGTCCCATCATCCCCTGGGAACCGCTCGAGCTGATTCCCGGTGTCGTGTGGTTCGCTGCCAAGACCATGATGATGATCTTTTTGTTTCTGTGGATCAGGCCGACCTTTCCTCGTGTGCGTGAGGACCAGCTGCAGAAGTTTGCCTGGAAGTTTTTGATCCCTGTCTCGCTTGCGCTGATCTTGTTCACCGGCGCCTGGGTCCTCTACGTATAGGAGCATCTGTGGCCGTCGACGAACACAATCTCAGCGAAGCACGCAAGCTCACCGATGCCCGCAAGCTCAGCGACGCCCGCAAGCCCGGCTTCGGGCTTGGTCTGCTCAAGGGTATGGCCGTCACCCTCAAACACCTCTTCAAGCACAATACGGTCATCCAGTATCCGGACGAAAAGCAAGTTCTTCCGTCGCGCACGCGCGGCGTCATAGCTCTCAAAGAAGAGAACTGCACGGTCTGCATGCTGTGTGCGCGCGAATGTCCCGACTGGTGCATCTACATCGACTCGCACAAGGAGCAGATACCGGCTAAGAGGCAGGGAGGCCGGCCTCGCAAGCGCAACGTGCTGGACCGCTTCGCTATTGACTATGCCCTGTGTATGTACTGCGGTATCTGCGTCGAGGTGTGCCCCTACGACGCTCTGTTCTGGAGCCGCGAGTTCGAGTACGCGGAGTACGACATTAGGGAGCTGACCCACGAGAAGGAGAAGCTATCGGACTGGATGGCCTCGGTGCTGCCCCCACCCGAGCTAGAGGCCGGGGCCGAGCTCCCCGGCCGTCTTGCCGCAGCAGCCACCACAACCGACGCCCCCTCGCGCACGGCCACGCCGGCCAGCAAGCCGACCCAGACCTCTTCCGCGGTCGAAACTCGTTCGGAGCAGGCTGCGGACGCCCCCAAGGCCCCTACCGCCGCCCCCACTGCGTCCATGCAGGAGAGCGCCGAGGAACGGACGCCTCAGGCCACCTCCGCCACCCAGGTCGAGGAGAAAATTGCGCCCGACAAGGCGGAAGCCTCGCCGGAAGAACCCTCGGCTGGAGGCGGGCGGGGGATGGACAAGGACGAGGGCGTCCCCGCCACCGACTCCCCCTCGGGTGAGGGAACACCCGCCCAGGAGCCGGCCCACACCCACGAATCCCAGGGGGCAGCTCCGCCTGAGCCCGCACCGATCCCCTCGAAAGAAGCGCCCCCGAGCGCGGCCGAGCTAGACGCGGTCTACAAGGAGGTGCTCGAGGAGCAACTCGCAAGGGGCTCCTCTCCGCAGGTCGCTGAGGCGCGCGCCAAGGTCGCCAGGGTCAAGGCCGAGAGAAGGGTTGGCCGCACCCCCACCCCTGTTCACACCGACAAGCCCGTTCCCAGCGCTCCCACTCGAGGCGAGCCTTCCTCGCCCACTCCCTCCGGGGCTCCGGTGGCCGAGGAGCCGCAGCCGGAGCAGGGGCCTGTGGCGGCGACCGCATCGGAGGCTGAGAGAGACCCGGAGCCCCAGGGGGCGGCCCCTGAGCCGGAGGCCTCGGCAGACCCCGAGCCGGAAGCCTCGGCAGACCCCGAGCCGGAAGCCTCGGCAGACCCCGAGCCGGAGGCCTCAGCAGACCCCGAGCCGGAGGCCTCAGCAGACCCCGAGCCGGAGGCCTCAGCAGAAGAAGACCCCGAGGCAGTCTACGAGCGAGTGTTGGCCGAGGAACGGGCCAAGGGCTCCAGCGACGTCGTGGCGACGGGGCGGGCCAAGGCGGCGCGCGTTCGGGCACAGAAGGGGACCAGGGGGCCGCAGGGATGAGCGCCGAAACCTGGCAGCAGGTCGTGTTCTGGATCTTCGCCCTGCTGATCACCGGGGCGGGCGTGCTGGTGGTAACCACCCGCAACGTCATTCACGCCGCTTTGTGGCTGGTGGGCGCGCTGATGGGAGCCGCAGCCATGTACGTGCTGCTGTTCGCCGAGTTCGTCGCCTGGGTTCAGGTTCTGGTCTACGTCGGGGCGATCGTGGTGCTCATGCTGTTTGGGCTCATGCTTACGCGAGCTCCGATCGGCAGCGCCGAGTTCGACAACAACCAACGCCCTCTTGCGGCGCTGTGTGCCGCTGCGGTGTTCGTGGTCACGAGCGTGATCCTCATAGGCGCTTTCGAGGGCCAAGAAATCAATTTCGCTCGCACCGCCGGCACATCGACGGAATCGATCGGAACCGCGATCTTCTCCTCGTATGTGTGGCCGTTCGAGGTGGTCTCGATTCTCCTGCTGGCCGCACTCGTCGGTGCTGTCGTGATTGCCAGGAGAGACTGACGTCCTATGCCCGTCTCCTTCTTCCTCGTCCTCTCCGCACTGTTGTTCTCGATCGGGATCTACGGTGTGCTCGCTCGGCAGCACGCGGTGCTCGTGTTGCTCTCCATCGAGTTGATGCTGAACGCTGTCAACATCAACCTGGTTGCGTTCTCAGCGATGCTTCAGGAAGCTGGACTGGGCGGACAGGTTTTCGCGTTGTTCGTGATAGCGGTGGCGGCGGCCGAGGTTGGCGTCGGTCTTGCCATCGTCATACTCATCTACCGCAACCGCCAGAGCGTCGACCTCGACGAGCTTGACCTGATGAAATGGTGAACGAATGTTCTTGAGTCAGCACGGAGAAGCCGTGTTCGAGCCCGGCTTGATCGGCCATATCGCATGGCTGGTCCCGCTGCTGCCTTTCCTGGCGTTCTTCGTGATTCTGTTCTTCGGGAAGCGCCTTCCCGACAAGGGCCACAGTGTAGGAATCGGCGCGGTGGCAATCGCATTGGTGATCTCACTGCTGTCCTTCATCGAGCTGGCCGGGGGCCGGGGCGATATCGAGAAGTCGTGGACCTGGTTCGAGTTCAGCGACATTCTCGAGCTCGAGTTCGGGATGAAGCTCGACTTCCTCACCGCAGTGATGTTCGTGGTCGTTTGCACGATCTCTTTGCTAGTGCAGATCTACTCGACCGGCTACATGCACGGGGATAGCCGCTACACCTGGTTCTATGCGGTGCTGTCGATGTTCACTTCCAGCATGCTGTTCCTGGTCATCGCCAACAACCTCATGCAGATGTTCGTCGGCTGGGAGGGAGTCGGCATCTGCTCGTATTTCCTTATCGGCCACTTCTGGGAAGAAAAGGAAAACTCGTCGGCGGCAATCAAGGCCTTCATTACCACTCGCATAGGCGACGTGGGCTTTCTCTTCGGGATCTTTGCGCTGTTCGCGCTCGCTCACACATTCAACATCACCGAGCTGAACCTCGCCGCAGAGGAGGGTGAGATCGGCGGTACGGCCCTCACGGTTGCGGCCCTGCTGCTGTTCCTGGGAGCGGTGGGCAAATCGGCGCAGTTCCCCCTTCATGTATGGCTGCCCGATGCCATGGCCGGTCCGACGCCGGTCTCTGCCCTCATCCATGCCGCCACCATGGTCGTGGCCGGGATCTATTTGGTGGCCCGCATGTTCGTGCTCTTCGAGCATGCTGGAGCGGCGCTCGACGTCGTCGCGATCGTTGCGGGAATCACCATGCTGATTGCAGCCGTCTTGGCGCTCGTGCAGGACGACATCAAGAAGGTGCTCGCCTACTCGACGATCTCGCAGCTCGGTTACATGATGGCCGCACTGGGGGTGGGCGCCTACACAGCTTCCATCTTCCACCTCTTCACTCATGCCTTTTTCAAAGCACTGCTGTTCCTGGGGGCCGGCTCTTTGATCCATGCGGTGCACTCGAACAACATGAGTGACATGGGGGGCCTCAGAAAGTACATGCCACACACCTACAAGACGTTCTTGATCGGCTCGCTGGCGCTCGGCGGCATATTCCCGTTCGCCGGGTTCTGGTCCAAGGATGAAATCGTGGGCGAGGCTCTCAGAGCGTCCAGTGAAGGCACTCAAGCGGCGGCTCTGTTCGTTCTCGTGGCGGCCCTCCTGACCGCCTTCCTCACCGCTCTCTACATGACCCGGGTGTGCGTGAAGACGTTCTGGGGTGAGTACAGAGGCCACGGACATCCCCACGAGAGCCCCGGTTCGATGGTCACTCCCCTGTGGGTGCTGGCCCTGGCGACGTGCGTGGTCGGCTTTCTGGGACTTCCGGTCGTGGGTCCCTTCCTGGACTGGATCTTCATTCCCGGCGAAGAGCACCCAGGCTTCTCCACCTCCTACAACATCGTCCTGCCGGTCGCCTCGGTGGGTATCGCCGGGTCTGCGATCTGGCTCGGCTGGCAACTCTTCTACAAGGAACGCTGGAAGTTCGATGTCTTGAAGGGTCCCTTTGCCTGGACGTATCGCTTCGTCGCGAACAAGTACTACCTCGACGACATCTACTTGGGGGCGATCGTCAAGCCCATCCAGTACCCGCTGGCGAAGGCGGCAAACTGGTTCAACCAGCACGTGCTCGACGGTGTCGTGAACGGCACCGCCGCGGGAACGATCGCGAGTTCCAGGGTGACTTATGCCGTCATCGACCAGGGCGTCATCGACTTCGCAGTCAACGGAGCGGCCGGACTCACGGGTGTGTCCGGCGGTCTCCTGCGTCATGTCCAGACCGGAAACATCCAGCGCTACGCTGCGGTGCTGTTCGCCTCGGCCGCCCTGTTCGTGGCCGCGCTGGCCTTTTTCTAGAGAAAGGGCCTTAGATGAATTGGGTTGACGACTGGGCATTGAGCCTGGGGACGTTTCTGCCCGCAGTCGGTGCGGCGGTGCTGATGTTCATGCCCGCACGCTCCGAGAAGCTCGTCAAGGCCGTAGGCACGCTGTTCGCATTCCTTGCGCTGGTGGCGGGCGTTGTGGTGTTGGCACGCTTCGACTTCTCGAACGCTGGGGCACTTCAGCTGCAGGTTAACGAGAGCTGGGTCCCGCAGATCAACGCTCGATATCACATAGGCATCGACGGGATCTCTCTGCCACTGTTCGTGTTGTCGCTGCTGGTGAGCTTCCTCTGCACGATCTATATGTGGTGGCACATTCCCGAGCCGGGCAAGCCCAAGGCCTTCTTCGCGCTCGTCCTGCTCCTTGAAACGGGCATGACCGGGTGCTTCGTAGCGCTCGACCTGATCCTGTTCTTCACCTTCTGGGAGCTCGTGCTGGTCCCGATGTACTTCATGATCGGAATTTGGGGCGGGCCCCGGCGCGCTTATGCCGCAGTCAAGTTCTTCCTCTATACGCTGTTCGGTTCCCTGTTCATGCTGCTTGGATTTCTGGCGCTCTACTTCACCTCCGATCCCCGCACTTTCGACATGATCGAGCTCACCCGTCAGGGCTTCGGCGGAAGCTCCGAGCTGTTCCAGAACCTCGTCTTTTTAGGCTTGTTCCTGGGCTTTGCGATCAAGGTTCCGATGTGGCCCTTCCACACCTGGCTTCCCGACGCGCACACTGAGGCGCCCACGGTCGGCTCGGTTCTGTTGGCGGCGATCATGTTGAAGATGGGCACCTACGGCTTCATCCGCATCTCGCTGCCGATCCTGCCGGACGCGGCGATCACGTTTGCGCCCGCCATCGGGATCCTTGCCGTCATCGCCATCATCTACGGCGCGTTGTGCTGCTTGGCGCAGACTGATCTCAAGCGCATGATCGCGTTCTCCTCGGTCGGTCACATGGGGTTCGTGATGCTGGGAATCGCCACGCTTACCGACATCGGCATCAACGGGGCGATCTTCGGGATGGTGGCGCACGGGCTCATCACGGGCATGTTGTTCTTCCTCGCCGGCTCGATTCACGAACGCTTCCACACCCGCGACATTCCGGCTCTGGGCGGAATTCTCCAACAGATGCCGAAGTTCGGATCGCTGTTGGTCTACAGCGCAATCGCGTCGCTGGGACTGCCCGGGCTGGCCGGGTTCTGGGGTGAGATGCTGGCGCTACTGGGCTCCTACAACCCCCATCCTGAGCTCAACGAGACCCTCTTTAGGGTGCTAATGGTGGGGGGCGGCATCGGGACCGTGCTGACGGCCGGCTACTTCATGTGGATGCTGCAGCGTGTCATCCTCGGCAAGGTACCCGACAAGTTCGCGTCGGGGCACGGCATCTTCGACGTCGTGCGGCTGGAGTGGTACGCATGGGCGCCCCTGCTGATACTCATCATCGCCGCGGGCCTCTATCCCAAGCTCGTTCTGGGAGTCACCGACGGGGCCGTGCAGACGTTACTCGGGGCACTCGGCTAGTGGTCCGGAGCGAAATCAGCGCCAATGTGACGATGATTTCCGCGACGGGGCACTAACATGGATCTCGCTCAGGCCATAGCCCAACCCAGCGTCGACTGGCATGCGCTTTCACCCGATATCGTGTTGGCGGCGGCTGCCTGCATGGTCTTGATCGCCGATTTGTTCTTGCCGGAGGAGTCCAAGTGGCTGGCAATGCCGCTGTCGGCCGCGGGCATCCTTGGCACACTTGCCGCGGTCGTGTCGCTAGCGGGGGAGCATCGTACAACCTTGGGCGGAGCCGTTGAGATCGACACTTTCGCCCTGGTGTTCAAGGGCTTGTTCTGTGTCATAGGACTGATCGTGCTGGCTATGTCGTTTGGGTACTTTCGTTCGGGCCGCTATTACCAAGGCGAGTACTACTTCCTGATGTTGTGCTCATTGCTTGGAGGGGTGGTCATCTCCAGCGCGCGCGAACTCGTGACGCTGTTCATCGCCTTGGAGCTCATTAGCATCCCGGCCATCATCATGACTGCGCTGCGAAAGGCCGACGTCAAGTCGAACGAGGCGGCCCTGAAGTTCTTTCTCTTTAGCGTGTTGTCCACTGCAGTGATGCTATACGGCATGTCCCTGGTGTACGGCATCACCGGTTCTACCAAGCTCGATGAGATCCGGAGTTCGATAGCCAGTTCGGCCGACGAGCCTCTAGTCGTACTGAGCGTGATTTTCGTCGTTATCGGCTTTGCCTTCAAGATATCAGCCGTCCCTTTCCACTTCTGGGCGCCCGACACTTACGAGGGGGCACCATCGCCGGTTGCCGCGTTCCTGTCCACGGCGTCCAAGATCGGCGGTTTCGTGGGTCTGCTCGTGCTGATGTTCCGGGCCTTCCCCGAGGTCGCGGACACCTGGCGGCCTGCCTTCGCGGTGCTGGCGACTCTGACCATGACGGTGGGAAACCTCATTGCGCTGCGACAGCAGCACATCATCCGGCTGCTGGCCTATTCGGGGATCGCTCAGTCGGGATACGTGCTGGTGACACTCGCGCTCATCGACCCATCTCGCCCTGAAGCCAACGCACAGGCGCTCGAGTCGGCGATCGTCTACTTGGTCATCTACGGGATCATGGATCTCGGCGCCTTTGCAGCCGCGGTCGCCTTCGCCCGCAAGACGGGCACTTACTTCCTGTCCGACTACGCGGGCCTATGGAGGCGCAGCCCGGTGCTCGCCACACTCATGGCGGGCTTTCTGCTTTCGCTTGCTGGTACTCCTCCGATGGCGGGGGCATGGGCGAAGCTGTTCGTGTTTGCCGCCGCGATCAACTCCGAGGTCTATTGGCTCGCCGCGGTAATGGGCGTGAACGCGGTGATTGCGGCGTGGTACTACCTTGCGGTCGTCAAGCGCATGTTCCTGGACTCCCCCGAGGTCGACGAGCCGATCGAGGTCCCCTATCTGCTGCGCGCCACGATGGGAGTGGCGGCTTTCGCATTGCTGGCGGTGTTCATCTACCCTGCCTTCATCACCTCGCTGGCCGACAGGTCACTGCTCTAGAGTCAGATCGACGCAGGGCTGAGCTTTGTGTCTCCAACCACCTGACAGGTGGTCGCGGCCACAAGGTTCGGGAAATGTCGGCTCGAGTACTCGTTCCAGGCTCGGGTCAATCGCTCGATTCCCGTGGTGAGCACCGGCTCGGGGAGCCCAAACGGCAACCGCAGCCGATCGGCCCATCTCTCCTCCACGGAGAAGACCGGACCGGGGAGTATTAACACGCCGTGACGGGCGGCTACCTGTGCGAACTGGTTAGCGTCCCCTTCATGCATACGGAGCCACAGCAAGGGCCCGCCGGCAGGCGGTGACCATGACCACCCCGGCAAGTGAGTGCCTAGCAGCTCAGTGACCTTGTCCAGGCCTTCTCTGAGGCCTTGTCGCCGGGCCTCTCGCGCACGATCGACGCGCGCGAGGAGCTTGGTCGCGACGAGCTGATCGATGAACGGTGTCCCGAGGTCGGCCGTGGCCTTGGACCGCCCGAGATGCGCTATTAGATGCTTAGGCCCCCTCAGCCAGCCGATTCGTAAGCCGCTCCAGAAAAGCCCGCTCATGCTTCCGATCGTAACCACCGAACCATCCCCGATGAGGCTCGCCAGCGATGGTGGTGGAACCACCTCGCCAAGAGACAGGTCGCGGAGAACCTCGCACTCCACGAGCAAGGTCCGAGACTCCTCTATGAGCTCGGCGAGCCTGCGGCGACGGGAGGCAGAGAGAACCGTCCCCGTGGGGTTGTGAAACGTCGGATTCACAAAGACGAGTTCGACACTCTCCGAGGTCAGTAGCTCCTCGAGCATCTCTGTCCGGAAGCCGTCCTGGTCTAGTTCAACCGCGACGATCCGCGCTGCGCAGCCTCGCAACACCGACAAGGCTCCTGGGTAGGTGGGGTCCTCGATGGCTACCGTGTCCCCCGGCTCAAGCCAAAACGACATGACAAGGCTGATGGCCTGCTGTGCTCCATTGGTCACGATGATCTGTTCGGGGGCGGTTTCCAATCCCCGATCAGACAGATGCTCCGCTATCGCAGCCCGGAGCAACGGCAGACCGAGCGGAGAATATCCCGGGGCCGACATAAGCCCTCGCCATTCTTCGGCATCGATCGACGTCGCCTCCTCCCGAACCAAATCCAGAGCCGGGAGAGCGACCGCAGAAAGATCGACCATCCCCATCGCTCCAGTTCCGCTCTCAGGGTGGTGAGGGGGGTTGAGGCGATGAGGCCAAGGGAACAGTTGTTGCCTCTGGTCTCGGGCCAGATGTCTCAGTTGTCTTGCGTCCACCCACGTACCGCTACCTTGCGCGCTCGAGAGGTAACCCTCGGTTTTCAGCTCCTCGTAGGCTCCCATTACGGTGGTGCGGCTTACCGCCAAGGCGCGCGCCAGAGCGCGCTCGGAAGGAACCCTTGCGAGTGGAGGAAGATGACCCTCATCGATCAGGCGGCGCAAGGTTAGGGTCAGCTTCTGCTGCAGGGAGCGCGGCCCGGCCGACCAGGCACCCATGAGGTTTACCAGGCGCTCGGTTGAGACGGTTCTCATCTGTTTGGGCACAAACGTGGCCACGGAGGTCCACTTTTCCCCTAGACCCTCCCTGATCGGTTCCACTGCTTCGACTTCCTTTCATGGTGACAGTGAGGGGCTCGCGCCACTTTTGCTAACGAACGGGGTTTGGGTGCCCAGGGCACCCTTGCTGCCCCCCAGAATTTCTCGACGAAGACGACTTTCCTTAACGAGGTTCAGCGCGGCCAGAAGGTGCTTCTGCGCGGCAAGGCCGAGGAAGCGCGGACGAGCTCAGATAGAGCGTGATCGCCACGACCTCATGCGGTTCGATGTCGGAGATCAACCCCAGTACTAATCCCATGGCCGCTCCCTCGATGCGTAACGGCGCCGCTTCGCGGCTATCCTCTCGGAGACGTCGTCACTTTCTTTCGCCCTGCGCGAACCATTCGTTGGGGTCCGCACCACTGACTTACCCCTAGTCTAGTCTTTCAAAGAGTGAAGAAGTATTACAAGAATGTTAAGAGTTTCTTGGTGGGGCATATGTGATCGGTGCACTAGGCAATCCCCCCCAAACTTGGGCGCGCAACCGCCCCGCCGGTGAGGCGGGGCGGTTCGCACCATTCGATGTTTGCAGGTCTCTCCGCCTTGCCTCTGTCTAGAGGGCCCTGACCGCGGAGATTGAGGCGACAGAGTTGTTGACTGAACCTCAGTAAGCGCCCAGCCCTGAAGCTCCGTCCGCGACCGGAAGGCCGCCCGTAACGACTTCTCCCAAGGAGTCAAGGCTGCCATCTTCCTCTATCTCAAAGGCGGCGACTGCACCGGTTCCCCTGAGAAGTAGGTAGAGGTAGCGGCTGTCCTCGCTGAGGGCGAGGTCCACCGGCTGGCTCAGAAGCCCCAAGGAGGCGGCGTTGCCATCGATTAAGCGGACCTTTCCAGTGGAGGTGAACCCTGTAGCTGGAGATTGTGATGTGCCGCTACCGAAGTTGCCGTGAAGACGTAACGACCGTCGTCCGTAACGACGATTCAGCAAACATCCGTCTGTCGGTTGGGCACCGAACCGCTGATCACTCTCAAGGACCCCTTGGAAGTCATCCGATAGGACGAAACCGCGGATGCGCCGGGTGCAGCGTTGAACGACTCGGCGACAACGAGCTTGTCATCCTCACAAAATGCCAGGCTGAAGGGACGAAGGCCATGAGACGCTATTTGCCTCGGTGTGGAGCTCGTCAGGCCGTCGTCGCGGACCCTGTACGAGTCGATGGCGTTTGCCGGCGGCAACAGCACGTTGGTCGTCTTCTCGGTAACGAGAAGCCGGCGACCGTCGGGGCTGAACTCCACTTGGCCGGTCAGGGTGCGAATCTCTTCTCCTCCCCACTCGCGCCTGCAACCGGTCAAGCGATCACAACCGTCGAATGGGTGGTTCCCCCAGATCACGCCCCATGAGCCAGGGCCAATTCGGCCGGAAGTGGCCTGCTCACAGTTGTGTGGGGTCAGTGGCCAAGGGACATCCGCTGCCGCGCTCACCGGGTGCAAGCGGCCCGTGACGGCGCGCCCACCCTCTGTACGCGCCCCCGGCTCAACGACGAAGGGCGGCTCCCGTGGTCGTTCGAGGTTGCCTTCCAGACTCGCGCGATCAAGCGCCTTGGCCCACGTTCTGCATCAGCCCTCCGTCCATGAAGTAGGTTGAGCCCGTGACGTAGTCGCTGTCTGCGGAAGCGAGGAAGACGGCCAAGCGGCCGATCTCGGCGGGCTCTGCGGCTCGCTTCCAGGGGATGCTCTGGACCTGCTCCTTGAGGAGCTCCGGGTCGTCGATGGCCGCCTGGTTGAACGGTGTGAGGACCATCCCGGGACCGAGATTGTTGACGTTGATCCTCAATGGCGCAAGCTCCAGGGCCAGGGTCCGCGTAAGGTTGCGCAGAGCGCCCTTGGAGCAGTCGTAGTCGGCGCCTCCGGCATTGGGAATGTCCTGGTGTACTGAAGTGACGTTGATGATCTTCCCGCCGGTGGGCGCGGCCTCCTTGCGGAGTTTCACGAAGCGGCGGCAGCAGAAGAACGCTCCGTAAAGGTTGGTCTTTATTGCCTGGTCCCAGGTTTCGGTAGAGAGGTCGACGACGTGTTTTCCGGAGGCGTCGACTCCTGCGTTGTTCATGAGGATGTCCACCCTGCCGAACGCCCGCGCCGCCGCGTCGAAGAGCCGGTCCACCTGCTGCTCATCGGTGATATCGGCCTGCACGACGATCGCCCGGCGACCTTCCGCCTCGACGGCCTGCCGAGTCCTTTGGGCTCCTCCAGCGTCGCTGAGATAGTGAACCACAACGTCCGCGCCTTCCTTGGCGAATTCGATCGCGGTAGCTTGGCCGATTCCAGAATCCGATCCCGTGATGAGCGCAATCTTTTCGTGCAGCCGTTCGGTCATAGGCTCTCCTTATTGAGTTTCGCTTGATTCGTCTTGTTGGTGTTTCGCGGTCTCAGTGAGACGCCACGCGGCATTGATGAGCCCGACGTGCGAGAAGGCCTGCGGGTAGTTGCCCAGCAGTTCCTTGCGGTCGGGGTCTGCCTCCTCCGACAAGAGGCCAAGATCGTTCGCATAAGAGGTGGCTCGTTCGAACCAACTTTCGGCGCGAGGGACATTGCCTCCCAGTGCCAGGCACTCGACCAACCAGTAAGTGCAGATGAGAAAACCCATGGGATCGTCCGGCCAGCGACGGACCAGGCCGACGTCACCCAATTCCCGCTCGATAGCCTCGATCGTCGCCCACATCCGCTCGTCGTCTGCTGGGAGAAAGCGCACGAGCGGCAAAATGAGGACCGAAGCGTCGAGGTCATGGGAACCAAAGGCCCCTGTGAAGGCACCTGCTTGCTTGCTCCAGCCTCTGATCAACACGGCGGTGCGCACGCGCTCGCGAGCCTCTTTCCAGTGGTCGAGGTGAACGCCGTCGCCCAGTAGCGCAGCCAGTCGGATAGCGCGATCGAGAGCGACCCAGCACATCACTTTGGACGAGACGTACTGGCGAGGCTGATCGCGAGCCTCCCACATCCCCGCGTCCGGCTCCCGCCAGGTCGCGGCGGCCCGGTCTGCCAGCGTTATGAGCAGTTCTCGTGTGGGCTCATCCAGTTCTCCGAGCTGGTCGCGCAGCTGCTCGGCGGCATCCAGAACCTCACCGAGGACATCGAGCTGCTCCTGGTCCCATGCCCCGTTCCCTACTCGCACCGGCCGACTCTGGCGGAACCCGGGCAGGTGCGCCAACTCCCGCTCCGCGAGGTTGCGCTCGCCCTCAACGCCATACATGATCTGGACTCGCTCGTCCCCAAGGTGACCCCCGGCGTCGGCGATCCACCGAAACAGCCGGTTGGCCTCATCCGGACATGCCGCAATCCACAGCGAGCGAATGGTCAGGCTGAGGTCGCGTAACCACGCGAATCGGTAGTCGAAGTTGAGGTCCCCGCCGGCCTTCTCAGGAAGAGATGTCGTCGCGGCCGCCACCACTGCACCGCTCGGCTGGAAGGTCAGTCCCTGCAACACCAGAGAACTGCGCCGGACGGCGGCCTTGTGGTGGCCCTGGTAGCCGTCGTGCAGCTGCGCCCACGACTTCCAGCCGGCGATCGTGTCCTCCAGAGTGGAGTGATCTCCGCGGTCGGACGTGCTCGACTTCTCGTACGAAGGCGAGAAGAACAGACTGAAGTCCACCTGCTCCCCGGCGTGAACGGTGAAGCGGCTACTGGCACAGCCTGGGGCGGGCGAGAGTGTGGTGCTCCCGGTGAGGAGTAAGTGCACCGGGCCGCCACGCGCCACAACTCCGTCCGGGGTTCCTACAACGTGAGGGACGGTCAATCCATACTCCATGCGTGGAACGAACTCGGTAGCAATTTCGACAGTGCCCTGGGATCCCTCAACGCGTCGGAGCAACACGTGAGGGCTGCGCAGGCCGATCTCGTGGCCGCGGGCGCCCGGCTCCAGACTGAGTGCGTCGGTAACCGTTACCTCTCCGTCGTCGGTCGTGAAAACAGTTCGCAGTACCAGGGTGTCGCGTACATAGTGGCGTTTGGTCTCGAAGGCAGCCGTCGGGCATAACGACCAGTGCCCGGCGTCGGGCCCAAGCAACCGTCCGAAAACGGATGGCGAGTCGAATCGTGGCACGCACCACCAATCCAACGATCCCGCACTGCTGATCAGCGCAGCCGATTGACAGTCGGAAACGAACCCATAGTCCTCGATGGTACTCGGTTGTCCCCTCACTGCCTCTTTCTGATCCGTCAGTCGATGGGACTGAGGTGCACAAACCGGCTCAGTATATTTCTTGGAGGGGCGGATAGAAAGAGCCAATCCGAGGCCAATTGGTCTTGGAGGTACTTTTCGTCTCAAACGCCGCCTTGGCCGGACCAACCTCTGCAGCACTATTCTCGATGTGTCTCTTGCGAGGCTGATCGATGGTCACCCCTCCTTCACTCGCGGCACAAACGAGAACTAATTCTGAAGCATGAACGCATGTGCTTCCGCGGCGCCATGCCGCTTCACCTCGCACCTCGATCGACGCAAGACCACATTGTGTGGAATTGGCTCTGGCGTGATCGTAAGCGGCGAACAACAATTCGGACATGCTCCGCAAGAGGTGGAGTCGATTCGTCGGACGCGCCAATGGCGCAAGGAGGGGGCCGTGGGAAACTTCCGTGCAAGAACCAAGAAAGCCCTGAGGGGTGGACCAACGCGCGACAAACGATTGGTGG
>JACDAL010000009.1 GCA_013695465.1 Actinomycetota bacterium | reverse complement strand
GTCGGCGCAGTACTCCTGGTCGCAGTCATATTCAACAACTGGGTTCGGAGGAGGGCGACGAGGAGTTGAGCGCCAACGGCAAACCACTGCTGGAGATCAAGGGCGTCTCCAAGTACTTCGGAACGGTCGTTGCTCTCAAGGACATCTCCATGTTCGTCAGGGCCGGAGAGGTCACCTGCCTCTTGGGCGACAACGGAGCCGGCAAGTCGACTCTCATCAAGACTCTTTCCGGGGTGCACAAGCCCGACGAGGGCGAGTACGTGTTCGAGGACAAGAATATGAGCCTGAGCTCGCCGCGCGACGCCCTCGAGCGCGGTATAGCGACCGTCTATCAGGACCTCGCCATGATTCCGCTGCTGTCGATTTGGAGGAACTTCTTCCTCGGGTCGGAGCCGACCAAGGGATTCTGGCCGTTCCGTCGCTATGACATCGACTTCGCCAAAGAAACTACGCGCACGGAGCTGGGGAAGATGGGAATCGACATCCGCGATCCGGATCAGGCAGTCGGTACTCTCTCGGGCGGCGAACGTCAGTCCGTCGCGATCGCGCGCGCCGTCTACTTCGGGGCCAAGGTCTTGATCCTCGACGAGCCCACCGCGTCCCTCGGCGTTAAGCAGGCGGGCGTGGTGCTTCGTTACATACTCCAGGCCAAACAGCGCGGCATCGGAGTCATCTTCATTACGCATAACCCTCACCACGCCTACCCCGTCGGCGACCACTTCGTCATTTTGCGCCGGGGGCGCGTCTACGGCGACTTCCCCAAGAAAGACATCGGGCTAGATCAGCTCGTGCAGATGATGGCCGGAGGTGAGGAGCTGCAGAACCTGGCACACGAGCTGCAACGCGAGGCGCCGGAGGACGACGAGTCCGTAGAGGAGATGCGTCGCGCAGCGCAGGCGCTCGAACAGAACGCTAAGAAGTCCGCAGGCTGACGAACAAACCACGTACTGGGTGGTTCGAATGGGCATGCTTCCGTTTGGACCACCGGTGTGCGCGGACGCCGTGCCAGATCAGGATCAGGTCCTGGAGCTGCTCGGCCAATGCGTGATTCACTCGCGTGCTCCCCACGCCCGCATCTCTCGGAGCGCGGCCCCGCGGGCGTGAAGGCGCAGCCGTGAGGTACGCCCCAGCACGATCTCGACTGCCGCATCCGCGAACTGCTCGGACGGGGTTTGCTCCCAGCTGGGTCCTCTGAACCAGGGCCGGGTTGACGCCAAGCCCTGCGCCGCGAGGAACCGGGGGCGAAAGAGCCGAGCGCGTCGACAGGTGAAGTCGAGGTGATGGGCGAACTCGTGAACCATCGCTGCGCGCAGGTTGGGGGCGGTGCCGGGCACGCGGACGGTCACGAGCATGCTCTCGGGCGCATACACGGCCCGGTCGCCGAGCTCTGCGGCAGGGGCGACGGTTACGGGAGCGACACAGTCGCGACTGCTCGAGAAGGATGCGATGAATTCGGCCCAGGTCTGTGTGGCGAGCCGTTGCAGGTCCTCGGGCGTTCCGTCGGCGAGAGTGAGGCCGGGGGCGCGGGCGCCCCCTGGGGCCATAGCGGTCCCGATCAGGACACACGAGACGGCGACGGTGAACAGCTTCATGTAGCTCACCCCTGGCGCTCACCGTAACTCCCAAGCAACGCATGGGACTTCACCAAGCTGAAGGCGCCGGCGCCGCCGGCGGAGGCAGACATTGATTCGTCAAGGGGCTTCACGCCGTGAAGGCTCTGACGGCCGCCTCCTGTCGATGCCGCTCGAGCCCGTCGAGTTGCTGCTGTGCTCGCTGAATCAGGTCATCGAAATTCGTGTTCGACAGCTGAGGATCCTCGTGAGCGACCTTCTTGAGACTCTTCCACATGGCGAGCTTGCCTTCGATCCCTAGAGAGAGCGTCTCCATCTCGAAGAGCCGACTGACATCCGCCGATCTGGTCAGCCTCTCCGAGTACTTGATCCGAGTCAGTTTTTCGAGGACCCATCCGCCTGCCTGTTTGGCGGCACTCTTTGTGATTCCCAACCGCTCCATGAGGTCCCCGAGAGTTTCGCGGTCCACGGCTATGTCGAGTGCAAGCTGCGCCAGGAAGCTTTCCAAGGACGATCCCTCGTTTTGCGAGCGCAATCGCTCCGCCAATTCTTCGCCGGCCGCCGCCCCTCCGAGATGATCCGTGAGGTAGACACTCAGCTCCTCCTTGGAAATCATCCGATGATGATGTCACATTCCAGGCGACATTGTGCACCGACTCATGGTTGGAACGATTACGACCGGCCCCTTGTGATGATCTTCTGAACCCTGGGTCCGCGATGCTGCGCTGTGCCGCCAAGCAGATGCAATCTCCACTCCAGTCCGCCTGGATGTCTCGTAACGATCAGGTTCAACCTGATGTTGGGTGAAGGCTGAGTATGCGGGACCGTACCTCTGCGCGCGAAGCGGCTGCTGCCATCGACCTCGTCGCCACGGCCTTCTGGCTGCATCTCGACCTCGACGTGCTGCGCATTGAGGAGCTCGCCGCCGTCGACTATCCACAGCCGCGAGGACTGACATGGCAAGAGTTACGCGAGGTCGGCGCTTCCGCACTCACAGCACCCGGATGTGCCGGCGTCAGCATCGTGATCTACAACCCGGATAAAGACCAAGACGGTCGAGGCGCAGAGCAGATCGTTCGCTTCGCTGCGGATCTCGCCGCCGCCGCAAGCTAGACCACGTGACGGACGCACTCCTCCCGCCGGCCCAGTGAAACAGCTGCGGTGTAGGCATGGATAAGGGATGGACCATCACGTGAACGTCATGAGCCACCGCGAGACGCCGGGCCTTCCTGATCGGAAGCCGCCGCTCACCTCACGCTGCGTTAAGGACAGCGGATATAGGAACATTGCACAGGCAGGCCCTTCCCAATTCCTGTAGGGTGCGAAAGAGGTCGCACGGTCTGCTGTGGAGCTCCCGGAGCAGAGGGCCAGAGTGGAGAGGAAGGGATTCTCGATGCGCCGCATCCTGAGCATTGCGTTCGCCCTGTCGGTAATGGTGTCGCTGGGCCTGGGGCCGGCCGCGCCAGCCAAGCCGGGAGGGCCTCAAGGACGGCCCACTGCGACCGGGCGCGGGGGAGCGGCCGCAAGCGTCGACCCGCTGGCGACTCGCACCGCCATTCGAGTGCTCCGCCATGGCGGCAACGCCGTGGACGCGGCAGTGGCCGCCGCCGCGGTGCTGGGAGTCGTCGAGCCCTTTTCGTGCGGAATCGGGGGTGGTGGATTCATGCTCATCGGCCGAGGCGACAGGGTGGCCACCAACGACCACCGTGAGACTGCCCCGGCCGCCTACGAACCAGACACCCTCATCGATCCCGACACCGGCGAGCCGATCCCCTTCGAAGAGGCAGTCACCAGCGGTCTGTCCGTGGGTGTTCCGGGCACTGTGCGGGGCTGGGACCGCGTGCTCGAGCGCTTTGGAAGCATGTCGCTCGGCTCCCTGTTACGGCCGGCAATAGCGATCGCCCGACAAGGCTTTGTGGTCGATGATGTCTTCGCCTCGCAGACTCGCGACAATCTCGAGCGCTTCCGCTCCTTCACATCGACGCGTCGGTTGTTTCTGACTAATGACGGGCGAGTGCCGCGTATCGGCTCTGTGTTCCGCAACCGGGATCTGGCTCACACTTACGATCTGATCGCGCAGCAGGGGGCCGACGCCTTCTATCAGGGAAAGCTTGCGAGAGCTATCGTGCGATCTGTGCAGGCTCCGCCCGAGACCCGCAGCTCCGACCTCGACGTCCGGCCCGGGCTGATGACGGCACAGGATCTCGCCCGTTATCGCGCGCCGTTCCGAGCGCCGACTCGCGTCTCCTATCGTGGCTACGACGTGTTCGGGATGGGTCCCCCTTCGAGCGGGGGGTCCACCGTTTCTGAAGCACTCAACATCCTGGAGGGCTTCGAGTTAGGAGCCGGCTCACGCACTCGAGCTCTCCATCGCTACATCGAAGCATCGAGCCTCGCCTTTGCCGACCGAAACGCTTATCTGGGCGACTCGGACTTCGTCGACGTGCCGCTCGAGGGCCTGCTGTCGCAAGAGTTTGCGGCCGAGCGTCGAGAACTGATCGGCCCAGAGGCTTCGCCCAAGCCCCTGCCGCCCGGCGACCCGTTCCCCTACGACGGAGACTCGGAAGCGGTGTCCGCCTCGATCAACACCGGCGGCTCCACCACCCACTTGACGGTGTCAGACGCAGCGGGCATGGTCGTGAGCTACACCTTCACGATCGAGCAGATCGGAGGCAGCGGTATCGCTGTGCCGGAATACGGGTTCCTGCTCAATAACGAGCTCACCGATTTCAACTTCGAGCCTCCCCACCCCAACGCACCCGAAGGAGGGAAACGCCCGCGCAGCAGCATGAGCCCCACCATCGTGACCAAGGATGGCAAGGTGGTACTGGCACTTGGGTCGCCCGGGGGTTCCACGATCATCAACACCGTGCTCCAGGTGCTGCTCAACCGCTTGGACTTCGGTATGACCCTTCCGGAAGCGGTTGCGGCGCCTCGCCTAGCCCCGCAGAACGCCTACCCCATTCTCGCCGAGCCCGCCTTTCTCAGCTCCGAGGTGAGCGACGCGCTCGAGAGTCTAGGCCACTCTTTCGAGGAGGTAGAGGAGCTCGGAACTGTGGCAGGAATCGAATTCTTATCCGGTGGCCGTGTGCGTGCGGTCGCCGAGCCGGTCAGACGGGGTGGAGGCAGCGCTGCCGTGCAGCATCCCTAGATCAACGTCAATGCCCGGGGGCATTCGCGACCTGAAATCGAAGGGAGTCAAACGCGCGCAACGCGCGTTCAACCGTAGAATTGTCCGCATCGACGTTTGACGACCGCGACGAGCCCGGGTGCCAGAGTCCGGCTCGACGGGGGTCACGACCAGAGTCTCCCTCAGCTCAGGCGAGACTCCTAGCGAGGAGGCTACGTGCGGACGCTGCACACCGAAGAGCCTCTGGCCGTCGCTGTAGTAGAGGTGATTCAGACAGGCGACGTTCGGGCCCTGAAGCGGCTGCTGGACGAGAACCCCGGGCTGGCTTCGGCGAGGCTCGGCGATGACGACCCCGACGGAATGTCGCGGACGCTGTTGCATGCTGTGACTGATTGGCCGGGGCACTTTCCGAACGGTGCGGCGACCGTAGCCGCTTTGGTATCCGCAGGAGCCGACGTTGATGCGCGCTTCCGTGGACCACACAGTGAAACGCCGCTCCACTGGGCGGCAAGCAGCAACGACGTCGAGGTGCTCGACGCGCTCATCGACGCCGGAGCCGATATCGAGGGAGACGGCGCGGTCATCGGTGGGGGCACTCCACTTGCGGATGCACGCGCGTTCGGGCAATGGAGGACCGCGCACCGGCTCGTCGAGCGGGGTGCAGAGACGACATTAGCCGACGCAGCCACGCTGGGATTGATAGGCCGCGTGGAGAGCTACTTCGACGGAACCTCCCCATCCCAAGAGGACGTCGACCGAGCCTTTTGGGGTGCCTGTCATGGAGGACAACAGTTCTGCGCGCAGTACCTGCTCGACAGGGGCGCAAAGCTGAATTGGATACCGCCATGGGAAGAGCTCACGCCGCTCGACGCCGCACAGCGCAGCAACGCCGGAGCGTTGGTGCGATGGTTGCGGGATCTAGATGCCGAATCGGCCAGGGAACTGAGCAGCTAAGGGATCCTGGATGAGGCAATATCTCGAACTCCTGAATCTGGATACCTGCTTGAACACGGTTTCAAGGGAGAGACCGATGTTCTGCTCGCTGACCTAGCCGCCTGTGGACTCCTCGTACTCGGCGACGAGGCGTTTAGGCGCCCTCGACCGCCAGATCTCCTCGACCAACTCGGCGAGCTCCCTGGAGTCGACGACATCCAGGCGCACCAGCACATAGGGATAGCCATCGTAGTGTGGCGTGGAGAAGAAAACATCGGGTCGATCATGCATCAGCGCCTCGCGCTCACCCATGTCAACGACACGGAGCACGAGCGCATCGGCTTCGGTGCGCAGCCGACACAGAAGCGCCTTGCGGACACGCAACGCCGGCGTTCCGTAGGAAGTACCAAGCTCGACGCCGGGAAACGCCAGACCGAGCGCAACGACATCCGACCAGCTCGCCACTACGTGAAGCCGGGGTTCGACGAGCCCCCCGCACACAAGGGGCCGGAATGGTTGGTCCGGTCTTGGCGTTCGCTGAGCATGATCACCTCCGACTCGCTGATTCTTGCGAAACGCGTACCCTGCGTCGCTTCGGAACAATCATGCGGCCTCCTCTATACCTCCCCCATCCGCCGTGTCCTTGACGCCGGCGCACGCAACTCATATGCAAGGGTGATCAGACTCAGTCGTTGCTCCATTGGCGTCTCCTACTCTCTAGCCTCGCTGCCTGAACGGTATCCGCAAGATCACGCCACACAAGCAGAACCTCTGGGATGTTTTCGCGTGCCCGCGCGTGGCGGCAGGTTTGGTCCAGAACGTCCCATACGGTCAGTTTCGGGCCAGGGCTCAGATCGTGGGTGTCCACCGTCGCTTACCTTGTTGCGAGTGAAGTCTCAGCCGGAGGGTCTCGACGAGAGCAAGTTATTCCACTCCCTGGCGCACGGGTGGGGCCTTGAAATCAACACCTGCACGTACCTCGCCGAGGGCTTTGGCAGCTACCACTGGATCGTCACCGATGCTGCAGGCAGGCGTCACTTCGTGACCGTGGACGATCTGGATCACAAGGGTTGGTTGGGTGAGACGCGTGATGCTGCCTTCCAAAGTCTGCGGGTCGCATTCGACACCGCCTTGGCTCTCCGGCAAAGTGGGCTTGAGTTCGTCGTCGCACCCCTGCCCACCGCACGAGGCCAGACGCTCCTCCGCATCGGCCCGCGACACACACTCGCATTGTTCCCTTTCGTCGACGGGAGCTCCGGTCGCTTTGGCGAAGAGATCAACTCCGCAGACCGTGCGGCGTTGCTTCGGATGTTGATGGCGCTGCATCAAGCGACACCAGCGACGAAAGCCACGCGATCTTTGACTCAACACCAAAGGATCAGGTTGCCCGGACGTCGTGGTCTCGAAAGAGCGCTGATGAACCTTGAGGACACATGGGCCGGCGGACCCTTTGCCGAACCAGCTCGCGACTGGCTGGCCCGCCACGCTACAAGCCTCCGCCGGTTGCTGAACGAGATTGACTGTCTCGATGATGCGGTAACGGCAGCTGGTAGGCCTCCGGTCATCACACACGGAGAGCCACACCCCGGCAACCTGATGCGTGTTGGCGACGGTTTGATGCTCGTTGACTGGGACACCGTCGGGCTGGCCCCTCCCGAGCGTGACCTATGGATGGTAGCCACCGCCGGTGGTGAGGAATTGGCGCTCTATGTTGAGGCAGCCCGTCGCGACATCGACGAAGCCGCTATGTCCTTATATCGCCTGAGCTGGAACGTGAGCGACATCGCGGCCTACATGGAGCTGTTTCAGTCGCCGCATGGTCACAACGAAGATACCGAACGGGCCTGGATCAACCTCACCCAGGACATCCGGCTCCAGGATTGCTGAAAGGTCGAGAGCGCCCGCCGCTCGAGACGGCCCGGACGAGCGGCAGTGGTGGCACCCTCGTCACCATCGGTCGGCTGGGACGTCAACGATCTACCACCCGGACCTCGATCCCACTGGGGTTCACGCTCGACCGATCGTTCGGTTCGTCAAGGCCGCGGTTTCAGCTCTCTCCGTGAACGGCCGGTCAAGGCGTCGCGTGAGCGACGGATATCCCCGGAGAGCGCGGCGCACCGGGATGTTGCGCTTCGATCGCTCGGTCCTGCCGGTCGCCGTCCCGATGCACGCGGAGCTCCGTTAGGCCGACGTTCGCCAGGGTCGTCGCCACCTCGCTCGCCTGGTCGCCGCCGATCTCCAGAAGCACGCTGCCGCCCGGGCGGAGCCAGCGCGCGGCTGCTTGGGCGGCCCGCACAAGCACCGTTGTTCCGCGCCGTCCGCCGTCGAGCGCGCGACGAGGCTCGTTGGCGAGCACATCTCTCGGCAGGAGGTGGAGCTCCTCACTGGGTACGTAGGGGACCACGGCCGTCATGACGTCGACGCGCCCGCGCAACGACGGCGACAGCGGCTCGTCGAGGTTGCCCACGAGGGCGCGGACGCCGTTCCGGCGTGCACACGCGACGGCCACGAGGTCGACGTCGGTGGCCACCACGGTGGCCCGCGGGTGGGCCGATCCGAGGACGGCGGCCACCGCTCCACTGCCGGTGCACGGTCGACGGCGATCCCGGCGGCCGGCAGGAGAGAGACCGCTCGCCATGCCAGCGCCTGCGTGTGCGGCCTGGGCACGAACACCCCGGGGTCGACGCGGACAGGAACGCCGCAGAAACGCGCCGATCCGGTGATCCAGGCCAGCGGCTCCCCGCGCAGCCTGCGAGCGATCAGCTCCTCGATCGGTCCGGCGCCCTCGCTCGATGCCCTGAGCAGCACGTCGGCCTCCGCACGGGGAGCGACGCAACCACCCTCCGCCAGTGCGTGGAGTACACGCTTTCGTTCCTCGCTCGTCGGCTGGTCCCTGTCTTCGTGGTGGATCATCGACGCCAACGACAACTCCTGGTGGCGGGTGACGAGTTCGGGTGGAACATCGACGAGATCGAATTGGCTGATCAAAAGGGGACACAGAGTAGGATACGGCATCGAGAACGGCGGAGGCTACTTCTACGAGGTGACCGCCGTGTCGGGACGCGATCAGGCGACATCGAGTGCATGGAGTGCCACCACCGTCGGGGGCGGCGCCTTCGATCGCCGAGGCAAACCACGAAGCCGAGGACGCGACTCGTTGTCCTCCCAGTCGTGTAGTCGGGCTGTTCCGTCAGCGGCCATGAGCGGAGGCGGACGGGTATCGAACCCGCCCGCCCCGGGGTCGGCGGGGCGCCGGTTTGAAGGCCGACGCATGCCTTCGATCGAGTCGGGCCCGTCCTGGCGTGTCGCCATTTCCGCAGGTCGGACGGCTGTGGGTTCCTGGTCCGTCCTTTCCTATGCATGCTTTGGTGTACACAGTCTCGGAGTGTAGGGAGGGAGGTCCATGAGCGATCGGATTGGTAAGAGCGGCAACGTTGCGACGACGATCACGGACGACGTCGCCGTCATCACCCTTAAGCGCCCCCACAAACTGAATGCTCTGACGATCCCGATGCTCCTCGACATCGCCTCGGAGCTGAGGGCTTTCGGCGGCGGGCGAGCGAAGGGGATTGTCGTCACCGGGGAGGGGCGGGCGTTCTCGGCGGGAGACGACCTCAATATGACGGAGGATCTCGACGAAGCCGGATTTCGCGAACTGATAGTGAGTTTCCAGGACCTCACGCGCGCCATTCTCGAGTCCGAGGTTCCCATCGTTGCGGCTTTGAATGGTCTCGTCGTCGGTGGTGCCGCGGAGTGGACCCTCTGCTTCGACGCACGAGTCGGGTGTCCGGAAAGCTATTATCTATTCCCCGAAAACCGGGTAGGGCTCACGATCTCGAACGCGTCGACCTACCTGTTGCCTCGCTTGCTCGGGGGCCGGACGTTGCCGCTGGTTCTATCGGGGGAGCCCATCCCTGCGGAGGAGGCACATCGCCTGGGGCTGATCGACTACCTGGTGCCGTCCGCGGATGTCGTCACGAGAGCCGTCGAGTTGATCTTGCTGTGGAAGCGCCCGGGGACCATGACGCGGTTGCATCTCAAGTTGCTCCGCCCTCCGCTGGAAGAGGTCGAGCGAGCGATCGAGAACGAGAACAGGATCGCCGAGGAGGTGTGGCGGTCGGGCTCGCCAGGCGCAGTAAGCGACGCCTTGACCGGGCGGCATGGCGATAGATCCTGATTGGCCGGAGCCGTCCGGCTTCGCCGACGAGGATCTCTTGTCACTCATCCGCAGGCAGGGAGAGCACTACGGCTACCGTCGTTTCATGAGTTTCCAGGATGGCAGCTCCATGTCCTTCCTCGAGCTGAGAGATCGCGTCGCGGGGATGCGGGCGCGCCTCCAGGACATGGGGGTACGGCCCGGGGATCGGGTCGCACTCATGCTGAAGAACTCGTTGTTCTACCCGGTGGCGTGGCTTGGCATCGTGACCGGGGGGGCGACGGCCGTCCCAATCAACTCCCGCCTGAAGGGTCACGATGCCGGTTACATCCTCGGACACAGCGGCAGCCGAGTCGTCGTTACGGATAACGAGACGCACGATGTTGTGCTCGATGCGATAAAGCGGTCGAAGACGCACTCCGAGCTGATGAAAGTGCGCACGGGAGATCCGATGCCCGAGATCGTGGGCGAGGACGTCGGCGCGCCGCCGCCCGCAGGTGAACTGGCGAACATCCAGTACACCTCGGGGACGACGGGCTTCCCGAAGGGCTGCATGCTCACCCATGCGTACTGGCAGTGGATGGGGGCGGTTTCCAGGCGCGCCATGGAACTTGATGAACGAGACACGATCCTCACTTCGCAGCCGCATTCGTATATCGATCCCCAGTGGCAGGTGATCGCGGCGCTCCGGGGAGGTGTTCACCTTGTGCTCCTAAACGGTTTCCACCCAAGCACGTTCATGCGTTCCATTGTTGAGTGGCGGGTGACCGTCTTCTACTGCCTCGGCGTGATGCCGGCTTTGCTCCTTCGGCAACCCGAAAAGCTAAGCGAGCGGGATCACAGCCTCCGGCGTGTCTATTGCTCCGCGATCCCGGTTCGACTACACGCCGAGATCGAGGAGCGTTGGGGCGTCCCGTGGCTCGAGGCTTTCGGAATGACGGAAAGCGGACTCAATACGATCGTCGGCCAGTCCGAGCACGCCGGATCAGTGGGAACCGGCTGCATCGGGCGCGCCCTTCCCCACAACGAGGCCGCCGTTCTCGGGCCGGCCGGTGACGAGTTGCCCGCGGGCACGCCAGGTGAGCTCGCGCTGCGAGGCGATGGATTCATGAACGGTTACTACAAGGACCCCGAACCGAGCGCGGCGTTCTTCGCGGGCGGTTGGGCGCACACGGGTGACGTCGTCGAGATGGACGAAGACAAGCGCATCTATTACCGGGGACGTTCCAAGGAGATGATCCGGCGCGCCGGAGAGAACATCTCGCCGGCCGAGATCGAGACCGTCCTCGGCTCTCACCCTGACGTGATCGAGTGCGCGGTCACCCCAGTGCCCGACGCGGTAGTGGAGGAGGAGATAAAGGCGTGGGTGGTCGTCCGGCCCGACTCGAGCGTCACGGCCGCCGACCTACACGGATTCCTCGGCGCGCGCCTCGCCCGGTTCAAGGTGCCTCGCTACTACGAGTTCCGGGAGGAGCTGCCGCACACATCCTCGGAGCGCGTGGTGAAGCACCAACTGGGGGAGCCGCTGAATGACGCCACGATCGACATCCCCCGGGCTCAGTAGCCGACTTCGGTCTTGCCGTCGATCAACTCGCTAAGGATGTCCGCGCGGCCAGCACGGCCTCCGCGCGTCCCTATGTTCTGTCGGTTACTTGCCCCAGGGGCTTCTCGACGCCGAGAAAGGCGAGGGCTTCAGCTTTGGCGATTATGGGCGGTGAGTCCCACCAGCTCAGCGGTGGTCGCGCCGGAAGACTCACCGCCATGACCCACCAGGACGAGCAGAACCGGCCGGAACCTCCTCTCGCGGGCGACGAGACCGCCACCCTCCTGGGCTCCCTGGAGCGCCAGCGCGCGACCCTGGCGTGGAAGTGCGGGGGACTGGACGCGGCCGGCCTGAGACCTCTTAAATAGGGGTCGAGATCACGACGATGCCCGGCACCTCGAACATGAAAATTTTGTTTTAGTCACAAGGTTTGGGGTAAGCGCCTCCGCGAGGTCGAGGTCGTTGAGATCGACAGAAATGGGGGAGACGCCATGCGTAAGACTTGGCTCGTCACGGTGACGGCTGCAGCGATTGCGGGGTCATTGCCGGCCTTGCCTGCCCAGGGGCAGGCAACGCCCTGCTTCGGGCAGCGCCCCACTATCGTCGGCACCCCGGGCAACAACGTGATCACGGGGACCTCTCGCAATGACGTCATCGTCGGGGGTGGCGGCAACGACACGATTCAGGGTCAGGGAGGGAACGACAGGATCTGCGGCGGCGAGGGGCGCGACGAGCTTGGGGGCGTCAACGGCGACGACCGCCTCTCCGGAGGCAAGGGAAACGACATCCTCCGAGGAGGTCCGGG
>JACDAL010000003.1 GCA_013695465.1 Actinomycetota bacterium | reverse complement strand
CCACGGAGGTGTGCTCGACCGTCTCGACGCGCTGATCTTCTGCGCTCCGGCCGCCTACCTCTACATCATCTTCTTCGTCGAATGAGCGATCCGCTGGAGGATCGCGCGGAAAACGAAATGAGCGATCCGCTGGAGGATCGCGTGAAAAAAGGATGAGCTTCGTCCAGCAACCGAGAGGTATTCACAAGCGCGTGGCGCGCTCTCAGGTACCGAATCGGTACTCCAGGGCGCGCTGCGCGCGATCCACTACCCCGTTGGCCGGGGAAAAAAGTTGAGGACACGGGTGGTGATCCTTGGCGCGACCGGTTCGATTGGCCGTCAGGCGATCGAGGTCATCTCGGCGCATCCGGACGGCTTCGAGATAGCGGCGCTCGCGGCGGGCTCTGACGCAGCCGGCCTCGAGACCCTCGCCCGCGCCCATGGCTCGCCCCCCACAGGGCTGGGAGCTGCCGCGGCGATAGAGCTGGCGAGGCTCGAAGACTCAGACGTCGTGCTGAACGCAGTCGTCGGTGCAGCCGGCCTGGAGGCTTCCCTGGCGGCACTCGAGGCCGGCAAGACCCTGGCGCTGGCGAACAAAGAGAGCCTGGTCGCAGGCGGCGAGCTGTGTCTGGACGCAGCAAAGCGCGGCGGAGGGCGCATCGAGCCGGTGGACTCGGAGCACGCCGCCATCGCCCAGTGCCTGAATAACGTTGCCCCCGACGACATTGCCCGCATAGTGCTGACCGCCTCGGGCGGCCCCTTCCGTCTGCGAACGGACCTCGCCGGCATAACGCCCTCGGAGGCGCTTGCCCACCCCACCTGGAGGATGGGCCCGAAGATCACGATCGATTCCGCCACCCTCATGAACAAGGGACTCGAGGTCATCGAGGCCCACTACCTGTTCGGATTGCCATACGAGCGGATCGGCGTGCTCGTGCACCCGCAAAGCATGGTGCACGGCATCGTCGAGCTGGTCGATGGTTCCTCGTTGATGCAGGCGGCGCCGGCGGATATGCGCATCCCGATCCAGGCCGCTCTCGCCCCGAACCGACCACGGCGGGAGCTGAGCGCCCCGCTCGACCTTGCCTCCGCCCCGGCCCTGGAGTTCGAAGAGACCGACCTCGAGCGCTTCCCGGCCCTGTCTCTCGCGCGCTTCGCCGGGCAAGCGGGAGGAACCTGCCCCGCGGTCCTGAACGCAGCCAACGAGGAGGCAGTAAGGGCCTTTCTCGGCGGGGCGATCCCGTTCACGGGCATCGTGGCGACTGTCGAGGCGGTCCTGGCGCATCACGAGCGCTCCGAGGCCGGGAATCTCGAGCAGCTGCTCGAGGTTGATCGATGGGCGAGGCGGCGAGCCCGAGAGGTGATGAGGACCATCTCTGGGGCCGGTTAGGCAACCAATGAAGGTGCCGATAAGACACCAATGAATAGGGACCAAATAGGGATGAATAGGAACGGCACCGTGTTAGGAACATCCAGGTGAACGCAGGCGTCCTGCTCTTCATCGTGGCGATCCTGGTCGTCGTGATGGTCCACGAGACCGGGCACTTCCTGGTCGCTAAGGTGTTCAACTTCAAGGCCACGAAGTTCTTCCTCGGGTTCGGCCCCACCGTGTGGTCGTTCACACGAGGAGAGACGGAATACGGCATCAAGGCCATTCCCGCCGGGGGCTTCGTGAAGATCGTGGGGATGAATCCCTACGAGGAGATTGCTCCCGCCGACCGGGAGCGCTCCTACTTCACCAAACCTCGCTGGCAGCGTGCACTGGTGCTCGTGGCGGGCTCGGCGACGCATTGGCCCGTGGCTTTTCTCATTCTCTTGGTGACCTCGATGACGTTGGGTTTTCCCACGGGCAAGGCCAGTACCGAGGTGGCGGCGGTTTCGGTGGAGAGTCCTGCGCTCGAGTCGGGTCTGCGATCCGGCGACGTCATCACCAGGGTCGAGGGACTCGAGACCAGGTCGTGGGAGCGAGTCAGCGCCTTCATCCGTGCCCATGCCGGCGAGGAGGTGAGGTTCACCGTTTCTCGTGGCGGCACCGAGCGGCCGGTCGACGTCGTCTTGGGACGGGCGATCTACAGCCCGAGGCTGGGTCCGGTCGACTATGCGCCGGCGTCTGAGGAGTTGCGGGAGCTGCGCGGCAACGAGAAACTCGTCGGCTTCCTTGGGGTCCAGCCGCAGGAGCTGTTCGAGAAAAAGGGCTTCCTGGGGGCCGCTGCCGACGCCTCCGGCAAGACGTGGGAAGCCACCAAGCTGTCGGTCCAGGGCATAGGCCAGGTCTTTTCCATGGTCGTCGACGGCAGGCTGTGGGGTGCGCTTTCGGGCAGCGGCGAGCGCGCCATCGACGAGGGGCCGCTGGGCATCGTAGGGGCCGGTCGCATAGCGGGCGAGAGCGTCGCCACCGGCCAGTACCTCAACCTCATCGGGCTGATCGTGGGATTCACGATTTTCGTGGGGCTGATGAACCTGCTGCCGCTGCCCCCGCTCGACGGTGGGCACCTGGCGGTGGTCGCCTACGAGGCCGTGACCAAGAGGCCGGTGGACATGCGCAAGCTGATCCCGGTGGCGGCCGCGGTGCTGAGCTTCTTTCTGATCCTGTTCGTGGCCTCTCTCTATCTCGACATCGCCCGCCCCATCCGCACCCCCCTCTAGACCCCTCTCGGACCTAGACTGGAAGTCATGTACGAACGCCGCAAGTCGAGACAAATAACCGTGGGTTCGGTCGCCATCGGGGGCGACGCCCCCATATCCGTCCAGTCCATGACCACCACCAAGACCGACGACGTCGAAGCAACTCTGGTGCAGGTTCATCAGCTCGCGACCCAGGGCGCCGACATCGTGAGGGTGGCGGTGCCGCACGAGGCCGATGCCCGCGCGCTGCCTGCGATCGTGGCAGAGGGCGGGGTCCCGATCATCGCCGACATCCATTTCTCGGTGCGGCTGGCGATGATGGCGCTCGAGGCCGGTGTACACGGGCTCAGAGTGAACCCCGGGAACATGCGCAACCCAAAGCACGTCCAGGAAGTGGCCGAGGGAGCCGGAGAGCGGGGTATACCCATCCGCATCGGAGTCAACGCGGGCTCCCTCGACAGAAAGCTCATTGCCAAGCACGGTCGCCCTACCGCGGAGGCCCTGGTCGAGAGCGCACTATGGGAGATCTCCCTGCTCGAAGAGCACGGCTTCTCCGACATCAAGGTCTCGGTCAAGCATCAGAACGTCCCCGAGATGATCGCCGCCTACCGCCTGCTGGCCGAACGCACCGACGTGCCGTTGCACCTCGGTGTCACCGAGGCGGGAACACCGAAGCAGGGCATCATTAAATCTGCCATTGGCATCGGGACGCTGCTCGCCGAGGGCATCGGCGACACGATCCGAGTCTCTCTGACCGCAGACCCAGTCGAGGAGATCACCGCAGGAAAGCAGATCCTCAAGTCGCTGGGGCTGAGAGATGAGGGCTTCGATCTGGTCGCCTGCCCCTCCTGCGGCCGAGCCGAGCTCGATGTCTTCGCTCTGGCGAACGAGGTCGAAGCCCGGATCGAGAAGATGGACCTGCCCCCGATGCAGATCGCGGTAATGGGCTGCGAGGTCAACGGCCCCGGCGAGGCGCGCGACGCCGACATCGGCATCGCCGCAGGCCCTGGGCGCGGCCTCCTGTTCGCAAAGGGCAAACAGATCGGCTGGGTCCCCCACGCGGGGCTCGTCGATGCGCTTCTGGCGGAGGCGCAGCGCGTGGCCGACGAGATCAGAGCCTCGGGCGAGGGTGCAGAGGCAGCAGAGGGGGGTCCCACAGTGCTGAAGGGCGCCTCTCGCCGGCAGACGATGGCGATCGGCGGAATCGGCAGGGGGCCGGGCCGCTCGAACTGACTACAGCCGAGCCGCCTGCTGGTGGTAAATGTCCTCGGTTCGCGTCTACCCACGGGTTCTTGTTGGCATTTGTCCTCGGTCCGTTTTTGCCACCACGCAAGGGGCGCCCACCCCGGCCCTCACCCCTACCTGTGCTATCTTTAGGAGGCGGCTGGGCATTTTGGCGCGGTCGGTAAATGACGTGGCTTCGTGGCCCCTCGGCAGAGGGGCTTCATTATTGAGGGAGGACAGGTGGGCGCGCTCGAGGAGGTTTCGACCCTCGCCGCCGCAGTCGTCGAGAGGCGCTCCCTCAGGTTGTGGGACATCCAGGTAAGCGGGCGGCCCGGGCAGTCTGTCGTGCGCGTGTTCGTCGAGGCGGACGGCGGAGTCGACCTCGACACGGTGGCCGAGGTGGCTCAGGAGTTATCGCGCGGGCTCGACTTGCACGATCCCATCCCGGGGCATTACACGCTCGAGGTGTCCTCGCCCGGTCTCGAGCGCAACCTGAGCCGGCCCGAGCACTTTCAGCTCAGCAAGGGCCGCAAGGTCGTAGTCAAGACGGTGAGTGCCTTGGTGCCGGAGGGTCACCGCGTGGAGGGCACTATCCAGGCCGCCAACGGTGATGGGGTTTGCATCGAGAGTGGCCACGGAGCTGTGGAAGTTCCTTACGACGAGATCAAGTCTGCGAGGACGGTGTTCGAATGGAGCTGAGGCTCTGGGCGCAACCCTCATCGGAAAACCGAGCAGAATGAAGAAGACAGAGGAAGAAGGTAAGCAATGAAGGTCCCCATGGACTCTCTAAGAGAGCTCGAACGCGAGCGTGGGATCTCGCTGGACACCGTTGTGGAGGCGATCGAGAAGGCGCTCGCGTCGGCCTATCTGCGGATGACCAACGCCGACGAGACGCGCGACGCTCGCGCGGTGATCGAGCGCGAGACGGGAGAGGTGACTCTGTTCGCGCAGGAGATCGAGATCGACTTCGACACCGAAGAGAGAACCCTGCTGCGGGAATGGGAGGACACGCCGTCGGGTTTCGGGCGCATCGCGGCGCAGACGGCCAAGCAGGTGATCCTGCAGCGGCTGCGGGAGGCCGAGCGTGACCTGACCTTCGGCGAGTACTCGGGCCGCGAAGGAGACATCGTCACCGGCATCGTCCAACAGCACGATCACCGCTACACGATCCTGGATCTCGGCAAGGCCGAGGCCCGGATGCCTCCCCAGGAGCAGATGCCGCACGAGCGTTATGAGCACGGCATGCGCTTAAAGGCCTACATCGTCGAGGTGAGGAAGTCGGACCGCGGCCCCCAGATCATCGTGTCGCGCACCCACCCCGAGCTCATCAAGCGCCTCTTCGAGCTTGAGGTCCCCGAGATCCTCGACGGCATCGTCGAGATCAAGAAGGTGGCGCGCGAGCCGGGCCATCGCTCAAAGATCGCGGTGGTATCGCACGACCGCAACGTCGACCCCGTGGGTGCGTGCGTGGGATCGCGCGGGGCGCGCGTGCGCATGGTTATGAACGAGCTGCGCGGCGAAAAGATCGACATCATCAAGTGGACCGACAACCTCGAGGATTTCGTCGCCAACGCGTTGTCGCCGGCGAAGGTCAAGGAGGTACGCGCTCAGGCGGATCAGACTGCGCTCGTCATCGTTCCGGACTACCAGCTCAGTCTGGCCATCGGCAAGGAAGGGCAGAACGCACGCCTGGCGGCGCGCCTCACCGGGCTCAAGGTCGACATCAAGTCCGAGTCGCAGATGCACAGCGACGGAGAGGCCCAAAAGGCGGCAGAGGCTGAAGCCGTCGCGGCAGAAGCCGCCAGGGTGGCGGAGACTGAAGCGGCCGCTGCGCAAGCCGCTGGAGAGCCGGAGGCGGCAGAATCCACTCCCTCGGAACAACCGAAGCCTGTAGAGCAACCGAGCTGAGCAAAGCTGAGTAAAATAGGACATATCCCGGAACGAACCTGTGTGGGCTGCCGCACTACGAGACCCCAGCGAGAGCTGGTGCGTCTGCACAGGGCCGCGGACGGCTCCATCCGGCTGCACATGGAATCCGGCTTCGGCGGCCGCCGAAGCGCGGGCACCGGCCGGGGAGCCTATCTGTGCCGAGAGGCGCGCTGCCTGCAAGAGGTGAAGCCTGCGCGGCTGGCGCAGGCGCTGCGAACGAGAGTCGAGCCGTCGCCACAGCTCCTCGAAGAGCTGCGGGGCGTGCTCGCATAGGAGATAGAGCGATGGCCAGACCAAGGGTGAACGAGATAGCGAGGGAGCTCGGGGTTTCCTCCAAGGAGGTGCTGAGGCACCTGGAGGAGATCGGGCAGCCCGTCAAGAGCCACTCCTCGGCTGTGGACGAGGACGTGGCCGCGCGCCTGCGCACGGATTTGGGCGGGGTCTCTGCCCCCGAGCCCGAGCCGCAGATCCCGGCCCGGACGGTCGCCGAGCCCGACTCCACGCCTCGAGAAGCTGTTTCGGTTGAGGCCGAACCTCAACCTGAGCCCCACGAGGTCGTTGCGGTTGAGCACGTCCAAGACATCCCTCAGAAAGGAGCTGCGCCCGAGCCCGAGGCGACCTCGGCCGTGGCCGTCCATCGAGGCATCACGGTCCAGGACTTCGCCGCCAGGGTAGCGCGCTCCGCGGCCGAGGTGCAGCGGGAGCTGATAGGCCTCGGCGAGATGGTCACCCTGACCCAGCCCATGTCCGATGAAGCGATAGAGCTGGTTTCAGAAGCTCTCGGGATCATCGTGAGCGTCGTCGACCCCGCAGTCGAGGAGACGCTCTTAGAGGAGTCCGGCGAGGACGAGGCCGAAGACGATGGCGAGCTCGAGCCCCGGCCCCCGGTGGTCACGGTCATGGGCCACGTCGATCACGGAAAGACCTCGATCCTCGACGCCATCCGCCGCACCAACGTGGTCGCCGGCGAGGCCGGGGGGATCACCCAGCACATCGGCGCCTACCAGGTGCGGGTGAACGACCGCGACGTGACGTTCATAGATACCCCGGGTCACGAGGCGTTCACGGCCATGCGAGCGCGCGGCGCGCAGGTCACCGACCTGGCGGTGCTCGTCGTGGCGGCGGACGACGGCGTCATGCCGCAAACGGTCGAGGCCATCGACCATGCTCGCGCCGCTCGCGTGCCGGTGGTTGTCGCGGTCAACAAGATCGATCGCCCCGACGCCGATCCGACACGCGTCCGCCAGCAGCTTTCCGACCACGGCCTCCTTCCCGAGGAGTGGGGAGGCGAGACGATCTACGTCGACGTCTCCGCGAAGGAGCGCACGAACCTCGACACCCTGCTCGAGATGATTCTTCTGACCTCCGACGTCCAGCTCGACATGCGCGCCAACCCCCACGCCCCCGCCCGGGGCAACGTCATCGAGGCCAACCTAGACAAGGGCCGCGGCCCCGTTGCCACGGTTCTGGTCAAGCGCGGCGAGCTGCGCAGAGGGGACATCGTGCTGGCCGGGATCTCGTGGGGCAAGATCCGGGCGATGCTCGACGAGCGCGGCCGCAACGTCAAGAGCGCCGGCCCGGGAACGCCGGTGCAGGTGCTCGGGTGGCAGTCCTTGCCGGAGGCGGGCGACGAGTTCCGCGCAGCAGACGACGAGCGAGAGGCGCGTGCGGTGACGTCCGAGCGCGAACAGCACCGGCGCGCAGCCGATCTGGTCGCCCAGAAGCAGGTGTCGCTGCAGGATCTCTTGCGAGCGACCCAGGACGGGGGTATCCCCGAGCTCAACCTCGTGCTCAAGGCCGACACCCAGGGCTCGGTCGAGGCGCTCGACGGCCAGCTTTCGGGCATGGACCAGTCGCTGGTAAAGGTCAACATCCTGCGCAAGGGGGCCGGAGCAATCACCGAGAACGATGTCGCGCTGGCGCAGGCGTCGGGCGCTACCGTGATCGGCTTCAACGTGGTGCCCACGTCCCAGGCTCGTGCCCTCGCCGAGGGCGAGGTGGACATTCGCACTTACCGAGTGATCTACCAGGCGGTCCAGGACATCCAGGATGCGGCCCGCGGTCTGCTCGGCCCCGAGACGCGCGAGGTGCCGATGGGGCAGGCCGAGGTCCGGGCGACGTTTCGCGTGCCTCGCTACGGGCTGGTGGCGGGCTGCATGGTCATCGAGGGGACGATCCGCCGCAACGCCCGCGCCCGCCTCGTGCGGGATGGGACCGTCGTCTACGAGAGCCGCATCGGATCGCTGCGGCGTTTCAAGGACGATGCGCGCGAGGTTGCAGCCGGGTTCGAGTGTGGGATCGGGATCGACGGCTACCAGGATGTCAAGGAAGGCGACATGATCCAAGCCTTCGAGATCCAGGAAGTGGCTCGGTAACCAGCAGCACATGTTCGTCGGCGTTGCCCGTTTCGAGCTGTTCATCCCGGAGAGCTCCTCGCTCAAGACCAAGCGCGCGATCCTTCGGTCTGTGATCGACGGAGCGCGCCACAAGTTCAACGCCTCGGTCTCCGAGGTCGAATATCAGGATCTATGGCAGCGGGCGGCTCTTGGGATCACCTGTGCGGGCGAGTCGGCGACACATTGCCGCAACGTGCTCTCAGAGATCGAGCGCTTCGTCGCGCGATCCTCCGCAGGGGCCGCCGAGCTCACCGGTTCGGTGCATCAGGTCGTCAGCCTCGAGGATGTGCTGCCATGAGCAAGAGGACACGGCGCGTGGAGAAGCTCTCCGCGCAGGTGTTGTCTGAGGAGATCGCCCGTCTGAAGGACCCGCGCATCGGCTTCGTTACCGTCACCACGGTGAGGGTCACCCCCGACTTGCACCGCGCGCGCGTCCTGGTCAGCGTGCTCGGCTCGGAGGAGGAGAAAGACGACACGATGCGGGGACTCATCAGCGCGGCGCCGCACCTCAGGGCTCTCTTGGGGACTGAGATCAGGCTCAAGTTCGTGCCCGAGCTCGTCTTCGAGCTCGACCATGCCGCAGAGACGGCGGAGCGCGTGGAGAGCCTGCTTCGTCGCCTCCACGATACGGAGGCCGAGCCCTCAGCACGGTTGTCTCCACGCGATCCTCCAGCGGATCGCCATCTCTTTCCACGCGATCCTCCAGCGGATCGCTCGGCTTCGAGCGAGGAGGCATGATGGCATCGTCGCCGGACTGGGGCGAGGTGGCCTCTGCGTTGCGTGGAGCCACGCGCGTTTGCCTCGCCTGTCACGAGAAGCCCGACGGGGATGCGGTCGGTTCGCTTCTGGCCCTGAGTCTCGTCTTGCGCCGGCTCGGCGCCGAGACCTACCCGTCCTGGAGCGCGGCCTCGGTCGAGGCGGTCGCGCCGTACGCGTGGTTGCCCGGCAAGGATCATCTGGTCCAGGTCTCAGACATGCCGCCGGACGTTCCGGTCTTCGTCGCCGTCGACTGTGGCGCAGCAGAAAGACTGGGCGAGCTCGAGGAGATCGCTCGCCGAGCCCCCTGTCTGATCAACATCGATCACCACCCCGGCAACGACGACTTCGGGCATCTCAACGTGGTCGTCCCCGCGGCGTCGTCGACCGCCGAGCTGGTCGCCTCCCTGGCCGAAGCCCTCGGAGTCGAGCTCGACCGGGATATCGCCACCTGCCTCTACGTGGGGGTGGTCACAGACACAGGTCGCTTCCAGTACGCGAACTCGTCACCTCACACACTCCGGCTGGCGGCCTCACTCCTCGAGCATGGAGTTCCGGCCCCCGTCATCGCCCAGGAGCTGTTCGAGTCCGCCCCCTTCGGCTTCCTCAAGCTGGTCGGCCGCCTTCTCGAGCGCGCCACGCTGTACGAGGAGGAGCGCTTCATCTACTCATGGCTCCAGCGCTCTGACCTCGACGAGACCGGGGTGACGCCGCAGGAGACCGATGGGCTCATCGACGCGATCCGCTCCACCCGCGCAGCCGACGTCGCCGCATTGTTCAAACAACAGCTGGACGGCAGCTACCGCGTCAGCCTCCGGTCCAAGGGCCCCTCCGTCGGGGTCATCGCCCGAGCCCGGGGCGGAGGGGGCCACGAGCTGGCGTCGGGTTTCACGGCTCCGAACATCGAGGGTACGGCGGAAGAGATTCGGGCACTCCTCGCCCGCAGCGCGCCCAAGGATGATTCACGCGATCCTCGAGCGGATCACTCGGATGATTCACGCGATCCTCGAGCGGATCGCTCGGATTCACGCGATCCGCCGGCGGATCACTCGGAGTCTTCGACAGCCCTGTGACCGACGGGGTTGTGGTGGTCGACAAGCCCGGTGGGATGACCTCTCACGATGTCGTCGACGAAGTCAGACGCCTTTTTCGGACCCGGAAGGTGGGCCATGCCGGCACTCTCGACCCCGACGCAACCGGGGTCCTCGTACTTGGTTTGGGAAGGAGCACGAGACTGCTCGACTACGCACGTTTCGGGCCCAAGCGCTATCTGGCAGAAGCCTCATTCGGAGTGACCACCACCACGCAGGACGCCTCGGGCGAGGAGCTTTCTCGCCGCCCGTGCAGCTTCACCCAGGCGGACCTGTTGGCTGCGCTGCCCAGGTTCTTGGGCGCAATCGAGCAGGTGCCCCCGATGGTCAGCGCGGTAAGGGTGGGGGGCGAACGCCTCTATGCCAAGGCCCGCCGGGGAGAGTTGGTGGAGCGTGCGGCGCGTCCGGTGGTCATCCACGAGCTCAAGTTGCTGTCCTTCTCCGTCTCAAACTCCGACCCACGCGGCGCGGAGCCTCACGCCGCTTTCGAGGTGTATTGCTCGGCCGGCACCTACGTGCGCACTCTGGTGCACGACCTCGGCGAAGCGCTCGGATGCGGCGCCCACCTGTACTCCCTGCGACGCATCGAGGCAGCGGGGTTCGGCGCCGCCGAGGCCGTCCCGCTTGCCAAACTGCGGGTATCGCATTTGCTTCCACCGCTCGAGGCGGTTCGCGGCATGCCTCGCATGGACGTCTCGGCCGAGGACGCGGCCCGGGTCAGCCACGGCAGGCCGCTGCAGACGGCTCGAGAATCTGCGGGCGCGGAGCGGGTGGCCGTGGTGCATGAGGGCTTGCTCCTGGGGGTCTATCGGAGGGAGTCGAGCCGCTGGGTGGCCGAGCGTGTGATGCCGTCGTGACGAAGCGCACGGACCTGGCGGCGCTGAAGCGGCCCCCGCAGGGGGCTGCGGTCGCAGTGGGGACATTCGATGGGGTCCACCTGGGCCACCGCGCGCTGCTGGGCGAGACCATTGCCCAGGCCCACAGCCGCGGGCTGGCGCCTCTCGCTCTGACCTGGGACCGGCACCCCGCGAGCACTCTGCGATCGCAGCAGGCCCCGCCTTTGATCACGAGCATCGAAAGAAAGCTCGAGTTGTTAAGGGAGCAGGGCCTGGACCAAGTGGCCGTCTTGGCCTTCGATGAGGATCTGGCGTCGTGGCCGCCCGAGCGCTTCGCCTCCGATGTGCTTGCCGAGGGCCTGGGAGCTCGGCTTGTTATGGTGGGCCAGAATTGGCGCTTCGGCCGGCGGGCCGCGGGGAACATCGACACACTGGCACGGCTGGGGGCCGAACTCGGCTTCGAGGCCCGGGCGGTGCCGCTGGAGCGACCCGAGGCGGGGTTGGTGGTGTCCTCCACTCGCATCCGGGCCGCCCTGCTGGACGGCGACGTCGAGCGGGCCCGCCTGCTTCTGGGTCGGCCCTTCGACTTCGACGGCGAAGTCGTGCACGGGGATGGGAGGGGAGCGCTGCTCGGCTATCCCACCGCCAACCTGGAGGTCGATCAGGCTCTGGTGAGGCCGCGGAAGGGGATCTACGCGGGCCGCGCGCTCATCGATGGCGACATGCACCCGGCCGCGCTGTCGATCGGCATCAACCCGACGTTCGTCGCAGACGCCCCCCGCCCCCCTATCAGGATCGAGGCCTTCTTGCTCGACTTCTCCGGCGACCTCTATGGGCGAAAGCTGCGGATCGAGCTCCTCGCGCGGCTGCGGGACGAGCTGAGCTTCGACTCGACTGCAGCTCTGGTCGAGCAGATGGGCCGTGATGTCGAAGCCACGCGCTCCCTTAGTCGCCGGGTATGAGGTACTCGAATCCCCAAGTTGGGCTCCTGGGCACCGTTCCGGCACCTACGAACCCAAGTTGGGGATTTCGTCCGCGCCCACGGCCGTCTGCCGGGCGCGAGGGGCGTGGGCTGCTAGGATGCCTCGATGCCGTTGACCAAGGAAGCCAAGCAAGAAATCATCACAGACAACGCCCGCAGCACCGGAGACTCGGGTTCTCCGGAGGTCCAGGTGGCCCTGTTGAGCCAGCGCATATCCGAGCTGACCGAGCACTTGCGAACCCATCCGAAGGATCACCACTCTCGTCGCGGCCTGCTTCGTATGGTGGGTCGTCGCCGCCGGCTTCTCGGCTATCTGCGGCGCGAGGACATCGAGCGCTATCGCGCTCTGATCGCCAAGCTCGGGCTCAGGCGCTAGACACGCCGAGAATCCGGGAGGGAAAGGAGCCGCCGGCCCGACAATTCGCTAGAGAGAGGGCCTTTGCACGGGTCGGTTATCAGTTGCAAGCTCGTCGTTTGACCACAGGCAAACGATTGGCTTGCAACTGACAACTGGCCTCCGAGCCCCTTCTTGGACAACGAACGCGCACTCCGATGTGCGCTCAGTAATCGAAGTACATCCGAAGAAAATCTGAAGTGAAATCCCAGGAGGAAAACAAACAATGACAACAATGGTTCCCGAGCCCCAGTCCGTCGAGCGCAAGATCGGTGACGAGGTAATTCGCCTCGAATCCGGCCGCTTGGCGGGACAGGCCAACGGCGCGGTGCTGGCTTCAATGGGTGAGACCACCCTGCTGGCGACCGCGACCGCCGACAACCCACGCGGAGAGGGCGACTTCTTCCCGCTGACCATAGACGTCGAAGAACGTATGTACGCAGCCGGCAAGATACCCGGCGGTTTCTTTAGGCGTGAGGGTCGCGCGGGAGAGAAGGCGATTCTCAATGCCAGGCTCATCGACCGGCCCCTTCGCCCGGCCTTTCCCTCAGGCTTCCGGCACGAGGTCCACAGCGTAGTCACAGTGCTGGCAGTCGACGACGAGAATCCTTCCGACATCCTGTCGATCAATGCCGCATCGGCGGCGTTGGTCGTCTCCGACATCCCCTTCCTCGGACCGGTTGGAGCCGTGCGGATGTCCCATATCGACGGTGACTGGGAGATAAACCCAACCTTCGAGGACCAGCAAGACGCCACCATCGAGCTGGTGGTGGCCGGCCGGGTCGGGGAATCCGGCGAGGTCGACATCATGATGATCGAGGCCGGGGGGTCGGAGAACCTGTTCGACCTTGTGGCCGCCGGCGCGCGCCGGCCGGACGAGGAGCTGCTCGCCGAGGGCATCGAGGCGTCCAAGGCACCCATCGCAGAAGCCATCGCACTGCAACTCGAGCTCGCCGAGCTTGCCGGTAAGCCCAAGGGAACAATTGCGGGGGAGTCTCCCGACTATCCCTTGTTCTCGGATTACTCAGACGAGGTCTATTCCCGTGTCGAGGCGGAAGCCCGCGATGCAGTGTCCGAAGCGGTGAAGATCACCTCCAAGCCCGAGCGCCGCGCCCGGCTCTCGGCCATCGAAGCCGATGTGATGCAGGGGGGCTCGGGCGATGAGGGCGACGACGGCGGCGAGGTCCGGGCGGCGCTGCGCTCGCTCACAAAGAAGACGGTGAGAGCCCGAATCCTGGACGACAACGTTCGGCTCGACGGCCGGCGCTCAGACGAAGTGAGACCCATCTGGAGCCAGGTCGGGATCATTCCCCGGGTCCACGGTTCAGGTTTGTTCACCAGAGGCGAGACCCAGGCGCTCTCGCTCACCACGCTGGGCATGCAGCGGATGGAGCAGATGGTCGACGACCTCTCACCTCAAGAGACCAAGCGCTACATGCACAATTACAACTTCCCCCCCTACTCCACCGGTGAGGCCGGCTTCATGCGAGGTCCCAAGCGGCGCGAGATCGGCCACGGCGCACTCGCCGAAAAGGCCCTGCTGCCCGCCATACCAGGTCGCGCGGACTTCCCCTACGCATTGCGGGTCGTGTCCGAGATCATGTCGTCGAACGGTTCCACCTCGATGGCGTCGGTGTGCGGTTCATCACTATCGTTGATGGACGCAGGAGTACCCCTGCGGGGAGGCAAGCACGTCGGTGGTGTCGCCATGGGTCTGATCGCAGAAGGTGATCGCTACGTTCCTCTCACCGATATCCTCGGGGACGAGGACGCCTTCGGGGACATGGACTTCAAGGTTGCGGGGACCGAGGACATGGTCACCGCGCTGCAACTTGATACCAAGATCTCGGGTATCCCTGCACACGTGATCGGGGATGCGCTCCGAGCCGCTCAGACGGCGCGCCTGCACATCATCTCTCGCATGAACGAGGCGCTCTCGGCACCTCGCACCGAGCTCGCTCCCTCGGCGCCGCGCGTGGTGACGATGACGGTGCCGGTGGACAAGATCGGCGAGGTGATCGGCCCCAAGGGCAAGAACATAAACATGATCACGGCTCAGACCGGCGTCGAGATAGACATCGACGACGACGGCACGATTCGTATCGGCTCGACCAGTCAGGTCTCAGCCGAGAAGGCGCGGGATTTCATCGACGAGATGATCAACCCACACATGCCCGAGATAGGTGAGCGCGTGGTAGGAACTGTGGTCAAGACGATGGCGTTCGGCGCTTTCGTGAACATCTCGCCGGGGCGCGACGGGCTCGCACACATATCCAAGCTGGGCGAGGGGCGCATCGAGCGCGTCGAGGACGCCGTCAATGCGGGCGACGAGATCGAGGTCGAAGTGACCGACATCGACTCTGCGGGGAAGGTCTCGCTGACCCCGGTGGCGTGGCTCGAGCGCCAAGTGGCCCAGGGCAAGTCGCTCGACGAGGCACGTGCCGCCGCAGCATCTGGGTCCGGTGGAAGGGGACCGCGTCGCGACAGAGACGGCGGCGATCGCGATCGCGGTGACCGTGGACGAGAGCGGGACCGCGGCGATCGAGGGCGCGACAGAGACCGTGGCGGCCGTGGGCCTCGGCGCGAGCGGGCACCGCGTGCGGACCTCTGATGTCAGAGGGGGGCTTGAGGTTCACCCGCACCATCCTTCCCTCGGGTGCCGTGATCGTTACCGAGGCCATGTCGGAGGTCAGAAGCGTCTCGATCGGGCTATGGTTCGACGTCGGCTCGCGCGACGAGCCTGAGGAGATCGCCGGTACCTCCCATTTCCTCGAGCACCTGTTGTTCAAGGGCACGCCCTCTCGATCCGCCAAGGACATCGCCGACGCCTTCGACGCGGTGGGAGGCGACGTCAACGCGTTCACGGGCAAGGAGTACACCTGCTATTACGCGCGTGTGCTCGATGACGATCTGGGCATGGCCTTCGACGTCCTTTCGGACATGGTGACCAGCTCCTCGCTCGACTCCCAAGAGCTCGAGTCCGAGCGCAACGTCATCCTCGAGGAGATCGCAATGCACGAGGATGCCCCGGACGAGCTCGTCCACGATCTCTTCTACAGGGCGATGTGGGACGGGCATCCACTCGGTCGTCCCGTGCTCGGCTTCAACGAGACCGTCGGGGCAGTCTCCCGCGACCAGCTCGAAGGGTACTGGCGCGAGCGTTATTCGGCTCCCAACCTCGTGGTGGCGGCGGCCGGAAATCTCGATCACGACAGGATCGTCGAGCTTGTTGCTGATCGCTTCTCCGAAGGCGTTGACGGGCGTAAGACGCTTCGGGCCGGCATCGCGCCGCGGCCGATCAGGGGCGTCAACGTCCATCGACGTCCCACCGAGCAGGCTCACATCGTCATGGGAACTCAGGGCCTGCACAGGAGCCACGAGGATCGCTATGTGCTGGCCGCGCTCGACACCGTTCTCGGCGGCGGGATGTCCTCTCGGCTGTTTCAAGAGGTGCGTGAGAAGAGGGGACTGGCCTACGCGGTCTACTCCTACAGCTCAATGTTCGCCGACACGGGAACCTTCGCGGTCTATGCCGGCACCACTCCACAGAACGCCCACACCGTGATGGATATCATCACAACCGAGCTGGCCTCGGTGGCCGCGAACGGCATTACGCCCCAAGAGTTAGAGCGCGCCAAGGGTCATCTGCGCGGCGCGCTGGTGTTGTCGTCGGAGGATCCGGGCAGCCGCATGAACAGGCTCGGACGACAGCAACTCGCGCTCGGTGAGATCATGTCCCTGGACGAGCTCATCGCCCGCTTCGAGGCACTCGAGATCGAAGACCTAAAGCGGGTGGCCGAAGAGATCCTGGGCGCCGGCTCTCCGCACATCACGGTGGTCGGCCCCTTCGACGAGGACGCTTTCGGCTCCTACGCAGCGTGATGCCCCCGGTGTTCCGAGTGGGCGTGATCGGCGCCTACGGGCGTATGGGGGCAGAGGTGTGCCGGGCAGTGGAGGCGGAGGACGACCTCGAGCTGTTTGCCAGGGTGGGCCGGGGAGACTCGCTGGACTCCCTGTCTGGTGCCGACATCGCGGTTGAGTTCTCCACTCCCGAGACCGTCAAGGAAAACGTCCTGCAGTCGTTGCAGCGGGGGCTCGACGTAGTGGTGGGGGCCACGGGGTTGACCCCGGCCGACCTGACGGAGATAGAAGCGGTGGCGTCTGGCTCCGGGAGCAAGGTCCTGGTCGCTCCCAACTTCGCCGTGGGAGCGGTCCTGATGATGCGCTTCGCTGCCGCCGCGGCCCCTCATTTCGATGTCGTCGAGATCGTCGAGCGTCACCACGAGAGAAAGCTCGATGCACCTTCCGGTACCGCGCTGAGGACCGCGGCCCTCATCAACGAAGCCCGGTTCCCCGCACAGGGCTCGTCAGAGGACGAGAATGCGGCCCGCGGCACGGACGAGGGCGGGGTCCGCATACATTCGTTGCGGCTTCCGGGCTCGGTGGCTCATCAGGAGGTTGTGCTCGGGGGCCGCGGGCAGACGCTCACCATCCGCCACGACTCGATCGACCGCTCTTCGTTCATGCCCGGTGTCCTGCTGGCGATCAGGCGGGTGGGGGACCTCCCGGACCCGCTGACGGTCGGGCTCGAACACCTCCTGGATCTTGCCTCCTGATTTCTGGCCGAGTTGTCGTCAGATGCTGTTTGGCACACTCAGCGACCACTCGGCGAGAGGGGCCCGGCTCGGTGTCCCCTTGGTGGCCGCGCTGTTGCTCGGTGCCGTCTGCGCCGGTGACCCGACCGGACCCGGCCAACCCCAGCTCGAGCTCTCTTTTCCCGCTAAGGCGGCGTCCTCTACTGTCGAGACCGCCACCCTGGTGGTCACCAACCCCGGCCCCGAGAACATCGAGACATTGGTGGTGAGCTTCTCCCTGGTGGGCTCGGCCGGCGGGACGGTGTCGGAGCCGCTGGTCGCCTCGGGGGCCCGCAAACGCAGCCCCTCCATCGCAGACGTTCGCCCCGAGCCCGGCGGGGTGTCTCTGGACGGCGTCGTGTTTCGCTTCGCGGGACCGAGTTCCTCTCCGGTGCTCGCTGCGGGCGAGGAGATCGGATTGGAGTTCGACATCCGGGTGCCGCGGCGCCCGGGCCTCAGCGCCAGCTCGGTCCAGGTCTACGCCGGCGAAGACTCCGAGCGGGGGCAGGGAGTGCGGCTCGAAACCGAGGT